>CAKJZO010000050.1 GCA_918298275.1 Spirochaetota bacterium | reverse complement strand
CTCCAATAATGTAATCTCGGTTTCTCTGGGCCAGGGAATCGGAGGCACCAACGGCTTCATCGACGATTATCTTGTCCTGAACTTCTTCAACAAGTACATAGGCAATGTTCCCGACAACATCGATTTCGACACGGATCTCGTTGTTCCGTTCGAATGCAATGCCGCGGACATGCTGACCGGCGATGAGTATGTGTTCACCAAGGGCAATCTGATTACTGCCATGCGTTCCAGCATGAGCCTTCCGCTTATCTTCGAGCCCGTGATCCTCGAGGACGGTTCGGTATACATGGACGGAGGAATTGTCAGCAACTACATCGTCCATCAGGCAGTGGCCGAGGGTTATGATATCATCATCGTGGTCACGCTCAATGCATACGGCAAGAATCAGTTCACCGCAGAAAACTACAGGACACTGTCCGGAACGGCGGGAAGTACGCTTCAGACCGTTCTCAAGAACGTTTCCAAGGGAGAGGTGGAGATGGCCGATTACTGGTTCTCTCCGGATCTCAGCGGCTACGGAACGCTCAGTTTTGCCGAAGCGAAGGGAATTCTTGCAAGAGGTGATCGCGAAGTAGAGGAGCAGAAGGCCAAGTTCGAGGAGATTGCATCCCTGTTTTCCGAGGACCAGAAGGAGTACAAGGATCCGGATAGGATAGGAGAGTACTACGTCAGGTTTGCAGAGCGCCCCGTAAAGGACCACAAGGCCTCAAAAGAGCAGAGGCATGAGGATCTGATGGGCAGAACCAGGATCTCCCTCGGTCTCTACGGCAGCGGCGGTTACGGATTCTTCCTCAAGCAGGAGGAGTATGTGGAACCGACTCCTCCGACAAGGGCCCTTTACCCCACATTGAGCCTCAGAGCCTTCATAAAGGATCTCAACCAAAGCCGCTTCAGCTTCGATGTCAGGCTCAAGCTCGCATTGAACAAGACGACCCAGTTCCATATCCTGAACCTCCTTCGCCTGACCGACGACTGGGGTGAAAGGGTATTCGCCCTTGCAAGGCTGAAAGGCGAAATCGGTTCCAGATCGTTCGTCACGGACAAGAGCGCAACCAGAAGGGATAACATAATAGAGAGCCTTGTCGGACTAGATCTCGGCGTGATGGTCACAAACGAAAGAAACCACTCCGCGCAGTTCTACTTCACGATGGACAACACTTGGGATGAAGCGACCAGATGGGACTACGACATAAGCGGAGAGTCAAAGAGAAGATACGCATTCGTTCCTTCCCTAACGATCTCTGCAGTCTACTATCCGGGTTACGACAACGGCTTCTTCTCCAAGTCCGGTGCCAGAGTTGATTTTCTGGCAAAGGGCGGAATCAATACCACGACCAACAAATGGTTCTATAACCTGGGTCTTGCCGGAGAATATACGCTGAAACTCAGCGACAAGGTATCGATCTGGGCCGATGCCACCGCATACAGCGGGCGCGGTTCGACGATACTGCGTGAAACATTCGAAGAGTACGGCGGCTGGGACGGAGTTCCAGGTTATGCCATCGGTTCGCGTTATGCCGAGTTCATCAACGGAGGTCTGGGTCTGCAGGTGAACCTGAAGACCGGTTTCGTTTCCAGCTTCATCGCCCTGGTTGTCCGTGCGGGAATCAAGTCGTCCATAAAGTACGGCTGGGCGAACTGGATCGTCCTGAATCCGGACTTCAAGTCCATGGTTCCGTTCTCAAGTCTCGAGCCGTGGGATTGGGATATCGGAGCCTCAATAGGATACGGATTCAGCACTCCCGTGGGAGACCTAATCTTCGGAGCAGGTTTCAACAAGAACCTTCAGCTGGCACTTTACGTCGAGATGACATGATAAAAAAGTCCCATGACATCAGCCATGGGACTCTGAATGCAATTCTACAGATCAGTTTCTGTTGCCTCTGCCGAAGATGCGAAGCAGGTACAGGAAGATATTGATGAAATCCAGATAGAGTTCGAGGGCGCAGATGATGGACAACTTCACGAAGGTGTCCTCATCGATTTCGTAGCCGTACTGGTTGTTCAGCCTGATGATCTTCTGTGTGTCCCAGGCGGTAAGGCCGCAGAAGAGGGCCACGCCTACGAAGCTCATTGCATAGTAGATTGTCTCGGATTTCAGGAAAAGATTCACAAGCGATGCCACAAGCATTCCGATCAGCGCCATCACAAGGATATTGCCCATCCGCGAAAGGTCGCGCTTGGTGGTCATTGCATAGATGCTCATGCCTCCGAACATCAGCGCCGTTGTCAGGAATGCCCTGGCGATGACTGCCTTGGTATAGACTGCGATGACGGAACTGAGCATTGCTCCGGTACAGACGGAATAGACTGCAAACCAGATGATGGCGCTCTTGGTGCTCATCTTCTGGAGCCTCATGGAGAGCATGAATACTATTGCAATCTGGGCGATTATGAGTATGAACATGACTCCCGAGCTGTACAGGTTGTACAGAAGCTGCTGGTTGGAGCCGATGAAATAGGCGACGACCGTGGTGAGTGCAAGGCCTGCAGTCATCCACAGGTATACGTTCTTGAGCAGGGAGTTGGTTCTCGCCTGCGGTGTTGATAAGATGCTTTCTCTATCCATGGCTCTAATTTCGTCCATAATCTTCAAGCCGTCAAGCAGATGATCTGCGTGCTTGACAAAAAAACACATTAGTTCACAAACTGAGGCCATGGCCGCGATAGTGTTCGAGAACAGCGATTTCCTCATTGCAGACAAGATGCACGGCATTCCCACCGTGCCCCTCAAGGGGCAGGACAGATCCGATACACTGCTGGGAATGGTCGCGGCAGAATACCCGGAGGTTTCCGAAATAATAGGGAAGAACCCCTGGGAAGGAGGGACGCTGCACCGGCTGGACACGGCTACATCCGGTCTTGTCGTCTTTGCCCGTACACAGGAGATGTATAATCATCTCTTCCGGATACAGAAGGAAGACCTCTTTGAGAAGACCTACCGTGCAAGGACCGTGGAAGATGCCCGTCTCAAGGGTATCGATCCGGATATCCGGGATAATAAGACAATCAAAATCATATCCTATTTCCGTTCTTATGGCAGAAATTCCAAGGAGGTAAGGCCAACTCAGGATATCAAGCGTGCTGATACTCCGGTGCTCTACAAGACCATCGCCGTCAAGGACAGAAACCTTTTCACATGTACCATAACGCGTGGTTTCAGGCATCAGATCAGAGCCCATCTCGCGTGGATAGGGTTCCCGATCGAGGGTGATGCGATCTACGGCACCGGGATGGAAGGCGATACTCTCATGCTGGATTGTTTCCGGGTCCGTTTCCCTATGCCGGACGGCAAGCTCTTTACCTTTGCAAAGAACTGAACAAATGCTAAGATGGTACATGTTATGAAGCGCCTTTTCCGGCCGGTTGTCCTGGCCCTTCTGATTGCAGTACTTCTAGTCTCGTGCAAAACGGTGGATTCCCAAGCGGATCTGACCGATGAGCAGTACGATTATGCGCTTCATCTGGTGCTGGACCAGGCCCAGGAGCAGGCAATCTCGGACCTGTTCAAGCAGCTGAACGAATTCAAGGAACCCATGATTCCCCAGGATTATTCCAGAATCGGGGAACTCCGTGGCAGGGCCCCGGGGTTGGAACATCTTGTGCAGCAGTGGACAGAGGTTTCAAGTCTTGCCGTCATGCAGCTTTTCGGTTCAATCTCCGATTATGTCGAGACCCTCAAGTCCAAGATCTCATTCCGGGATCCCAGGACCATGGCCGAGTCCGGAAATGAATCCATCAGCCTGTATTACCGCTCCCTGTTCCAGGATGAAATGGTCGCTGTCATCTATGAATCGATACACGACTGGGACTACTCGGTGTGGACTCAGAGTGTGATCCAGTACAATGCCTGGGCTGCAACGAGGAACCTCCTCTACGATGAGGACAACGATACCCTGGATGCAACTACGGACATTGATAAACTTGCCCGGCTGTTCTCCGAGCATCTCACGGAAAGGTTCTTCGAGCATCTCGGCACGGCAGAAGCATTGATCAGAACCACCCCGGATCCGGCTATGGATCCGGTGCTGGCCGTGGTTCTCGGGCTTGTCTGATCGGAGGCATCATGGGAGAGTTGTTCGACAGCAGCAGAATAGATACAAAGAGTCAGCCTCTGGCCTACCGCATGCGCCCGCGCACTCTGGACGAATACATCGGACAGGACCACATCGTGGGTCCGGGACGCCTTCTGCGCAGGTCCATCCAGGCCGACCAGCTCTCGTCGGTTATCTTCTACGGCCCGCCGGGAACAGGCAAGACCACTCTTGCCCGAGTGATAGCAAACACGACCAAAAGCCACTTCTCGACAATCAATGCAGTTCTTTCGGGCGTCAAGGAGCTCCGGGAGGAGATCGATGCCGCAAAGCGCCGCCTTGATCTCTACGGAAGCAGGACCATCCTCTTCGTGGACGAGGTCCACCGCTGGAACAAGAGCCAGCAGGACGCCCTTCTTCCCTGGGTCGAGAACGGAACCTTCATCCTAATCGGAGCAACGACCGAAAACCCATTCTTTGAAGTCAATGCAGCTCTTGTCAGC
>CAKJZO010000049.1 GCA_918298275.1 Spirochaetota bacterium | reverse complement strand
GTTCCGCAATGTCCTTGTTTCCCTCGGAATCCCCGAGTTCGGCAAAAAAGCCGTGGATCTGGTATGCGATGCCGGATTCGACAGCATGCCTAAGCTCCTTGAGTTGGCAGACAAAAATGACGAGCAGAGCCTGTCCACCATCAAAGGAATAGGACCGATTACCGCAAATCTGATTATCGATGGCCTAAATTCACCTACTACGCGCAGATTAATCGATGAACTTCGCGAAGCAGGACTTCAAATGGAAGATGAAAAGAAAGACAATTCCGGCCTTGAGCAGATTTTCCAGGGCCAGAGCTGGTGCGTTACCGGCACTTTCGAAAACTTCAATCCCCGAAGCAAGGCAATGGACGAAATCAAAAAGCGCGGAGGAACGGAGGTTTCGGGCGTCTCGAAGAAAACAAGTTGCCTGCTTGCCGGAAGCGGCGCCGGCAGCAAGCTGGATAAAGCCCGTGAATTCGGCGTGAGAATCGTTACGGAACAGGAGTTCCTGAAGATGATCGACACAGCTGAAGAAACAGAGGAACCGAAGAAAGAGGAAGAGCAGCTCTCGTTGTTCTGAGACAAGGGGAAACCGATGGACAAGATAAACCTCAAGGTCAAGCTTTATCTGGAAAACGAACAGGACAAGTTCATGGGCATCGGCGTGCTTTGGCTTCTGCAGAAGGTCCGGGAGTGCGGCTCGTTGAGGGCAGCGGCCCTGGACCTTGGAATCTCCTACTCCAAGGCATTCCGGATGGTCGACAATCTCGAGACTTCCCTCGGAACTGCCGTCATCTCCCGCAAGAAAGGGGGCATGCAGCGTTCGGGCGCCTCGCTGACGGAGTTCGGACAGGAGTTCATAGTCCTCTACGACAAGTTCCAGAAAAAATGCAAAACCCTGATGGAACAGCCCTTCGAAGAATTCACGGATGAGCTGAAAACGCTGATTTCCAATCATTCGGAGTAAGTATTTTCGTTTTTTTATTTGCCGCCTAACTCTATTTGTTTTAAAAGATTATTAAATAACTATTAGTCCATTTCTTAAATTTTATGATGTTTTTTCCCAAAACGTATTGCTATTTTCCTTCCGATTCGCTATTTTAGTGAGCGTGAGATGTAAATCTCAACCTCCTTTTGTTCCCCCATGGTTTGACCTCCTTTTTCCCATGGGGTTTTTTATTGCCCTTTTCCCATCCTGACAGGCCCATATGTACTGTAAGTTTAGTACTTGTTGATAAAACACCCCCTCGGTGTTATTCTTAAGCCATGTCTGAACAAAGCGAACTTTTTGACCTCACCAAAAAGCATCTGATAGGAAAACTCGTCACATCAACGGTCACCAGCGGCAAGATTGCCGATATCAGCATGCCAAGCGAGAATCAGTTCCGTCACATGCTGGTTCTCAGCGCCGCGGATTTCGAAAACTGCAGCGGCATCGAGGTAATGGACGAGGAGTTCCCGTTCTTCGCAAGGGACGAGGTCCTGTACAAGGGCCAGCCGGTTTTGGCCGTATTCGGCTATGACAGCGAGGATGTGGATCTCTTCTGCAAGCAGGTCAAGGTCTCATACCAGATAACCCCGGATTCGGAAAACTCCGGAAGCACCCAGTACGGAAACCCGTTCGCATGGTCCTACGGCAACACCGACGAGTACTTCAATTCCAAGGCAAAGACATTCAAATCCTCCTTTGAGGTCGTCCCCTTCTCCAACAGCATGCTCGGAGACCTCAGGGTCTTCGTAGTTGAGAAGGACGGGAAATACCACATAAGACTGGCTTCCCAGTGGCCCATTCATGTCAGAAAGAGCGTTGCTCAGGCCCTCGGCATCGATGTGGATGATGTGGCGGTCTATCCGCAGTCCTACTACAGCCCCTACGACCAGCTGGTCCTCGAACCTTCGGTCCTGGCCTGCATCGCAGCCATGGCGGCCATGCAGTCAGGAGAGCTTGTACAGATATCCGCTCCGATGATTTCCTGGCAGCCCAGGATGAAAATCGAGCATGAAACCGCCTACCTGGAGGACGGAACGATTCTGGCAGACAAGGCAAACTGCTCCGTCGACCTCGGAGCCTACCCCTTCTTCGCAGCGGAAATCTGCAGCAATGTGCTTGCAGGCCTTGTTCCCGTCTATCCGATGAAGGCCGCTGACATCAGCATCCAGATCAAGAGAAGCGCCACCGCTCCTGCAAGCTTCTTCGGGGACCTCGGCTATTCCATGGCCCTTGCCGGAACCGAGAACCATTTCACGCAGCTTGCTTCCTCGCTGGGTCTTCAGCCCGGCCTCTGGAGACAGAGCCGGATCAAGGACATCGGAAAAGGCGGCAACCCCCTGTGTGAAAGCGTCAAGCAGGGCTCGGATTTCGACAAGCTCACCAAATCCATCAAGGAAGTCCTGGACAAGTCCTGGTATTCCAGAAAATATGCAGCCAATGCCCAGAAACGCATGATGGGCCTTAAGCTGAATCCGATGGTCAACTACAGCAGGGGCATAGGAATTGCCAGCGGACAGAGCATCTTCGGATTCTCCCAGCAGTTCAACGCCAATGCAAAATACTCGCTTACCGTAACCCTGAATGAGGACAACACGATCAGGGTCAACACCGGGATGACTGCAGACAAGTCCATGATCGGCATCTGGAAGGACACTGTCCGCAAGTTCCTCGAAGTCCCCGCGGAAGACATCTTCTTCACGGACATCAATGCCGGAGACATCCAGGACATGGGTCCGAGCGCCCTTTCCCGCAAGATGGGAATAGTCTCCTCGCTTCTGGTGCAGGCCTGTTCCGAGATTGCAAGAAAGCGCCAGTTCTCACGCCTGCCGATAACGGTATCGACACAATACGAGGCAGAGCTCACAGACCCGTTCTACTACAGCTCGAGCATCGGAACCGTTGCGATGGACCTGCACATAGACACAGTGATGCTTTCGCCGATCATCGACAACATCTGGGTGAACTTCCATCTGGGACATGTCTTCGATATGGACAAGCTGCTGAACAAGGCCAGGCACACAATCACAGCGGTGCTCTCCGACATCTGTCCGAGATCCAGCGCAAAGTGCAACATAGACATCAAGATCAGCCAGGACGGCTCGTTCGTGGCATCGTCCCTGACCGCCGGGCTAAGGGGCCTGACCACCGCAGCGCTGGTAAGCGCCCTCTCCCAGGCCCTGGGCCATACCATCAGACAGATTCCCGTTACAAGCGACGATATCCTCGCCATAGCGAACAAGAATACCTTTGCAGGTGATAGAAACATCTTCAGGGAAGGAGGCGAGAAAGACAAATGAGACTTAACTGCAACATCAACGGCTCGCAGTATTCTCTGGTAGTGAATTCCGACAAGCCCCTGAGCGAGATCCTCAAGGAGCAGATCATAACATTCGCCGACAACAGCCAGTGCCTCGGTGCTTCATGCGGAAACTGCATAGTGCTGATAAACGGAAGCGCTGCACTCAGCTGCCTCCTTCCGGCATTCAAGCTCAACGGCGCCAGCATCCTGACCTTCGAGGGCTTCCAGAAAACCCGTTTCTGCCATGACATCGAGCGCGCCTACGCGGACATCGGCAACCAGCCCTGTCCCCAGTGCTACGCCTCGAAGACGATAATCATCGAGTCAATCCTCAACAAGGTCGACAAGGAAAACCAGAACCGAATCAGCAATTTCGGTCAGGGCGACATGTCTCAGACAGCCTCTTCGGCAAACGAGCAGGCCGCCAGAAGCAGAAGCGGAATGGGATCCATAAGTACCGAGATGATAGCCCGGGAAATGGCCATGAGCAGCTGCCAGTGCATCGAAATCTCGGATCTGGAAAAAATCATCAACCTCGCCTACAGATACAGGAGCAGACGCCGTGCCAGAAGGTCTTAGATCCCCTACGGTCTTCACGCCGAAGACGGTCAGTGAAGCCATAACGAACAAACTCAAGAACCAGGACGCCAGATTCTGGGCAGGCGGAACATACATCATGAGCCGCCCGGGCTTCTATCCCAACCCGAACCAGAGGGACATCATCGCCCTCTCCGGCATCCAGGACCTCTCCAGAATCTACCATGCAGACCGATACCTCGAGGCCGGCGCAATGGTGACGATCCAGCAGCTCATGACAATGGGAAGCTTCATCTTCTCCAAGGAACTCTACAACGCCATCAGCTCTATCGGAAGTTCGGTAATCAGGAACCAGGCAACCCTCGGCGGTTCACTGTGTACCAGCGACAAGCGCTTCACAATGAGCTGCGTCCTTGCAACCCTCAATGCGACAGCCGAAATCAGGATGGTCTCCAAGGCAGCCACCTCCAGATGGGTTCCCGTATCCAAGCTCTATGACAGAAAGGGCAACTTCCTGTTCGCAGACAGTGCGCTCCTGACAAAGATCAGGATTCCCACCGACAACTCGAACCAGATGCAGTTCATCTCCAGGACCCTGGATTCGCCCATGCTCAATCCTTCGGAGGCAGTGATTCTCGGACTGCAGTACTCGATCAGTCAGGGTGGAATCACCAACCCGTCGCTGTGCATAACGCTTCCGAACTCCTGCTTCTACATGTCCCAGGATTTCGACAACCTGCTCTCCACCCTTACATTCCCGATTACCGCGGAAAAGATCCAGAAAGTTTCCAGAAGGCTTGCAACCGATCTTCACATCTCGGTAAGACAGAACACAAACAAGCTTCAGATAGAGAGAGCCGTCAGGCTTCTTGAAGTCATTCTCAACGAAATCAACACCAACTACCTGGCAGGCTGATCATGCTGACCATGAGAATCACAGGCGGAAAGTACTGCGGACGCAAGGTCATCATCCCCACGGGGGAGCTTGAGATCCGCCCTGCGATGGACCGCATGAGAGAATCCCTGTTCTCCATTCTCGGACCGCTTGACGGGGCCAGCTTCTGCGACCTCTTCTCGGGAAGCGGCTGCGTGGGCCTTGAGGCGGCTTCCCGCGGTGCCTCGGTCGTCCATCTCGTGGAAATGGACAGGGCAAAGCGCGAGGTGATGGAGAAGAACATCAGCTGGGCCAAGGATGAGTGTGATATCAGAATCTTCTTTTCCAATGTCCTGAAATTCATTCCTTGCGCTCAAATTCAGTATGATATCGTCTATGCAGACCCTCCTTTTCCCATGGGAAAGAAGATTCAGCTTGCCGAACTTGCAGACAGACGCAAATGCGTCAAGCCTGACGGACTGTTCATTATCCACTTCCCCGCACCGGAGGAAAACCAGTGGCCGGAGCAAATCGGGGACCTCAAGCTGATAGATACCCGCAAGTACGGGCGCAACATGCTCAAGTTCTATAGAAACACCTCTGAAAAACCGTTGGGAATCTGATATCCCGTTGGAGAATTTGCCATGAAGAAAACTCTTTCAATTGTTCTGATTCTGATTCTTGCCGTCTCGGCACTTTGTGCACAGGCTGCAGTCGAAAAGCGGACGTTGCTCTCTTCGGAGAACTGGGCAGAGGACTCCGCTGTGGCCAGATCGATCAATGAATACATCACTGCAATTACGGACGAAAACTCCGACAGTTTCATCCCCGTCAAAGACAGAATCGCGGTGTTTGATCTGGACGGAACAATAATCATAGAGGACGCTCCTTTCTGCTTCGAATACATGGTCTTTGCAGACTATGCTCTGAACAGCGGAAGCCCGACCATAACACCGGAAGTCAAGGCTGTTGCCCAGGAGATAATCGATGCTTCATGGGGAGAAAAACCCTCGGGAATGAGCACTCGCCAGGCAACTGCCGGAGCCATCGCCTACAAGGGAATGACGATGGCCGAGTTTTCGGAAATGGTGAGCAGGTTCAAGGAAACCGATATCAAGGGCTACACAGGACTGAAGTGGAGCGACTGCGGATACAGGCCGATGGTGGAACTGGTCAACGTCCTCAAGGCAAATGGCTTCGAAGTATATATAGTGACCGCCACCGAACGCAACATCGTCCGTGCTCTGGCCTGCGATATGCTTGGTCTGGAACCCGACCATATCATCGGAACCGAATACGGCTATATGGCAACCAATCAGGGCTCTGCGCAGGCATCGGAATACAACTATCAGGCAACTGACAAGGTAGTCTTCGACGGAAGCTATGCAGGAGAAAACACCAACATGCTCAAGGTGAATGCCATTGTGCGCGAAATCGGAAAGCAGCCTGTACTTGCATTCGGGAACAGCGGCGGCGATGTTGCAATGTGCATCTACACGATCACTGACAACAAATATCCGAGCAAGGCCTTCATTGTCATAGCCGACGATGAGGAAAGGGAATACGGCAATACCGCAAAGGCTCTGAAGAATGCGGAAACCTACAAGGCAAGCGGAATCGAGATCATTTCCACGAAGGACGATTTCCATACCCTCTTCGGAAACGACGTGAAGAAGGTTCCCGTAAAGCAATAGGGATAAGACTTCTCAACTTCTCAGTTGTTGTAGACGATGTGGAAGTAAATGTCTTCCATGTACAGACCGCTGTATTCGTTCTTGTGGGACGCTATGTAACCGTCCTCATCCTCGATTTCAATCATCACAACACCGTTGTACACCATTCCGACCGAATTGTTTCCGGCCCTTTCCCTGAATCTTGAAATGACGTTCACGGTATCATAACCGCCGAGGTTGTTGTCTATGAGCATGTTTCCGGTGAAATCCAGACACATTCCCGAACTCTCACTCGGGCTGATCCAGTAATCCGTACCATCATATTCACGATTGTAGTTATTTGTGTTCTGGTAGCCCTCATTATATACCCTGACAGTGAAGGGAATGCTTTTCGGTTCATTCGACCCCGACTTGGAATAGTATCGCGTCAAAGCAAAAGGGGTTCCCGGATTATTGTAATCCACACTTGAAGAGATGAAGACCTTCACGAGATTGTTCCAGTCATTGCTTGATGTCGGAGTCGTGGTGATGACCTTCATCGTCGCAATCTGTTCCTTGCCACTGTGGTTGCTGTTGTCGATCATACCCATGATGTCGATTCGCGAGGCAACGGCCTCCGGCGTAACAAGCAGGAACACGTTGTCGGCCTGGTTGTTGGCGTCGCCGTAGTATCCGCGGATGACAAAGGTATACTGCCCGTTGTGGATTCCGGCCGTCTCCCCGGAGCAGGTTGGATCGTTGCATTGCCATGTCACGTTAATCTCCGCGACATAGTCGTCAAGTCTTGCCAGATGAACCATGTCCTGGGACGTTATGGGCTCAAGACAGAGAAGCACGTCATAATAGACTCTGGTCGCAAAGACATATGTCGATCCATCCACCTGAAGTCTCTTCGAAAGGTCAGAGAGATCCACCCCGTTTCCTGCTGCATTCAGGAAGGAAGGCATCACAGGGGTTCTTACCGACACGGAGTTGTTACCTCTGGTGTTCGGAACTCTGTCGGAGGAACTTGCTATCCGGCCGTTATACAGGTCCACAAGGTAGTTGTGGTCGGTTCCTCCTGCGGCCCATGACGTGTATTCCCTGATTCTGGGTTTGAGCGCGACATAGAAATCACGGTACTTCGTCGGGTCGGACTGCGATACGAATCTGCCTGTCGTAGAGACAGTGAATGTTATGGAGTGGGTACAGCTCGCAACACCTATATGCGCGATTCCGTTTGCACCTACGCCCTGTGTAAGATAGGTTCCGTTGACAAGATCATTGCTCTTTTCCTCCCAGGTCACACCATAGGTCGGAAGATAGAATGTCTTAGACAGGTCGATAGTGGTGGCCTGTGTCCCGTTGAAGGCCCAGACCCTTTCTATGAATTCCTGGTTCAAGGCATATGCGAAGCCCAGCAAGAAGGCAATCATAATCAGAATAACAGCTATTCTCTTCATATGCCCTCCACCCAGAACTTCACGAATGCGTGATAACTGCCAGACTCAGTCACTGCATCGGTGTTGCTGAGACGGAAATACAGAAGCGCGTCGTGTATGCGAACCACATCATTGCCGGTTCCGTTCAGGTTGATGGTAATCTCTCTACCCTCGCTGGAAGTATTCCCGAAAGTACTGAGGCAGAAACTGGTCCTATGCTCTCCGTTCAGATTCCAGCTGACGGCCAGTTCCCAATCCACCTCTACGGACGTATCCCTGATAAGGATAAGAGGCGTGTGGGTTATTATGATTGTTCTGTTCGACAGGGACGAAACCACTGAGAACGACCCGATCTTGGCTCCCGCAATGCTCATCGCCTGGGCAGAAGGGGCGATCTGGTATCTCAGCTCATTAGCGGGATCCATGACATCAAGGTTGATGCCCTCTCCGCCATACTCAGGAGCAGAAGGTTCTATACGGAAAATCGGCTCATCGCCCTCGATGAATCCATAAACGGTCATCCCTATAGGCTGGTTCTCCGCTGTATGGCTGGCTCCGACGTGGGTCATCAGCGCGCAGAGGCTGAAGGGAAGCAGGAGGAGAATTATCAGTATGGTTGTCAGATATCTTCTTCCCGTCATTTATCCACCGTTACCGTTATCGAGATATTGGCGACATAGTCGAAGTCGCCTTCAGTAGTTGTGTCATAGTCCAGAACGGTCAGTGAACAGACTCCGCTTCTGGTCCATATCATGTTCCTGAAATCCGGGTCGCCAGGCTTTCCGGGAGCCACAGGTTTCTTGTTCTTGACTGCACGCCATATGAAACCGGAGTATGAGACACTTATTCCGCTTAATCCGTAGCTGAGATATGGGTAGTTGCCCTCTTCCTTGGTGCTGAATTCGACCGTCTTTGTGATATTGTCGGTGGTAATTCCGGCAACCTTATTTTCCCAGTTCGAGTAGTAGGCAGTATCGAACAGCTCATTATAGATATCCAGGTGGGGGTATTTCAGATTGTCCAGGACAATCGGATTGTAAGTCAGCGTGAACTTGTGTTTGGGTATATAGTATGTTCCGTTCTTGAAGGCCTGCAGAGGGAGAATGTTGATGGTGATGGTGACCTTGTCATCATAATTCCCGCTCAATTCCCAGTGGAAAACGTTCTGAGAGAAGCCAACGCTCTGCTCGGTTGAAACCGACGGGTCCGCAACCTGGATGATGGCGGCATTCTTCATGGAATTGGTGCCGTCATATATGTCCAGCTCAAGCCAGTTGTTCTCGTGGGCGCTTGCATTATAGTAGGCGTAGAACTCGAATTCCCCTTCCGGACTCCTGAGAGCAAATGCAAGAGAGGCCAAAGCCGGCAACAATAGAAGCACAATCACGATTCTTTTCATGGCGAGTACATCCTGATTGTGATTGTCGAAATATAGGTGACATCCTGTACTGCGTTCATATCATCCAGTCTCAGGCTTACGGGAATCCTCTTGGTGACAATCGGCCTGTTCTCATCCGCGGGATGCTTGGCGAGGAACACGATGGGGCCGGAAGATTTCGAACCCACCTGGTTATAAGGTACCGAGAAACTGCCGGTCAGTATGCTGTTGTCGCTCTGGTCATACGTCCAGGACCTTGTAGTACTGTTGTAGCTGAGATACCCCTGTTCACCGATGATGTAACTTACAGTGAACCCCAGAGGGGTAATCTGTCCGCCGGCAATGAGCGGCGTGAATTCCAGCTCCAGCGTGTGGTTTTGCTTGATCATATTGGTCCTGTACTGGAGAGTGAACAGACCCTGCACTTCACTGGTATAGGCCAGCGAGAGAGTCGTTCCCTCCAACACATCGGATGATGCCGTGGCAAAATCCTTGATCAGCAGTTCACAATAGTTGTTCTCCCGGTTCTCGACATGCCATTTGACCTGGAAACTGGCGGTAGGTCCGTTTATCCTTGCAGGAAAGGCTGCCGCCAGTGCTGCCACAGCGAGGATCAGAAGAACGATGCTTTTTCTGATGATCATCCCTTCCTCCCCTATACCACCGTGTACTGCAGGACTACGTTGGCGATGTACTTTCCTGCAATCAGGTCTTCCTTGTGCTCCCACTTGTATGCGAAGCCACCTACAACAATCTCGTTCCCGTTATGGATTCTGGGAACCTCCACCCCGGTGGGATAAGTGACCCTGTACGTTACCGTCGTTCCAACGTTCGGTTCCTGCCTTGTTGTTGTGAAGTCATACGAGCCGTTGCCGTCTGCATCGATCGGCGTATCCGCAAGATAGGAGTTCTCCACTATTTCGGGAGAATTCGTCTTGTAGACATCATCCGTCCCGTCGAGTCTGAGAGCTGTGGCGGAAATGCTGATATCGAATCCTGTACTTGTGAAAAAACTTACGCTTACAGACTGCACCACCTTGATGTAGACAACGACATCCTCCGAAGTCAGATCCACAGGAACGCTCAGCTCATTGATTGGTCCCTGTTGTCCCGGAACGATATTTGTTCCGGCGACGGTGTAATTCCCGGCCGACAGTCCTCCGTATATGCTGAATGAAGGAGGTACCTGCTCAACACGAAGGCTCGCACTCAAACCCTTGTTCAAGACGAACACGCTCGCATGCAGAGCAAAAAGAGACAGCAATGTAATGAATGAGAGAATTACTTTTTTCACCTCACCAAATTCCTATCAATGTTTTACCCACGTTAAAGATATCGTTGTATTGAGGTGTTTTTCAAGTTATAAATATATAAAAATGTAACAATTATCGATATTTATTACACTTAATCATAAATAATAATAATTTTCTCTCCATTAAGATGAAATTTACTAATAATTATTTATTCTTGAAGGCATTGATTATCTGCAGTCCGTCTGTTTCCAACCCTTTGATTTCCCCGAGGAAATAGTGAGCGGGGATCAAGGACATAATCAGGATGAACAGATTGATAAAGAAAGCAGCATTGATGAAGAATTCGATGGCTTCGGGTGTAATGACTTCTGAATTGAAGGTTATTCCTCCGAAGTTCAAAAACGCCAGGCCGATAACCAGTATGAGAGAAACTATCGGACCTCCTGAAAGAATTGCTATCAGCTTGGCCCTCGTATTTATTTTACCCTTCTCCAACGGTGTAAAATAGCCGTCCAGGGGAACCAGCTTCACCGTCAACCTCTTTGTCTTCAGAATGCGCTTCCCGAATCCGACCCTAATCTTCCAATGCCTGTCTCCGGCAGCAATCATATATCCGATTGCATGGCCGAACTCATGCAGAAAAGTCGAGAGGAAGGTCAAAACCCACAGGCCGCAAACGAGTATGACCAATTCAATTATCACTGCAATTATCTTAGGCATTGAAAGACCTCAGAATCGTTTTTCAAGAACATGCATACTGTGACCCTTCGGACAATCATCCAGTGTGCCTACTGTCGCATATCCGTTCTTCTTGAAAAAACCGGTCTGCCAATCGAACAGACCTTCTGCCAGAGCGAAATATGCACCGTGCTCTTTCGCCTCCCGCTCGGTGTCTGCAAGCAGCTTAGAGCCTATACCTTGATTACGATAAGGCTCATCGACCCATATCATATCGATTTCAAAGCTGTTCCACCTCCCGACGCCCGCAAAGATAGCGGCAATCAGGTTGCCGTCAGCGTCCAGCAGCTTTTTTTCGAGAGGTATGTATTTCTTATGATCACGAGCAGCCTGCGACGTGTTGTAAACATCAAGACCATTGCATATGATCTCAGCATCAGGCATCATCGCCTGTGCCGACTGCGTGGGTTTTACCAGAAAGCGGTCATCGTAGATGCCGCCTACGATCCTGCCTTTGAAATAGATGATGTATTCACCCATCATTGCCCGGTATTCCACGTCACCGAGACCCGACAACTGCTCCAAGATATAATCAAGAAAATCTCTGCTGGATGCCATAACTCAGAAAATCTGTCCCGGAAGCCTCAGCTTCTCTTTCGGCGGAAAGGCTCTGTCGAATTCCTCGACGTCGGAGTCCTTCACATAATAGCCCTGCGGCGTCTGATATACCCCGGTAATCCCGTCAAGATATCCCGGCCTCAGTTCCCTGCAGAGGAAGAACGATGAATCCGCCCCCTCCGGCAGATCATGATATCTGATTCCGAACTTGCTCGAATAATCGAAACCGCACTTGCCGTAAAAGCCTATGTTCCCCTCGAACAGGACAGCGCCGTAACCAAGTTCGGCTGCCTTTGCCAGACAATAGTCGAGCAGTGCCTTCCCATAGCCTTTACGCTTAAGATCCGGCATTATGCAGATGGGACCCATGGTCAGAACAGGAATTGTCCTGCCGTCATCGGCATTGATGACGGTGCGCATGAACATATTCTGTCCAATCAGAGTGCCGTTCTGTTCCATGACGAAATCCAGCTCCTTCACGAAGGCAGGATCATCCCGAAGGACATGCATCACATAGTGCTCGCTGCATCCGGGACGGTAGACATTCCAGAACGATTCCCTGATCAGGTTCTCAACAGCCCTGTAATCCTCTTTCTTTTCAAAACGGATAATGTAGTCTTTCATTTCACTTTCCCAACAGGTCCAGGGCTTCCTCGAAAGTTACTGCATCGACCAGTTCTTCCCAGACATCCTCATTGTAATACTTGTATGTGGTCTCACCTGTCATGTAGTCATTGTCGAAGGTGGAGTTTGTCCCTTCCGGGATGATTACCTCAAAGCCTCTTTCAAAGGCGGATTTTACGGTACAGTCGATGCAGTAGTTCGTCTGCAGCCCTATGATCATCAGACGCTTGTCTTCCTGCTTTTCCATATATTCCCTGAAGTCCTTGTTGCCGAAACAACTGTTGATGGTCTTTACGAAGACCTTCTCGCCCGGCTCCGGCTTCACGCGGTCATCGATTTCAAAAGCTTCGTCCCCGTATGTCATGCCGCTGTCCGGGCCGGCATCGTGCTGAACGAAGATCACTTCATCTTGGCTTTTGCGCGCAGCATCGATCAGCCTGACGGTCCTGTCCATGAAAGTATCAAAGGCATAGAGTTCATCATCCACCAAGCCTTTCTGCATATCTACAACAAGTAAAACCATTGTTTTCTTCCCTCTCCTATAAAACTGCTTTTCCGGCCATCCGAGAATATGGATCTTCATCATTCTTTCACTCAAATTCAGTTTTAAGAAAGAGGAATGAATTCCACCTTCAAGACCATTCCCATACCAAGTGCGAGTCTTTGTAGTGTTTTGATAGAAGGATTTGCATTCCCTCTCTCAAGTTTGCAGATATCTCCCTGTGCAATTCCTGTACGTTCAGACAACTCCTTCTGCGTAAGGCCGGAAGCTTTTCTGGCATCTATCAGCGCCTGAACGACGGCATGTTCAGGCTGCAGCGCTTCAAATTCCCTTCTGAATTCAGGATCTTTGAGCTGTTCTGCAAGAAAATCATTGAACTTGGTTCCCATTGTTTTCTCCCATTACAGCTCAGTAGAATATAGGATAAATCCTATTTTTGCAAGCTATTTCTTATACACCGTCTCGTTCACCCTGCATTCCGTGGTGGTCACGGAGCAGATGTCCCAGTCGGTGCAAGTCTTAGCACCCGGTAGCTGCTCCGCTTAGTATTGCAAAATGAAAACCTTAGAACCGTTTTTCGAGAACATGCATACAGTGACCCTTGGGACAATCGTTCAGCGTACCGACTGTCATATAGCCTTTCTTCTTGAAAAAGCCGGTCTGCCAATCTAACAGACCTTCTGCCAAAGCAAAATATGCTCCGTACTCTTTTGCCTCTCTCTCGGTTTCTGCAAGCAGTTCGGATCCTATGCCTTTATTCCGATAAGGCTCATCGACCCAGATCATATCGATTTCAAAGCTGTTCCATCTCCCGACGCCCGCAAAGATCGCGGCAATCAGGTTGCCGTCCGCATCCAGCAGCTTTTTTTCGAGAGGTATGTATTTCTTATGTTTTCGGGCCGCTTGCGACGTATTGTACTCGTCAAGCCCTTTGATTATGAACTCGGCATCATCCTCATTGCCCAGACTGATTTCGAATCTTGTCGGCAAGTCCTTTGAAAGAGAAGGCTCCTGGTCGGACTGGTCGAGGCGCTTGATCAAGGTATAGTTTTCATGTCCTCTGGGGAAATCCCTGACGGTGCCGCAGAGCGAATAGCCGTGTTTCTCGTAAAGCGGCCTTGCCTGAAAATCAAAGGTGCCGAGAATCATTACGTAGCAGCCTCTTTCCCTTGCGGCTTTTTCCGCTTCTCGGATCAGCGCCGACCCCAGACCTTTTCTGCGGTATTTCTCGTCAACCCAGATGATATCGAGTTCTGCTATCTTCCAGCTGCCGATTACCAGAATACATCCGGCAATTGTGTTTCCTTCATCATCAGCAATCTTAAAAACAATATCCTCATCCTCGCCACCCTCTTCAGGCGGCACGATGGAATGATTGATCGCATCGAGCTTTTCTTCTATGAAATCTTCGTCTTCCTCTGTACAGGGTTTGATATCATATTTCATTTCGATTTCTCCTAGTTCTTTCAACTTCGGGTCCATAGAACAATACCCTCCTTCTTTATGTTTCTGTAGAACGGGAGGGTTTCCGACCATTCGGAATACCTCTTGCTGTCTATATCCACGACAGACAGAACCTTGCCGCATTCCAATTCGCGGCGGGAAACGCAGACAAGCATTTTCTCGGTCATTTCCGGGTCAGCCTTTCCCTCTATCAGCAAGGCAATGTCTACATCAGACTCCTCAGTTTCATCTCCCCTTGCGTAGGACCCATATAGTATCGCCTGATACAGAAGTTTTCCGTAAATACCTCGCAATTCCTTAATCATCTCTCCGACAGATGAAGCAAGTATCCTATCGGAATTGAAATATTTCCTTTTCCTGAAGTTTTTGTAGATACCGGACACAACCCTTTGATCAGCTGGATATTGAGCATCTTCGTCAAGAACCCACTGCTTCCCTATCTTCATTCCCTGAAGCCGCCCTTCAGCAAGAAAGCGTCTGATGTTTCCCGGGTCCTTGTTGTTTTTCATGGCATATTCCGATACTGAAATCAAAGACATAGCTACCCTCGATTTAACATTAACACGTTTTCGTGTAATTGTCATTCTATTTATACACCGGCTCATTGATACGGCAGGCAGTTGTGTTTATGCTACAATTATCCCGAGCGTTCAATTTAATCCGCTTTCAAATAGGTTTTCAGTCTGTTGCAAAAACCAGGAATATCATTTTCTACGGTTTCCCAGATTGTTCTCTTATCCACTATCACATAGGCATGTGCAATCACATTCCTGATTCCGTAGATCCTATGCCAGGGTATTTCCGGATTGCTTTCCTTGAATGCATCAGACAACTGGTTGGAGAGTTCTCCGATCTGGAAGATGTTCATATTGATTGCATCCTCATAGACTGGGTCTAAAACAAAGGCTTCAAAACTGTTACCGAGGCGCTCGCGGATTTCTTCAATCCTTTTGCAGTGTTCAATCATCCTCAGGATGATGCCGCTGTCTCTTTCATCTGGCATAAATCACCTTTTCATCCCTATTCACATTCCGTTTGAAAAGAAGCCCTGACTCGGACTTGTTTTCTTCCAGTGCAACTCTGGAAATCAAGTCGACCTTCTTTCCCAGTGCTCTTTCGAACTGTTCTTTGATGTCCATAAATCCGAACAATCCGCTGTAGTTTCCTCCATCGATCAAAAGGTCGATGTCACTTTCCGGCTTTGCCTCATTCCTTGCGTAGGACCCGAACAATGAGATGCTGTTCAACGCATTCCGTTTGGCTACCGGCAGCACCAGCAGTTTTATTGAATCCAAAGACAGCACACCTGTATCATTTCGCATGTTCCCGCGAACCAGGTCCTTCAGATATCCCTGTTTGTTCCCGACATTTTCCAATTTGCCTATTACATCTGCATCGGTCTTGGTGTTCAGTTTGAGAATTATCTGCTTGGTATTCTCCTTATCGTATCTGAGTTGTGCCTTCTTCTTTGCTTCGCTGACCATATTGCTCTCCGACAAGATAAGTATATACCTATCTTTGCCAAAGTCGCAAGTGCTCACTTAGTTTCCTTATACACCGGCTCGTTGATTCTGCAGGCTGAGCACATGGTGCTGCATATGTCCCAGTCGGTGCAGTTGACCAGATAGCGCAGGTTGTACGGGCTGAGGTCCAGAAATCTGGCTATAGTATCGATGTCCACGCCGAGGTCGGACATGTTGTAGGCCGCATCCCTGAGAGCCTTCATGCGGCCGCGCCTCTCGCCTTCTTCAAGGCCAAGCATCACCATGTGCATCTGCATGCTGTTTTCCTGTGTCATCATGGAAGAACCTCCTGATGCATATAACGGAAAAACTGTCGAAAATATTAGAAATTCCGACGCATTTTATGAGACTTTTTTTGATTTTTCAGTTCTTCAGTCCGAGAACCCTGCGTATTACGGCGTTGTCCAGACTCAACAGTCCGGGATCCGAAGAAAGGATACCGTCAACCTCATCGCGTGCGGTGGCCATCATGGAAACATCCTTCTCCAGATCGGCATACTTGAGGTGCAGGAATCCGCTCTGTCTCAGACCCGCAAGCTCTCCAGGTCCGCGGATCTTCAGGTCCTCCTCGGCAATCTCGAAGCCGTCATTGGTACGTCTGAGCACCGAAAGCCTCTTCTTGCCGTCCTCCGTGATGGTCTTCTCATAGGCCAGGAAGCACCAGCTCTGAAGCGAGCTTCTTCCGACACGCCCGCGCAGCTGATGCAGGGCCGACAGTCCGAAGTTCTCACTGTGCTCGACCACCATGCACGTGGCATTGGGAACATCTATTCCGACTTCAACAACAGAGGTCGATACTAGATAGTCCAGCTTCCCTGCGGAGAAATCGTTCAGGATGGCTATCTTCTCGTCCTCCGGCAGGCGGCTGTGAATCAGCGCTCCCCTGAATGACGGATATTTCTGCGTTGAGAGGAACTCGTACATGGTGATGACATCGCGAAGATCCGAATTGCCCTCATCATCGATTCTCGGATAGACGAAGTAGGCCTGATGGCCGCGCTGCATCTCGACACCTACGGCCCGGTACATCTCATCGCGCTTGGTATCATCCACGAGGTAGGTCTTTACCGGAAGCCTTCCCTTGGGCATGGTCTTGATCGTCGAGACGTTGAGATTACCGAACACGGTCAGAGCAAGCGTACGCGGAATGGGCGTTGCAGTCATGAGAAGCACATCGGGTTCAATACCCTTCTCGAGAAGGGATCTCCTCTGCTCCACACCGAAGCGGTGCTGCTCGTCTATAATCACATAACGCAGGTTCCTGTACTCAACATCCTTGGAGAACAGGGCATGTGTTCCGATCAGAAGATCGATGTTTCCGGCCTTCAGCTGGTCCAGAAGCATCTGACGCGGCTTTCCATGCACTTCGCCGTTGAGAAACGCCACGGTGATGCCGGTATTCCTGAACAGGGCATCGGCCACCTGTGCATGCTGGCGCGCCAGAAGCTCTGTCGGAGCCATGAATGCCACCTGGGCGCCGTCGCAGATCGCATGAAGGGCCGAAACCCATGCGACCAGGGTCTTTCCGGATCCTACATCACCCTGGAGAAGGCGGTTCATGCTCTCCGAGCCGCTCATATCCTTGCGGATCTCCTCCAGGACCTTCACCTGATCGGCCGTAAGCTCGAAGGGAAGACTTTCAATGAAACGCTTTTCAGCGTCGTAGGTCCTGCCGTCAATGGCCTGGCGCCTGCGCTCCACAGGCGGACGGCGCTTGGCCTCAAGCTGCAGATAGAAGACTTCACGGAAAGCAAGCGCCCTGCGCGATTCCCTTAATGTTTTGTCCGATGTCGGGAAATGGATCTCCCTGATCGCCTTGTCCATAGGCATCAGATGGTACTTGTCCATCAGTGTCTGCGGAATCTCGTCATCGAAGAAAGAGACCTTGGCCAGGGCGGACTTCACATCCCTGCGGATGATTTTCTGGGTAAGCCCTCCGGAGAGGCCGTACACGGGAAGGATTCCCTGATCGAGAAGCATGTCGCCGGCAACCATGATGTCTTCTTCGCGCACCGGCTTGAGCTCGAACTGGGCGCTGGTAAGTCCTGTTCCATAGGGCGTGATGTTGGCATAGAGATGGTAGAAGGCTCCGGGAAAAACCGTCTTGGAGAGATAGGTGCGGTTGAAACCCATCAGAAAGGCTTTCTGGTTGTTCTCCGTGTCACGGACTATGATTTTCACATTCTTTCTGCCGGGGCCGAACTCGCTTACGCTCTCTGCGCGCACGAAGGTGTTGGTCCAGCTTTCGTCCTCGTCGTTCTGGCGACCGATGCAGATGCGGTGGCTTCTGTCCTCGTAACCCCGCGGGGTTGTCTGAATCAGGTCCTCAAGCGTGCGGATATCCAGGTTCTCATAATCCTCTCGGGTCTTCTTCCCTACTCCGGGAAGAGTTTTGATGTCCTGTTTCAACTCTCCTATGAACATTTTTGTGCAGATATCAGAAAATCAGAGCCTTATCAGGAAATTCACCAGAGCATTAACCGCAACGCTTGTCACCACGAGGATCACAACGTAGAAAATAATGGAGGTCAGAACGATCTTCTGATCATCGACCTGCTTGTTCTTGTAGAAAAGCTTGTAGACCCTGTTGACCGAGGGGTCCAGGATCGGGTCTATGGTGTTGATCCAGTTGCTTGCCGAAAGCGATGTGCTCCGGCCCAGGAAGAACCTTACTATCAGAAGCACTATCAGCAGGAACAGAAGGAACGCGAACAGCGATCTCCAGAGTGCGTTGACCAGTATTGCAAGGATGACCCAGAGAGAAAGGCTCCCTATGTCGGCAAACATCCCGAGAACGCTCCTGACGAAGTTCAGAAGAACCAGAGCCAGGACGGGAGTCAGATCCAGCGAAGACCTGCGCAGGAATTTCACCCCGCTGAACATGTGCAGATAGGGATCGCATATCTTTCCCAGAACCATATCGGCATTTGCAAGGCCGCTCGGATGATTCGGGTCTTCCTGATTGTAGCCGTAGCCGCCGTTACCGGATCTCCAGCCGTTGATTCTGCTGAAAAGGAGAATCCAGGAGATGATTATCCTGACAAGGATGACCAGGGAGTAGACTCCCAGCACCCAGGCGATTAACGAACAGATTCCCTGTAGAAATTCCATATTATCCTCACTCGCAGTACACGTCGTGTACGCTCTGACACTCCCGCAGCTCCTGCATCAGTTCCCTTGAGCCATCCACCGTGAACTTCTCGCCGGCCACGATCTTCTGGGGTTTTCCCTCCAGCTTGCCGTCATCATCGGTTCCCTTGTAGACACAGAGTACGAACTCCGCAGTTCCGCGGTGTTTTTTCACGACGCTTCTGATTTCACGCAGGGAATCCCGTCCGGCATAGATGCTGTGGTCAATCTCCACATAGACCCTGTGGGGTCGTTCGCTCTTCATCTGGTTGGGATCGACAAAAACCACATCGGCAGAGAAGCCCATGTTGCCGTTGTAGAGCTTGAACCGTCCGCTTACGGCAATGATCTTTCCGGCTACCACGCCGACCGAGCACATCGCCCACTGCTTTGCGAAGACCGTCACTTCCAGATGTCCGTTGTAGTCCTCGATCACAAGACGCCCCATCTTGGTTCCGGCCTTGGTCATGACCTCCTTGCGTTCGGTCACCATGCCGACAAGATCATAGCGCACTCCTTCGCTGATTCTCTCGGGTTTGGAAAGATCCAGCTTCACGCAGTTTTCCCAAAGCTTCCTGTAGGTATCGAGCGGATGTCCGGACACATAGAATCCCAGATAGTTCTTCTCTATTTCCAGCTTTTCCAGGAACTCGTAGTCAGGCTGGATCTTCATCTCGAAGTTGGTGGCCTCGTCCTCGAATCCGGCAAACAGGAGGTTCTGTCCCATGCTCTGGGCCTCCTTGTCGTTCTGCGTAAACTTGATTGCCAGCTCGTAGTTCGCAAGAAGCGTGGGCCTGTTGTAGCCGAAGCAGTCGAACGCTCCGGCATTGATCAGGCCTTCCAGGACATTGGAGCTGAGGATCTTCTGGTCGCTTCTCTTTATGAAGTCCAAAAAGTCCTTGTAAGGACCGTTGGCCTGCCTCTCGTCCAGGATCATCTGCACAGATGACGGGCCCAGTCCCTTTATGCCGGCAAAGCCGTAGACCAGCTTCCCGTCCACGACGTTGAAGTACATTTCCGAATCGTTTATGTTGGGTGGAAGAATCTTCACGCCCTGGTTCTTCACATAATCCAGATATTCCTTGTACTTGTCTCCGGACCCGATTTCGTTGGTGAGGTTCGCCGCAAGGAACTCCGCCTTGAAATGGGCTTTCAGGTATGCGGTTCTGTAGGCAAGAAGCGTGTAGCACACGCTGTGACTCTTGTTGAAGCCGTACTTCGCAAAGGGCTTGAGCATCTGGAAGATGTCGGACGCATGCTGTTCGGAGTGTCCCAGGGCCATTGCGCCCTTGATGAATTTCTCCTCCTGCGCGGGCATCTCCTTGACCTTCTTCTTTCCCATGATCTTTCGCAGCGTATCTGCTTCGCCGAGGGTGAAGCCTGCGATTATCTGGGCGACACGCATGACCTGCTCCTGGTAGACGATGACTCCGTAGGTGGGCTTGAGAAGGGCTTCCAAGGACGGGTCGGGATACTGGATTGGAATCCTGCCCTGCTTGGAATCGATGTACTTGGGAATATAGTCCATCGGACCGGGTCTGTAGAGCGATACCATTGCGTCCAGCTCCTCAAAGCGCGTGGGCTCAAGGAGCCTGAGGTTCTTCTGCATGCCCGGGCTTTCAAGCTGGAAGACCATCATGCTGTCTCCGCGCGAAAGCATCTCGAATGTTTCCTTATCGTTCTCGGGGATCTTCTCGATATCGAAATCGGGCTTGGTCTTTCTGATAAGGCGCTCGGTGTTGCGAATCAGCGTCAGGGTCTTGAGACCCAGGAAGTCCATCTTTACCAGACCGCAGCGCTCGAGGTTGTTCATGGTGTACTGCGTGGAAAGACCGCCGGATTTGGGGTCTCTGTAGAGCGGCACGTAGTTCTTGAGTGCGGTCTGCCCTATCACAACTCCGCATGCGTGCGTTGAAACATGCCTTGCGAGGTTCTCGAGACGCAGAGAGACGTCAAACAGTTCTTCATAAACTCCGCCGCGGGCTCTTGTTTCCTGAAGCTCGGGCGATACGCGGATGGACCATTCCAGAAGGGATGTCACATGCTCGGCCTTGGCTTCGTCCGGCAGTGTGTCGAGAACATATTTCGTGATCCTGTTGGACTCATCGAACGGAATGTCCAGGACTCTGGCAACATCCTTTACGACGGCCTTGGCCTTGAGGGTTCCGAACGTAGCGATCTGTCCCACACGGTCGTAGCCGTAGTGGTCGGTTACATAGTCAATGACGCTCTGGCGGCCTTCGAAGCAGAAGTCGATGTCGAAATCGGGAAGCGAGACTCTTTCGGGGTTAAGGAACCTCTCGAACAGCAGATCGTGGGCAATCGGATCCACGTTTGTGATATCAATACAGTATGCGACCATCGATCCGGCTCCGGATCCACGGCCTGCACCTACCGGAATTCCATGGGTCTTGGCCCAGTAGATGTAGTCACGCACGATCAGGTAGTATCCGTCGAAACCCATCTTCAGGATGACACCCAGCTCGTAGTTGAGCCTGTCTTCCAGAACCTTCTTCTTCTCCGGATCGCTCTCGTAGTTGGGATAACGTCTCCTAAGGCCTTCCCAGGAAAGGGCTGTCAGATACTCCTTGGTGTCCTTGTACTGGCTGGGAACATCTACGCTCGGAAGAAGCGGTCCGGGGAAGTTGATCTCGCACTGGCAGCGCTCGGCAAGCTCCACGGTGTTTGAGATTGCATCCGGGTATTCGGAGAAAAGCTCTGCCATCTCGTCGGGGCTCTTCATGTAGAATTCCTCGGTCTGGAAGCGCATGCGGTCCTCATCGGCCTTCTTCTTTCCCGTTCCTATGCAGAGGAGAATATCGTGCGCGTTGGCATCGGCCTTATCGATGTAGTGGATATCGTTGGTGGCCACCAGCTTGATATCCAGATCGCGGGCCAGCTTCACAAGCTGAGGAAGGACCCTGATTTCCTCGGGGATGAAGTGGTTCTGGATTTCGATGTAGTATCGGTCTCCGAACAGGTTCTTGTACCATCGTGCGGTCTCGTAGGCCCCTTCCACGTTGCCGTCCAGCAGCTTCTGGGAAATCTCGCCTGCAAGACATGCAGAGGTGCAGATCAGGCCCTCCGCGTGCTGTGCCAGAACCTCGTTGTCGATCCTCGGCTTGTAGTAGAAACCTTCCAGATAGGCGATGCTGTTGAGCTCCATCAGGTTGTGGTAGCCCTTGTCGTTCATGGCAAGCAGAATCAGGTGATAATAATGGTTTCCCGCCTCCTTGGAGGCACGGCCATCCGGGTTGATATAGAACTCGCACCCCGGGATCGGCTGAATACCGGCACTCTTGCAGGCATCGTAGAAATTCAACACGCCGAACATGTTTCCATGGTCGGTTATCGCAAGGGCCTTCATGCCGTATTCCTTGGCCTTTGCTATGTATTTCGAGATCGAAGCCGCTCCATCCAGAAGCGAAAAGTCTGTATGGTTATGAAGGTGTACGAATTCTGTCATGGTAATCTAAATGTAACAGAAAAACATTGAACTGGAAACTGAAAGAGAGAACTAAAAACAGTAAATAAGATATCAATAATGAGGGGGCCTTCGGTTGGGTCTGGCTTCCGAATCCAGCTCCTCGATTCGCTTGTTCAGGGCCTCGTTCTGCTTCTCCAGCTTGGTGATGGCAACCTGCTGGGCACTGACGATCTCGTTGAGCTCCCTGACTGTGTCCTGAAGATACACGATGTTGGTCTCTATCTTTATCAGCCTTTCGTTGTCCATGGTGCCTCCGTTTGTTGCACTCTGTTGCTAAAAAAGTTGCGTTTTGTTGCTGAACACAATTATAATATGGTTGTATTTTTGTTGCAATAAAGGGGTGTTCAATGAAAGGCGATCGCGTAGCGCAACTTGAACTGATACTCAGAAGCCATCCGGAAGGACTTCGCAAATCCGATATAGCAAGACGAATCGGCGTGCACAGGAGCACAGTCGGCAGATATATAGACGAACTCAAGCAGTACAGCGAGATCTACGAGGACAACAGCCTCATCAAGATAGCTCCGAGCAACGACGAGGAACCGCTTGCCCTCAGCGTATATGAGAGTCTGGCGCTCAATATGGGAGTCGAGATCCTGCTAAAGAACTCCGAATTCCGCACCCCGCACCTTGCATCCGGACTTCGCAAGATAGCAATGGGAATGCAGGGCTATGCCCCGAAAGTAAGCGCCAACATCATGGGCATTGCCGACCAGATCGAAGCCGAGGCAAACCAGAGCAGCAACCGCAGCAGCGAGATCCTTGAAGTGCTGATAGATGCATGGGTATCCGGAAGAATCGTCAGGATAATCCACACCCATCAGGACCCCGAATCTCCGCAGCAGGTCATCGAGGAAGAAACAGAACTGGCCCCCTACTTCATCGGTTTCGTCGAGAATGAGAAAGGCCGCAACCCCGTCACAGTCACCGGCCGTCTGCGCCACACCACCGAGATAATCACTCTGGACATCACCAGGATCAAGAGCGTTGCGATCCTCAACGAAACATACACCATCCCCGACAACCTGAAGGCTTTCCGCAGGATGGAAAGCCCGGCCAAGCCCGAGTATGTGGTCGATACCATTCCGCTCGTGCTTCTTGTCAGACAGAAGAGCGCGCTGAATTCCTTCGACACCCTCTCGCACGGTGAAATCAAAACCGAGAAACGTCCGGACGGCACCATGGTCTGCCGCTTCGAGGCAGAGAACTCCATCGAGCTGATTCTCCGACTCATACAGTGCGGCGATGCCGTGGAGATTCTCGAGCCGTCCTCATTCAGAACAAAGTTCAGAACCTATCTGGAAAACATCCTCAGCATCTACAAGAAGTGAAATCATGACGGATTTGAAGAAAATGACAACCGAGACGCGCAACAGTGCGTCCGAGAACCTCGACTGCATGAGCTCCCTTGAGATAGTGTCGCTCATGAACAGCGAAGATGCAAAGATCGCACCGGCTGTCAGAGAGCAGCTGCCTCAGATAGCCAAGGCCGTAGACCTCTGTGTCTCCGCTCTTGAAAACGGCGGAAGAATCATCTACATGGGAGCCGGTACCAGCGGTCGTCTGGCTGCAATCGATGCAGCCGAATGCCCGCCGACTTTCGGTGTTTCCAAGGATACGGTCATCGGACTCATTGCGGGCGGAAACCAGATAGAAATCAGCCTTGTAAACGACAAGGAAGACAGCCCCGAATGCGGCAGAAGCGATCTTCTGGGCATAGGACTGAGCAAGAATGATATAGTCATCGGCATTGCCGCAAGCGGCAGGACTCCCTATGTCATAGGCGGAATGGAATATGCCAAGGAACTAGGTTGCAATACCGTTTCAATAGCCTGCAACAACAACTCCGAGATCGGAAAACGCGCAACAGTTGCAATTGAGGTCATCGTAGGCTCCGAGGTTCTCACCGGATCCACAAGACTCAGGGCAGGAACCAGCCAGAAGATGATCCTGAACATGATCAGTACCGCCAGCATGGTCAGAACAGGCAAGGCCTACAGAAACCTCATGGTGGACGTCGTACAGACCAACGAAAAACTGGTCGCCAGGGCTCAGGGCATTCTGATGGAGGCAACCGGCATCTCGCGCGATGAAGCCGTGCAGGTTCTGGGAAAAGCTGGCGGAAGCGTGAAAAAGGCAATCGTCATGGTCCTTGCCTCCTGTTCCGCAGATGAAGCACAGGCACGGCTTGAAAAAGCCCGCGGCCATGTCAGGGAAGCTATTGCATGAATAAGAAGGATTTCGTCTGCGGCATAGACGGCGGAGGAACAAAGACAACAGTCCTCTGCTCCGATCTTCAGGGACAGGAGATTGCGCGCAGAACAATCGGTGCATTCAACCTCAACAGCATAGGCGAAGACGCCTTCAGGAACATCCTCTGCGAAATAGTGCTGTTCCTTCAGGAGACAGGAAACTGCAGAGCCCTGTGCATAGGTGCTGCCGGTGTCAACAACACCGGAATGAACGAGATTGTCTCGGAGGTCTTTTCAGCAGCCGGCATCCCCTTCAAACTGACGGGAGATCAGAACATAGCCCACACCGGAGCGCTCGGAGGAAAGGAAGGAATAGCCCTGATCGCTGGAACGGGATCCGTTTGTTTCGGAAAGTCCGCGGACGGCAGAACGGCAATGGCCGGAGGATGGGGTCACCTTCTCGGCGATGAAGGAAGCGGCTACGCCCTCGGACGCGATGCACTTCGTGCAGCCGCAAGACTGTTTGACGGGTATGGGGAACCGACAATACTTAAGAGCCTGATAGAGGCGGAGTACGGGCTGGATACTCCGGAGAAGATCGTCACCTACGTCTACTCCAACGACAAGAGCGCTGTTGCAGCCATCTCACGCATCGTTGATGAAGCTGCTTCAGAGAATGACCCCGTTGCCGTGAGAATCATCATGGATAATGCCAAGCAGCTAGTCAGCCAGGTATTTGCAGTCTCAAAGCGCCTGGGCCTCAAGAAGTGCGACGTAGCCCTCCTCGGCGGCCTTCTTTCAAATCCCACGTCCCTTAGGGCGCAGTTCGTCAGACTTCTTCACGAGGCAAATCCAATGCTGAAATGCACAGAGCCTCTTCACAGCGCCGCAGAGGGCGCAGTTATTGAAGCACTTTCCCTTATCTAGCATAGCAGTTCAAAAAAAGGGGAACCGTCATAGGACGATTCCCCTGTGAATCAACTTGATTCAATTACTCGTTGTACATGGCAATGAGCTTTGTGAGGTGCTCGTAGCGAGCCTTGGCCTCTTCCTCGTTCAGCTTGAACAGGACGTCGGCACGTGACGGGAACTCGCGTGTGAGTCTGCTGTAGCGGGCCTCGTTCATCAGGAACTCCTGATATCCGCCTGCCGGAGCCTTGGAGTCGAGAGTAAACTTCTTCTCGCCTTCCGGGTTGTAGCGGAACAGGTTCCAGTAACCGCAGTCGACAGCCTTCTTCATCTCCTTCTGGCAGTTCGTCATACCACCCTTGATGGAGTGCATCTCACAGGGAGCGTAACCGATGATCAGTGACGGTCCGTGATAGGCCTCGGCCTCTGTGATGGCCTTGATGGTCTGTGCCGGGTTGGCGCCCATGGCAACCTGTGCGACATAGACATAGCCGTACTGCATTGCGATCTCGGAGAGAGACTTCTTCTTGACGTCCTTACCGGCAGCTGCGAACTGTGCGACCTGTCCGATGTTGGATGCCTTCAAAGCCTGTCCGCCTGTGTTGGAGTAGACCTCTGTGTCGAAGACGAAGATGTTGACGTCCTTCTTGGAAGCAATAACGTGGTCAAGTCCACCGTAACCGATGTCGTATGCCCAACCGTCACCACCGAAGATCCAGACTGACTTCTTGCCCAGATACTCCTTCTTCTCGAGGATAGCCTTGGCTGCTGCGCTGCCGTTCTTCTCAAGAGCCTCGATGAGAGCTGCTGTCGGAGCCTTGTTGGCTTCGCCGTCAGCCATTGTGTCGAGCCATGCCTGAGCTGCATCCTTGATTGAAGCATCGGCCTCTGCGAGAGCCTTCACTTCGTCGGCCAGATCCTCGCGGATCTTCTCCTGGCCGATGAACATTCCGAGACCGTGCTCGGCGTTGTCCTCGAACAGTGAGTTGCACCATGCGGGTCCCTTACCTTCCTTGTTGGTGCAGTAAGGAGATGTGGATGCCGGGCCGCCCCAGATTGAAGAACAACCGGTTGCGTTGGAGATGTACATCCTGTCGCCGAAGAGCTGTGTCACGAGGCGAGCATATGAAGTCTCTGCACATCCTGCGCAGGAGCCGGAGAACTCCAGCATCGGCTGGCGGAACTGGCTGCCCTTGACTGTGTTGTCCTGCATATCCTTCTTCTCGGA
>CAKJZO010000048.1 GCA_918298275.1 Spirochaetota bacterium | reverse complement strand
TTTTTAACTATCTGTCCGTATCATCGAATTGACTGGAAGCCCTCATGCTTCCTAGAAACCTTCGTTGCAACCAACGGCCATCGGCAATCGTTGCAACTCTTCTTCTTAACCTTCTCTTCTTTAATATCTCTGTAAAAAACTAGTGCACATCTCTGAGCTTCCTCAAAGCGTGCTCTATGAACATACTCGATTCGAGGTAAAAATGTCAACACTCTTTTTTAATTTTTTTTGCTTTTTGTTTAAATAGAAAAAAGCTCTGAAGGAAATTCAGCCCTTCCAATGACTTACTACATCCGCAAGCATGTGAGGATCGTTTCCTATTAGGCCGAAAACCTTCATTTTTCCGTCTTCCGGATCCGTATTCAGGGACAGCAGTCTCTCGGCGTCGGAGCGCTCGTTTACGGTCCAGGTAATGATTGGCAGAGACCCGTGACGCCTGAAATAAGAGGTATCGACCTGTCTGAATCCCGGTTTCTGGTAGGTAGACCTGCTTACGATGTGTCCGGCTCCGTTCCAGAGCGGCCTGGGGATATTCGGGGAGTGTTCGAAGATGTCCGCCGAGGGGAATGCAGCGCGGGATGCGGCATTGAAGGCCCTGAGGGCGAACGGGTTGAAGCTGGAGACCAGAACACGGGAACGCAGTCCGAATTCATCTATAAGGCCAAGCACCTTTCGCGAAAGTTTCCTGTTCACCTGGCCGGCCTTCACCTTTAATTCTATATCATAATAAAAGCGTGAGCCGAATGCAGAGAATAGCTCGGAAAGAAGCGGAACTCGCTGGTCGCTGAACTGCGGACCCTTGAAAGACCCGACATCCACGGCTTTTAGCTCATCAAGCGTCAGCTCCTCGATCTCGCGATCCAGGCCTGCAGTACGTTTGAGAGAAAAATCGTGGGCTACCACGACCTCCCCGCTTCTGCACAGATGAACATCGAGTTCAACGGCGTCTATCAGGGGATTCTCCGCGCATTTCGAAAAAGAAATCAGCGTGTTTTCCGGATATTCCTGGGAAAAGCCCCTGTGTCCGAAAACCAGTACCTTGCGCTGTGCTTCGAGCTGATCGAAAAACCTGCACTTCATTCCGTCTTCCCCACAATCGATGCCAAGGCAGAGAACAGCTTCCCAACCAAGTCCGAGGGTATTTCGACATGACGGCTTTCTGCTGTCGCTTCATCGAAGTCGGGCCCATCGCCTTCATCCATGCAGGAATCGATTACTTTCTCCAGCAGGGCAACATCCACAGCGGAGGCTGCACCGGCTTTTCTGCAGGCTTCCATGGGCCCGTAGAGACAGACGAATCCGTCATAGAGACACAGGAGTTTCTGTCTGATGTCCGAAGCTTCTGCCGCACGGTTGAGAAACGAAGCCGCCCTGAGATAGTTCTTATCCATAATTCCGTCACCTCATACCCATGAAATCCAAGACGAACTGAATCGTGTCCAGCTGGTCGTACACTCTCCTTCCGATATCGAAGCCCCTGAAGGTCTCGACCGTTATGACCGGAATCCGCAGGTTTCTGGTCACTTCTGCATTCACGCTGCCTGCAGGTCCCGGTCCGTTGAATCCGAATTCATTGTGGCAGAGGCGCCCCTCCTCCGTGGCAAACAGAAGCTCGAAGAAAAGGTCCTCGATCCCGTCCAGTTCCGTAAAGATGTAGGTGCTTCCCAGAAAATCCCGGTCCTGGGAGAGAACTATGGCCTCGTGCAGGTCCAGAACCAGATCCGGTCTCTTGCCCGCAATATCGCGGAAGATCGCATATGCAAGCTGCTCGGCCTCATCCCCCGAAGGCTCGCCGGGGAAGCTGCGGTTGAGGTCCTGGTTTTTGACCACATAGCGGGTCAGGTTCCTTGCCCCGTTGGCATTTGCCGGAACCAGAATGTACAGATCCCCGCAGGAGATCGATGCCTGCTTGAGAAGCAGCGCGGCATACCAGGCAGCCCTCTCGTCCCCGTGGACAGCCCCGACTATATAGACCCGCGGTCCCGGATTCGGGCTGTGGATCTGAAGGACTTCTGTCTCGGTGATCTGGCCTTCCATCAGCTTGTAGGAACTCTTCTCTACTTCAAACTCCTCTTCGAAGAACGGCCCCACATCGGAAAGCACCATGCTCCAGATGTCCCAGTCATCCTTGGGTTCTATGGCCCTGAATCCATCCCATTTGATGGTCTCACCCGCAATGATACGCGTCTGATATCCGTCATCTTCAACATCCGGGGCATCGGAATCGGTTCTTTCCGCCTCCTGGGGCTTCGGTGCCTCCGGCTTTTCGTTCAGGACCGATACCTCCGAGACCGGCTGGGCAACACCGCCCTCCAGCTCAGACTGTTGTGCTTTGGCCCTGGTACAGCCGATAAGGGAAAGTGCGAGGAGGATATATATAATATAAAGGACTGGCCTTTTCTTCATTCTGTCTTACTGCGGATCGGCAAGATAGTGTCCGATTCCGTTCTCCAGAATCTGTTTGTACGTAGGCATGTCACCGAGATCCAGAGTCCCTTCGCTCCCCACGAACGCATACTGCTGTGCAAACTGCACAAGGCAGGTTATATGTCTGGCACAACGCTCGGAAAGGCTTATTCCGCTTTCGTTGTACGGGACGGTCACGGCACCGTAGGTTGCGGCTCGGGTATAGAACTTGTCCTTTCCGGAAACAACTAGATCCGAGTCAATCCTGCCGTGCAGGCGCCCCTGCGAAGGATTGGCAGTCTCCATCAGAAGGGCCCAGGTATCGGTGAAATCGCCCAGCTCCCTATGCGTAAGGCCATGGAGGTTCGTCGGAGATTTCTCCACCGAAATCTGGAAGCTGTCCTCGACCTCCCAGAGAGTCAGGGCGGCAAGCTCCAGGGCATCCTCATGGGCGACAATGGCATTGACGGTGGTGTACTCGGGAGATGCCTCATGGAGGTCCACCGTGATCTCGATATCCTCGCTCTTTATCAGAGCGGTGATTCCGTAGGCGACCTTTTCGGTAAGGTTTCCATCCTCACGTCCGGGATATGCACGGTTGAGGTTTCTGGTCTCGCTTCCCGAAAGCTTCTGCCCGGATGATGCATGCACATAGACTTCGCTGTCCGGCCACTGGTCGATGGGATTGGTAGCCCTGCTTCCGAAGCGGAAGAACCTTGTCCCGTTGTCGGTATCGATGTAGAACTTCATCGGAGCGGCTTCCTGGGGATCCGTACAGGTGAAGGCGCTGTTGTTCGCCCTCGGAATCACATAGAGGGTTCCCGTCTTGGGACGGCAGTACTCGACAAGCATCACGGCGCTGATGAAGCCCGACGGCTCGTTCGGGTGGGTACCTCCAAGAACCAGCATGGAAGCACCGGGCACCCCACTGTCCAGGATATAGACATCGGTATCGCCGCTTGTGCCTGCAAGACCGGGGAACCAGTAGCTGAGCTTTCTGACTTCGGTCACTCCGGGACCGGCATAGATGGGCTCCTCCTGCTTGGCCGACCTGAAGACTATGGCCAGATAGATTACTGCCGCTATGACAAAGACGCAGAGTATCGATGCGGTGATTATGTGTTTGGGTATCTTCTTCATGCTCTCCTCACTTTATAAGCAGGAGACGCAGAAGAAGCGTCACCATGACGATTGCGGCGTCCAGCTGGAAGAAGAAGTTGTTCTTCTTTCTGAACATGTTGACTGTAATCAGGACCAGCACGAAAGCTACGATGGCAAGATAAACGAATTTCAGCATGCGCAGCCCCCTACTTTGTCAGAAACGCCAGAGCGTTCGTATTGAAAATCACTGCAATTGCAACTGCAATGCAGACCAGGAACGGAATCACGCAGCAGACAAGCACTTTCTTGTACTTGAGTCCGACTATCTGTGCGGCGTAGTTTCCCGCCAGAGCCGTCGGTGGCATGAGGTCTCCGAGACAGCAGGTGAAGGCCAGAACCGCCGCCACGATGATGTCGTTGCAGGAGGTGTTCTGGATAATCACCAGAAGGAAAGGAACACCGATGACTGAAGCAGCTCCGTAGGAACTTATGGCACCGAAGCCCGGCATGATGGTGAATGTTGCAATGTAGACGAAGACCATGCCCAGACCCAGACAGCTGACTACGATCCAGCCTCTGGCTCCGACAAGCGTCAGGACCTGGATGAACATTCCCACGCCCATCAGTTTTGCAAGAACCGGGATTGTGGTCTCCATGGCCGAGAGGGACTTTTCCCAGAAGTTGAACTTCTTTCCGGTAAAGAGTCCTACTACTGCCGATATCAGGAAGATAAGGCAGGTTCCCAGCTGCGGGAACTTCGGGAAGGCCTTGGATACAACCAGAAGAACAAACAGAACGATGATCGGAATATAGAGTTTGAATCCATATTTTTTACCGATTTCAGTATCCAGGCCATCTTTCAGCTTTTCGACATCCAGGTTCTTGCAGTACTTCAGCCCGAGGAAGAGCACTGCGAAGACTGCGCACGGAATGGTAAGCAGAAAGAGCGGACCGTCGAAACCGATATACGGCATGTCCACACCGCCGCCGATGAGCATTGCGGGAATGTTGATCGGAGGGGCGGCCATTCCCATAATGGCGCCTATTGCAATTATGGCTCCCGCCTTCTCCTTAGGTATGCCTATCAGAAGCAGAACAGGCGCAACCAGAGCACCTGCGCTCAGGACGGCGGCCGTCGAGGAACCCGTGATCATTCCGGGGAACATGATCACCAGCATCAGGAAGATCAGCATCAATGCCGGAACCTTGTAGAACCTGGTGACTATGAAGGCATTGAGGGCTTCGAGTGCTCCCGATTCCTGGATCACGGTCATGAACAGCATGGCCGTCGATATTATCAGGATGGTGTCGATGTAGGTGAACGTACCCTCGAACAAATGGCGCACCGGGATACCCTGCCCTCCAACCAGGGCACCGACAATGGCGCCCAGGATCATGGAAATGCTTACCGGTAGCTTGAGAAGCAGGTTCGCCAGCAGGAAGACCGCCAGCATGGAGAGAAGACAGATCAGCTCTATATCCATAAGGTTTCCCTTATTTGCCGAATACGTCCGTGAATACCGTCAGCGCATCTTTGGTGGCATAGATGAGGCTGATGGGCAGGTTGTGCTCCTCTGCATACTTGGTAAACTTGTAGTCGAAGTTTGCATCTTCCTTGAGCACGATGTAGCTGGCCTTGGCCATGACCATGTCGGCATACTCGTCAGACAGGGTTCCGCGGCGGGCGGAGCCTCCGATATGGCAGCAGATTACCTCTGCACCGCTCTCGTTTATGGCCTGCATGATGGCTTTTGCACGGGCAGTCTCCTCCGCTTCGGAAATACCTGCGGCTCCCAGACCCTTGGTGCTTGCGCCTACGGCTATGACGATGGTCTTGTAGTTTTTGAGGGCATCTGCCGTGGCAGTTGCGTTGTAGACATACTCCACTCCGATTCTCTTCATGACGGTGTCGAGCATGGCGGCATCGGTGCTCTGTCCGAAGGATGTCACGAATACAGGCTGCGAGTAGAGGCTCTTGTTGATGGTTCCGATCGTAACCACCCTGACCTCCTCGCTTGTCTGCTGCTGGAAATCCACGGTCTTGTTTGGATCGTACTCAGCATCGACCGTTCCCGTGGAAGGAGTGGTCGTTGCGGCTGCAGGAGCTGCCGCTGCAGTTGAGGTGGTTGTAGCCGGCGCTGTCGCTGCAGGCGCGGAGCTTGAACCCTTGCTGCAGGAAGCAAAGATGAAAACGATGGCTATTGCCAGGACAAAGATGAGTGCTTTCTTCATGAAATCCTCCGAATTCTATTATAGTTTATTTCCCAAGTTTTTACTCAACAGGTTTAAGGATTTTTCCCAAACCTGCGCTAATCATGTCAGAATAACCGCCCAGCCCTTCGAAGGCGATCGCCCTGTCGGGATAGGTTTCGCTGTAGGCCCTTGCAAGGTACGTGACGCACACGACATGGCGTGCGACCCTCTGCACCAGCGGGTATCCGTTCTCCGGGACATCGAAATAGATGTAGCCGTCAAGGTGAGCCTGATAGTAATTGGGCTCGTTGCCGTTGACTATCAGATCATCGTCCATCTTGCCGTGAAGCGGTCCCATCGACGGGTTGTAGGTCTCCATAAGGGTCATCATGGAGGCGGTGTTGTCCCCCAGGCTCCTGTGGGAAAGCCCGTAGGATTTGACTCCCGAGTACTCCGCCCTCATGTCCAGATCATCGAACTGCATATCCAGGGCCATGCTCTGGGCGATGGACATCGCAGTTTGGTTGTCTGCCTTCATGTTGACCATCGTGCAGTCCAGATACAGGAACTCCGGAGAACCTTCATGCATATCCATGGTCAGGTTGATACCTTCGCGGTTGATCAGATTGAAGATTCCGGCACATACCATCTCGGTAAGAACGCCGTTCTCGTTTCCGTAGTAGAGCCTGTCCACATTTCGGATCTCGGCAATCTCGGTTCCTACGAGCTGACGCCCCGAAGAGCCCATGTAATAGGTGTAATCGGGCCACTGGTCAACCGGATTGGTCAGCCTGTTTCCCACGCGGAAGGTACGTACGCTTCCGTCATCCAGGGTGATGTCGAAGAAGTCCTGCATTCCGTCCAGCGGGGATGTATGCGTAAAGCCGCTCTTGTTGGTCCACGGAATGATGAAGAGCCTTCCCTTCGTGCACTTGAGATTCTCCGCCATGGCAATGGCGGCCACGGGGCTTGCCGTCTCGTTCGGATGCGTTCCGCCGAGAATCAGCATGGCGCCACCGGGCACCCCGCTGTCCAGGACATAGACCTCGGTGTCCAGATTGGTCCCCTTCAGACCGCTGCAGTACTCTGAGAGCATCCTGATTTCGGTCACGTTGGGATTGTCTGCAATGGGTTCGGCCTTGTGCATCGCCAGAAAATCGACGGATGCAAAGACTGCGAACAGGAGGGCGACTGCAATGACTATGATGTTCTTTATATAGCTCATGTCCCCTCCTACTTTATGTGAAGTGCCCTCAGGGCGAATGAGACAAGCACGAATGCTATGCACACAAGCTCCACAAACGGGCGCTTTTTCACGATCTCGAGCAGAAGAAGCAATGCAAAGACCGTGATGATAATGTAATAGATCACCTGCAGCATATACCCTCCTACATGATCAGAAACGTCATCCTGTCACCGAAGACCACCAGCAGGACTCCCATGACAAGCACCAAAAAGGCCGGAACACAGATGTTTTTCAATACTTCTGAGCGTTTCAGGCCATTGTTTTCCATTATTCCGCCCCTGCGTGTCACCAGCCCTATCACAGCCAGGACCACGCTGCAACCGGTGACCACCACCGTATTGGCAAGCCAGCCTATCGGGAAGACTGCATATGTGATCAGGAAGGCGGGAATCGGGATCGAGAAGAAATAGCCGATTATCAGGGACGCAGCCATCAGGACCAGCATCACGGCAGTGGTGCTGTATCCCAGAATCCAGTAGCTGAACATTCCCCTCACGCCCGTCATCGAGCTGACCTCGATGAAGGAACCGAGCGCAAAAACGATTGCCATGGGGACGACTGCTTTCATCAGACCGTCCGAAACCACATCCAGTGTTTCCTTCGCACTGCCGAAGAACTTCGAAACTACCAGAATCAGCAAAGCTGCGACGAAGAACACCAGCGTGTTGCCTCCCAGCCAGATGAAGGAAGAAAGAACACCCTCGATTATTACTGCGACCATGACAATCACAAGCACGGCCAGTGCGGCAGAGGCTCCCCTGTCATGCATGTCGGCCTCTTCAAGCGATGCAAGCGTCCTGTACTCAATCAGCGCATAGGCAATGAAGGCAGGAAGCGCAACCACCAGAAGCGGGAGGAAGAATCCCGAGTAAGGAGTCGGAAGAACGCTTCCGGCTCCGTTTGCAGCTATGATTGCGGGAATGCAGTTTGGAGGAAGCAGAACTCCCAGGAAAGCTCCTACGGCAACGATGACCGGAGCTTTCTTCTCTCCTTGTTTCTCAAGAAGATTCCTGACCAGCTTTCCGGTAGTAAGAAGGCTGGAAGTCGCAAAGCCCGTGAGCATTGACGGCAGTGCAATGAAAAGAAGCACCAGAAATGCCCTCAGCACTCCGAATCTGACCTTGGATATCTTCGAATACAGAAGGACAAAAGCTCCCGCCCTGTCCAGGACCGCAACCAGGACCGATGCCGCACATACGCACAGCATGCTGTCCAGGAATCCGAACGGCCCCTCCACGATCTCCCTGAACCTCACCCCCATGCCGGCAACAAGACTGCCGGCTACAGCGGCTATGAACAGAAAGAGAACGGACCACTTCTTGTCGTTTTTCGTGGCAATCGAGCCCCCGATGGAAATCAGGAACATGACGATCGCCACAATCAGTTCATTTCTCATTTGAATCCTCAGTTATCGCAAACAGCAATAGCAATAAGACGTCGTCAAGGGCAAGACAAGTGCCTCCGGCACCCTTGACTACATCATTTTGACGGTGTGCACAAGGTTACGCCGTCAATAGGCAGCAGCTCCGTAATGTCTCCTGTCGTCTCCGATGGCATAGAACAGGCCGTCCTTCTTCTCGATGGCGGCAATGCAGCCGACGTGCGAGCTGTAGGTCCTGTCGGCATCGATGATGTTGTAACCCATGGCCTCAACGGCTTTGATGGTCTCGGGACTGTAGCCGCCCTCGATATAGAGGTCCTTGATGGTCATTCCGTCCTTCCATGTTCTGGGAGCGTTCGTGGCCTGGGCGATATCCATGTCGAAATCGATGTAATTGACGATAGCTGCGAATGCGGCAGAGACAAGTGCCCAGTTACCCGGAGAACCGACTGCCAGAACCGGCTTTCCGCTCTCATCGGCGACTATCGACGGACAGGTGGTGGAGACGACCTTGATGTAAGGCATGAGCATGCTCACCGATGCAGTCTTGGAGTTGTTCAGGTTCGAAAGGTGTGCGGTGAACACGAAGCCTGTTCCGGGAACGGCAACTGCGCTTCCGAAGTTGATGCCGTTGGTGTTTGTCGTTGAGACGACATTTCCGAACTTATCCATGACGACCATGTGGCTTGTTCCGCCCTGGTCCGTAGCGTTCTTTGCAAGTACCTCTTCACCCGTGGCATTGAGCTTGACGGTAAGGCGCCCTGCTCCGACCATCTTCTGCTTGACATCCGGATTGAGCTTCGCAGCCCTCTCCTTTGCATATTCCTTGCTGATGATGGTATCGACGGGAAGGTCATAGTAGGTCGGATCCGACATGTAGGCGTTTCCGTCCTTGTATCCCATGGAGAAGGCTTCCGCCATGAGGTTAACGGCCTGCGGGCTGTCCGGACCATAGGAGGCAAGGTCGAAATTCTCGACGATGTTCAGGGCCTCCAGCAGAGCGGCTCCGCCGGTGGACGGACCGCCTGTGGTGTAGACGGTGTAGCCCCTGTATGTGGTGGAAATGGGTTCCCTCACGACGGACCTGTACTGTGCGAAGTCCTCGTGTGTGAGGATTCCGCCGAGGCTCTGGATGTAATCAACCATCTTGTCGGTGAAGGCGCTGTCATAGAAACCCTTGATTCCCTGGTCTGCAATCAGCTCCAGAGTATCTGCAAGATCGTTGTTCCTGACCGTATCGCCGATGCTGTAGAGGAAGCCGTCATCCGTGTAGAGGCCCATCGTATAGTCGTAGGCCTTGAGGTTCTGGTATCTGCCTTCGATGTTGGTATTCCATCTCTCGGTGACAGGGAAACCCTTTCTGGCAAGGTCGATGACCGGCTGCAGAACCTCTCTGGGAGTCATGGTTCCCCACATCTCGAGAGCTGTCAGGGTTCCGTGGACAACACCGGGGATTGCTATGGATGTGACTGCCGGCGGATTGTCGGAGCTCGAGGTCTCGATGGCCTCTGCTACGGCAGCACCCGGGGCCTGGGTCATGTATTCGATGGTCACGTACTTGTCCTGATCGGCAAGATATACGGTCATCTGTCCGGCTCCGCCTACTCCGCTTGCAGCCGGCTCAAGAAGACCTACGGCATAGATCATGCCTACTGCCGCATCAATTGCATTTCCTCCGCGCTCCAGAATGTCGACGGCTATCTGCGCGGCAATCGGACTTGCGCAGGCGGCAGCACCG
>CAKJZO010000047.1 GCA_918298275.1 Spirochaetota bacterium | reverse complement strand
ACTACAAATTGTGCAACTCTTTTCCACATAACACTAACGTTGTCAAATATTGTTGCAGTCATCAATTATTTTTCATCTCATGTCAAATTCGCGTTAAATTTTATAAAAAGATAATCCGCAGACTGTTCACAATTTGGGTTTTCTGATATGCTCAGTTCGTTATATGCAGAACATACAAGAATTTATCGATTTAGGATTATCAGAAAAAAGCCTTGCTGCAATTCAGGCAAAAGGTTTTGAAACTCCGACGGAGATACAGAAGAGATGCATCCCCGTGCTCCTGAGCGGACATGGGGATCTAATTGGTCAGGCACAGACCGGAACAGGCAAGACAGCTGCTTTTGCCCTGCCTATTCTGGAGATGCTCGACGGAATGGGAAAGACAGAGAAGAACGGATTACCGAAGGCACTCGTGCTTGTTCCTACAAGGGAGCTCTGCATCCAGGTCTGCGAGGAGATCCACAGCCTGGCACAGGGACGCCCGGTAAGGACGACTTCCATATACGGCGGAGCCTCCTACAACATTCAGTTCAGGGACCTCAAATCGGGTGTAGATATTGTTGTCGGTACCCCGGGAAGGATTCAGGACCACATCGAAAGAGAAACCCTCAAATTGGATCAGATAAAGGTCTGTGTCTTGGATGAAGCTGATGAAATGTTAGATATGGGCTTTATCGAGGACATCGAGAACATCCTTTCAAAGATGCCTGAAGACCGTCAGACTCTCTGCTTCTCTGCCACAATGCCCGACCCTATCCTCAAACTTGCCTCAAGGTTCATGAAGGACTATGAGCTTATCAGGGTTCAGACGGAGGATATGACCAGCACCCTGACAAAGCAGATATTCTATGAACTCTATGAGGAAGACAAGTTCGAGGTCCTGTGCAGGACAATAGACCTTGATCCGAACTTCTATGGTCTTGTTTTCTGCAAGACTAAACTGCAGTGCGATGAAATAGGATCCAAGCTGATTTCCGGAGGCTACAATGCAGAGGTTCTCCACGGAGACCTTTCCCAGACTCAGAGAGAGCTGATCGTACATAAGATGCGTGAACATAGGATCAGTATCCTTGTTGCAACAGACGTTGCGGCAAGAGGAATAGATATCCCGGAGCTTACGCATGTAATCAACTACTGTATTCCAGAAGATCCCGAAACCTATATCCACAGGGTCGGAAGGACCGGTAGAGCCGGCAAGGAAGGCCTGGCCGTCACTTTCATCACTCCGAGGGAATTCCGCAAGCTTGCCTTCATAAAAAGGATTGCAAAGAGCGAAATCGAAAAGAGGAGAATCCCGTCGGTCGAGGAAATCATAGCGGTCAAGAAGAAGACGCTTCTGGACGATCTTCTGAAAATGGTCGGAGAAGCCGAACAGGGACACTGCCCGGATTCCATGTTCTCCCTTGCGAAACTACTAAGTGAAGGCCATCACACCACCAACATCATCGCCGCCCTGCTCAATGACAAATACGGACGCCTTGTTGATCTTTCCAGATACAGAAACGTAGCAGATCTCTATGACCAGAGGGAACAGAGACCTCAGAGGCCCAGAACCGAGAGAAGACAGAGACCGGAAAGAAGACACAAGAGCGAGTTCGCAAAAACCGCAAAGCCGGACAAGATATCCGAAAGACGGTCAAAAGGAAAGAGAAAAGCCAATACAAGCCGATTCAAAGCTCTTGGAAAATGACCTTGTCAGTAGTATCCTATTGGCATGGAAACCATTTTTACCAAAATTGCAAACGGACAGATTCCCAGTACAAAACTCTATGAAGACGAGCAGTGTTTCGTCATCATGGACATCAATCCGGTCATGAAAGGTCACTCTCTGGTGATTTCAAGACAGCCCTACCCCAACATGGCAAGCTGCCCGGATGATGTTCTTACACATATGCTGCTTGTTGCCAAGAAGGTCGAGGCAAAGCAGCGCGAGGTTCTGGGAAACCAGGGATCCAACATCATCATCAACAACGACCCGGCATCAGGACAGGAAGTCCCGCATATCCACATCCATGTAATCCCCCGCTTCGAGGGCGATGGAAGAAAACACTTTCAGGATCACGACAAATACACTGACGGAGAAATGCAGGCTCTCGGCCAAAAGCTTCGTCTGAACTGAGGAGAAAGCCATGGCATTCTGTCCCAACTGCGGAGCTGAAATAAGTACTCCGGTTCATCACTCAACTGAGTGCAACAATTGCTCAAAACCTCTTCATACCTGTAGATTCTGCAGCTTTTTCAGCCCTGAGGCACATTATGGATGCAGAGAAACCATTGATGAACCGGTATGGGACAAAGACAGAAGCAACTACTGCGACCACTTCAGGCTGACAGAAAAAAGAGTCAGCTCTTCGAAAGAGGAAGAGCGGTCCAAGAAGGCAAAAGAGGCTCTGGCGAATCTGTTCGATTTCTGATCAGAACTCAGATGTGACTCTCGTCATACATATCCGAAAGGACTTTCCGGATTACGGATTCATCGTTCTTGAGGGTCTTGGAACCTCTGGTTATCTTGCAGAGGCTCACTTCCATATCCTTGGCTATACGTCTCTGCGGAGTACCCTTGTAGAGTTCCTTGAAAATATACCAGCGCTTGGCGATATCCGCCCTCTCGGCATCAGTGAAAACATCCTCGAAGAGTTTTCTCATCTCCCTGCGGTCCGTTGTCCTTGAGAAGATGTCGATGATTTCAGATAGATTGTCGTTCATTGAAGGCCTCCAGCCATGTGTTACTACACATAGTAACATCTATTCGGAGTCAAATCAACCTTTAACGTTACAGCAGAGGTCAAAGCATAACGGCTGCGATCTTTGAAAGCAATGCCAGAAGCTTCTGATGCCACGGACGTGCCTTGAAGTCATCATATGTTATTTCATGGCACTCGCCGAAGGTTTCTGTGAAATCATCCTTCAGGGAATTGAGAATATCTCCGCCATAGAAGATCGTACCGCTCTCGAAGTGAAGGAAGAACGACCTGAAGTCCATGTTCGTAGTTCCGACGATTGCCCTGAGGTCATCGCTGAGGAACATCTTGGAATGGATGAATCCCGGAAGATACTCATATATCTTCACCCCGTTCTGCAGGAGCTTGCCGTAACTTGCCCTGGTATGGGCGTAGACTGATTTCTTGTCAGGTTTGGATGGAGTAATGATCCTCACGTCCACTCCGCTTCTTGAGGCCATTATCAGGGCATTGAACATCGAGCTGTCGAGAATCAGATACGGAGTGCTGATCCAGACATATTCCTTCGATGAGTTGATTACATTGATGTAGGCGTTTTCAGCCACGGAGAATTCATCCAGAGGACTATCGCCGAAGCTCTGGATGTATCCATCCCCACTTTCAGTAATCGTAGGCATGTAGGGCGCGAAATCGTTTACTGCGTATTCCTCCGGCGCCGAGTAGGACCACAGCTGGAGGAACATGAAGGTGTAGTTCCACACACCGTCACCTTTTATGACAAATCCGTTATCCTTCCAATGTCCGAATCTGACGGTTTTGTTGATATATTCGTCCGCCAGATTCAAACCGCCGCTGATGGCGACGTTTCCGTCTATTATGCAGACTTTGCGGTGGTCCCTGTAGTTGAGTTTGGGATTCAGTCTGGGTCTCACGGGATTGAAGGCAACTGCCTTGATTCCATAGGTTCTCAGAACCTTGTAATATCCGCGCGGCAGTGTTCCTATGCTTCCCATGTCATCGTACATGAGAAGAACTTCAACACCTTCGGAAACCTTTCTCTTGAGAATCTCGAGAATCGTATCCCAGAAAACACCCTTCTGATAGATGAAATACTCCAGGAAAATGAAATGCTTTGCTTTCTCGAGCTCCTCGACCATCACGGGGAAACAGTAGTCTGCAAGCGAATAGTACTTGGTCGATGTATTGCCGAAGACCCTGCTGTCACTGAGCTCGCTGATGTATTTGGATAGCTTGAGATCGTCCGGAGAAAGCACCTCGGATGGTTCGACAGCTTTGGGGAATGAATCAATCATGTGCTGGGCAGTCAGCTCATGGTAGCGCCTCATCCTCTTCTCCTGGACAATACCCTTCTTCTTGTTTCCGAAAATCAGATACATGCTGCATCCGAAGAAAGGAACGACAAGAATCAGTAGAATCCAGGAAAGCTTGTACTCAGGGGCATCGTCCCTGGAGAAAACAAGAAATGCAACAAGCACGCCGAGAATCGAACTGACAAGAGTAAGTCCGAACCGAGATTCCACGTACCTGAGCGTCAGGTATACGAATCCGAGCTGAAGAAAGATAAAGAGGAAAGTCCAGAAGAACCTGCTGACCAGAAGCTTAAGAAACCGTCTCATCAGTCGTTCTCATCCAGTTCTGTATTAGGCTCCCTCTCGTCGTCATCATCGAGGGTTGTATCCGGGACATCCTCGGGGTCGGGAGTGTTGTCATAACCCAGACGACTTGCCAGCTCGGCATCATCCTCGTCAAGGTCGGTATTCGGTTCCCTATCATCGTCATCAATATCAGTATTGATGTTCTCATCCACATCAGAGGCTGTGATTTCATTAGCATTATCGGATTTCTGAGCACTTGATGATGTAGGCAGAGCGGTAGTCGGTTTCTCCTTCGGTTTGATGACCTGAGTATCGTTCTCATCGAATTCGCAGGCCTCTTCGAAGCCCGGGAAAGTCTTTCCGATGGAGACCTCCACAAAGCTTTCCTCCATTGCCTTTGCAAAGGATTCGCGGGTCTTGGGATTCTCCAGTCCGAGAAGCAGTTTCTCGAGATATTCCTTATTGATCATGCAGGTGCTGACGAATCTCTTGGAGGTTCCCCAACCGAGACGGTCGACAGCCTGTTCGATATCACCTTCGTGGATGCTGACCTGGGCGCCGTGCAGATAGGCCTCCGGGAATTTGGCATTGCGGTCATCGATGAGCTCGTCATAGATTTCCTTGGCTTTCTTCCAGTTTCCCGTCTGTATGTAATACCAGCCCCTGTTGTCCATCAGTCCGTTGCTCTCGGTATTGTTTTTCCTGCCCTCGTCGATTGCAGCCTTTGCCTTCTTCAGCTCCCTGCGCTCAAGTAGGTATGTCTCCAGGTTCACGGAGAGGTTGTCGTCTCTGTAACCGGATGCCCTCAGATCCTCAAGGACCTTGATGGCCTTATCCTGCTCTCCCAGATTCCAGTAACCCATCGAGCAAGTGACTATGGCGGTATTGGCAAACGAACCGGCCTTCGGGTTAGACATCACCTTTTCAAGGACTTCGACACCTCGCTTGGCATCACCTCTCTGAATATACGC
>CAKJZO010000046.1 GCA_918298275.1 Spirochaetota bacterium | reverse complement strand
TACTTATCAAGAACATCAGGAGACAGTCCTACGGAATCAGGGATGATGACTATTTCTTCCTCAAGATCTGGGAGGCAACAAGGAAACACCCCAAGTGCAGACAGGTGACCTGCTCTCCCCACCAGTTTTCTGCATGAACCAATAAAAAGCGTCGTTTTTCCGACATACAAAAAAATAACTCCCTGTATTACAAGGAGTTATTCGGAAGGTGCCGACCGGATTTGAACCGGTGAACAACGGTTTTGCAGACCGCCCCCTTAGACCACTTGGGTACAGCACCATTGCATCAAGATGCCCTATTACTCTACCAAAAAGAGTGGGCCGATGCAAGTACTATTCTTACTTGCCATCGGGGCCGATTTGAAGGACAATATCAGCAGGAGTCAACATGGTACAGGACAGAGTCATCAGGCTGGACAGCAAGGGAACAACATACTTAATCAACGTGAATTCGACAGGTCATCTGGAGAACCTCTACTACGGCAGAAAGCTCCGGGACAATGCCCTGACAACATCCCTGATGCCCAACCGCAGCATCGGAATCGGTACCGGAGTCGGCTACACCGAACAGAGCCCGATGACCTTCCTGGAGACCACATGTCTCGAGACCAGCACCCCCGGGAAAGGCGACTTCCGCACCCCTGCCGTTCTGGTCGAATACTCCAAGGGAATGACCACGCTGGACTTCGTCTACCAGGACCACAGGACGGTTGAAGGAAAACCCCCTCTTCCGAATACGCTTGCACAGTCCTACTCCGAGACCCCCGAAGACTCCACTACGCTGCAGATCCAGCTGGCGGACAAAAAACTGCCCATCTACCTGCAGATGAACTACACGGTCTTCAAGGACTGCGACGTAATCGTAAGATCCTGCATCCTGACCAACAGGACAAAGCAGAACATCGTTATCCGCAACCTTGCCAGCCTCCAGCTGGACCTGCCCGATGCGAACTGGGATGTGGTCACATTCGACGGCGCTTGGGCAAGAGAGCGTGCAATCACACGCAGACATCTTGAAAACGGAGCAACCGAGATTTCCTCGAACTGCGGCGTCTCAAGTGCGTTCCACAACCCTGCGATCTTCCTGGAAAGACCTGACTGCACATATTCCAAAGGCGAGTGCTACGGCTTCAATCTGATCTATTCCGGAAACCATAGGGAGATCGTCGAGAAAACCCCGTTCGGCCTTGCCAGGGTACAGACCGGAATCAATCCCCAGACCTTTTCGTGGACACTGGAGAGCGAAAAGTCATTCATCACCCCGGAAGCCGTGATGACCTACTCAGCTTTCGGAAGCGACCACGCCAGCATCAACCTGCACAACTTCGTCAACCGCCACATCGTGCGCGGCGCATGGAAATACCGTGAGCGCCCGGTGCTCTGCAACAACTGGGAAGCCACATACTTCAACTTCACGGAAAGCAAGATACTCACCCTTGCAAAGGCAGCAAAGGACCTGGGCGTAGAGCTCTTCGTGCTCGATGACGGCTGGTTCGGACAGCGCAACGACGACACCACAAGCCTCGGCGACTGGTATGTGAACACCAAGAAGCTGACCGGCGGCATAACAAAACTGTCCGACAAGATCCACAAGCTGGGCCTTCTGTTCGGCATCTGGGTCGAGCCCGAGATGATCAGCCGCCGCAGTCTGCTGTTCGACAAGCACCCCGACTGGGCAATCATGATTCCCGGCCGCGATCCTTCCGTAGGCCGCAACCAGTTCATCCTCGACCTCACCCGTCAGGATGTGCGCAACTACATAGTCAAAACCATGACGGAAGTCTTCATGCTCTCGCGTGCAGACTACGTCAAATGGGATATGAACCGCATCTTCAGCGACCTCTACAGCGCTTCCAACATCCGCATGGGCGAATTCAGCCACCGCTATGTCCTGGGTCTCTACGAAATCTTCGACCGCCTGACGAAGACCTTCCCCCGCGTCCTTTTCGAAGGCTGTGCCTCGGGCGGCAACCGCTTCGATCTGGGAGTCCTCTGCTTCATGCCCCAGATCTGGACCAGCGATAACTCCGATGCATATTGCCGCACATGGATTCAGGGCGGAACCTCGTATGCCTACCCGCCCAGCACGATGGGCGCCCATGTATCGGCAAGCCCCAACCACCAGACACTGCGAAGAACGGACCTCGAATCCCGCTTCAACGTGGCGGCTTTCGGAGTCCTGGGCTACGAGATGGACCTCAGCGCCCTCAACCAGCAGCAGAAGCAGATAGTCAGAAGCCAAATCGAGTTCTACAAAGAGCATAGATCCCTCTTACAGTACGGACGCTTCTACCGCCTCTCGGAGGGGATGTCATCAAAGGACAAGGCCGATAACAACAGAGTCAGATGGATGGTTGCAAATACCGATTTCAGCGAGATGATGGTTCTGGATTTCCAGATACTGAACCAGCCGAACATCTCCCAGGAAGTCCTGAGAATCCCGTTTGCCAGATCCGATTACGACTATGACATCATTGCCAGAGAGCAGAAGGTGCCCATCCAGCAGTTCGGAAGCCTGATCAACATGGTCAGCCCCGTCATGCTGAAGGCCAACAGCCAGCTCAAGAAGGTCATAGATGAAACCGTGGCCCTGAGAAACGAGGCCGAGCACCACATAGTCTCGGGCGATGTCCTGGCCTACAGCGGCATCAGACTCAGCCCGCAGTTCAGCGGCACCGGATTCTCCCAGGACACAAGGGTCCTCGGAGACTTCGGCTCAAGGCTCTATCACATTGTGAGAATACAGAAGGAAGTCAGAAAGTAAGGCCTCGTTTTCTCATCTCGCGCAGGAAGAAAGGTACAGCAAGAAGGGCAGCCCCATTTGTCAGCTCCCCCTCTCCCATGTTCTCAAGCACATAAGAGACCGGGACGGTGAGGATGTCAATCTGCTCGTTCTGATCCAGCTTGCGCTTATCAAGGTCAGTCTCCACGCTCATGTCCTCAGCAAGGCAGAAACCCACGGGACATCTCATGTACGCCGAGTTCTGGCAGACAGAACCAAGCTCTGTGATTTTAGCGGCCCTGAGTCCTGTCTCCTCCCAAAGCTCCCTTGCGGCGGCATCAGATGCGCTCTCGCCCTTCTCCACAAGGCCCGCGGGAAACTCCAGTGTCACGGACTCAGTACCGTGACGGAACTGCCTCTCCATCACAAATCGCGGGATTCCGTCAGAGCCTGTGAAATATGGGATGATTGTGACACCGCCTCGGGCGAAATCAAGTTCAACAAAGTCACCTTCACGGCCCTCCGGACCTTTGCGGTGCACGCTGTTGATCTCAAAGAGGACGGTCTTTCCCTCGTTACGCCTGCTTTCAGTATTCCACAGCAGGCGCGACGGATCGGGAGAGCTCTCAAGAGTATTGAATATGTTCTGGTCCAGCTTCCTCATGACTTTCTGGAGGAGCAGTCTGCAGTGCAGGAAGCGCATGAGGACGGCGAGCAGCCTTCCTTCGGCACATACGGCGAATGTTTGAATTCCACTGTGCCGTGCAGGTGCTCCGCTATGGCCTTGAATGCCTTTGCGCTCTCGCTGTCAGGGTTCTTCTCTATCCAGTTCACGCCCAGATCCTCGCCCTGCTGCAGTCCGATTTCCATCGGAATCTCTCCGAGGAACTCGAGATCCTGCTCCTTGCAGAGATTCTTTCCGCCGTCCTTTCCGAAGACGGGGATGTGCTTGCCGCAGTCCGGGCAGATGAGGTAGCTCATGTTCTCCACGACTCCGAGGATCTTCAGATCCAGCTGCTGGGCAAAACTCACGCTCTTCTTGGCATCAAGGATTGCCACCTGCTGCGGAGTGGTAACGATGATTGCTCCGGTGAGGTCGGGAACGTTCTGGCAGACTGCAAGCTGCTCGTCTCCGGTTCCGGGAGGAGAGTCGATAAGAAGGTAATCAAGGGTGCCCCACTGAACATCAGCAAGGAACTGCTTGATGACAGCAAGTTTCATCGGTCCACGCCAAACGATAGCCTGATCCGGATCTCCCAGTGCAAAACTTACGCTGACAACCTTCAATCCTTCCCTCGGAGATACCGGGATAATGCTGTCCCCGCCCTCGCTTCCCTGAAGGATAGCATCCTCGCAACCCAGCATCTTCGGGATGTTCGGTCCATGGATATCGGTATCAAGTATACCAACGGTCTTACCCATGGCAAGAAGTGCGTTTGCAAGGTTCACCGTAACGGTGCTCTTTCCTACTCCGCCCTTTCCGCTCATGATGAGGATCTTGCGGTCAATCATCGACATTCTGTTGTGGATATGTATATCCTGGATTTCGCTCTCGCTCGGCATGTTCTTCTCCTGTATTGTGGCACTCGGTTAGCTTCGTGCTCCTCAAAGATACCCCTTTACCGACTCTTCGGCAACACATCCGCAATGCACTCTATTTACAAATTCAGGGCCTGCCATTAAAATCCACAAACAGACATATACCGAGAGGGAAACGATGGAAGGCAATTCAAAGTACATAGGATTCTCAGGACTCAAGGATCAGGTCGTCACACTGCTCAGACGGCTGCGGAGCATAATGTATCCGGAGATCTTCGAGGAATGTCCATGCACTGCCACCACCGTCATCGAAAGCAGCCTTGAGGCCGAGAAGATCCTCAACGAGATAATCCCCTGGGTCAAGCCGGACGCAGACACCCCGGCAATCACAAAAGACATACTCGAAGGGCTGGACGGCATCCGCGACATTCTGGATACGGACATCCAGGCAGCCTACGACGGAGACCCCGCCGCAAAGGACAAGACCGAAATCATGCTCGCCTACCCCGGATTCGAGGCAGTCAGCATCTTCCGCATCGCCCACATGATCTACAAGATGGAAATCCCCTACATTCCCAGAATCATGACCGAACTTGCCCACAGCCACACGGGAATCGACATCCACCCGGGTGCAACCATCGGACGTTACTTCTTCATCGACCACGGCACGGGCGTAGTCATAGGAGAAACCACGGTCATCGGCGAGCACGTCAAGCTCTATCAGGGCGTAACCCTCGGAGCAAAGAGCTTCCCCATCGGCGAGGACGGCAACCCCGTCAAGGGCATAGACCGCCACCCGAAGATCGGCAACAATGTCGTCATCTACTCCGGAGCCACGATCCTGGGCGGCGACACCCATATCGGTGACAACAGCACAATAGGCGGCAACGTCTGGCTGACGCACAGCGTGCCCGAAAACTCCACCATCCTCAGAAACTGAAAAACAATCCTACAAATCACCCGGACCGGCCTCTCTACGCCCGAAAACCCCTTGCACTTAACATGGTTTAGTAAGTAATATATTAGTAGCGAAATTTCGGGACATCCCCCGACATCTAGCCCGACAAAACCAAAAGGAAGGGAACTATGTACGCATTAGCACAGTTACCTAAAGAACAATTGTCACAACAGCTCAGCAACGGACTTATCCTGCTTGCTCTGGGAATGGCGATTGTTTTTTTGTTTCTGACAATACTTGTCTTCACCACAAAAAGTGTTTCCAAGGTCGTCAGATCCATCGAGAAGAAGAAGCCTGCACCACAGGTGGCCGCCCCTGCAGCAGCAAGCGTAGCGGCACCGGCAGGAAACGATGCCGAGATTGCAGTGGCCATAGCGGCTGCAATGGCAAAATCAAAGAGTTGAGGTAGAGACAATGAAGAAAGTCGATTTCATGTGTACTGCTTTCAGAGACGGTTTCCAGTCCGTCTTCGGAGCAAGAGTATTCACCAAGGATTTCATGCCGGCAGTTGAAGCCGCACGCAAGGCAGGAATCACCCACTTCGAGGCAGGTGGCGGAGCCCGCTTCCAGGCCCTCTACTTCTACAGCAATGAAGACGCCTTCGAGATGATGGACGAGTTCAGAAGAGTCGCAGGACCCGATGCAAACCTCCAGACCCTCTCCAGAGGTGTAAACGTCGTCGGACTTGATTCACAACCCAGAGACATCATCGACCTGCATGCCAAGATGTTCAAGAAGCACGGCATGACCACAATCAGGAACTTCGATGCCCTCAACGATGTCAACAACCTCATCGACAGCGGAAACTCCATCCACAATGCAGGCCTCAAGCATGAGGTCACCGTCACGATGATGAGCCTTCCCCCGAAGACAACAGGCGCACATGATCCCGAGTTCTACGAGAAGACCCTCAGGAACATCCTGGATGCAGGAATTCCGTTCGACAGCATCTGTTTCAAGGATGCATCCGGAACATCCACTCCCAAGACAGTCTACGAGACAATCAAGAGAGCCAGAAAGCTTGTCGGAGACAAAGTAAAGATCGTCATGCACAGCCACGATACCGCAGGTTGCTGTGTTGCACAGTACATGGCAGCCCTCGACGGCGGCGCAAACCAGCTCGACCTTTCGATGCAGCCCGTTTCAGGCGGAACCTGCCAGGTCGACATCATCACAATGTGGCATGCCCTTCGCGGCACCGACTATGATCTCGGAGTCGATATCCATGCCATCCAGAAGGCAGAGGATGTCTTCCAGGAGTGCATGAAGGATTACTTCCTGCCGCCCGAGGCTACAAAGGTCAACCCGAACATCCCGTTCTTCCCGCTTCCTGGCGGAGCTCTCACTGCCAACACTCAGATGCTCAGAGACAACGGCCTCATGGACAAATATCCCGAAATCGTCGCAGCAATGGGCGACACGGTCGCAAAGGGCGGATTCGGAACATCAGTCACTCCCGTTTCACAGTTCTACTTCCAGCAGGCATTCAACAATGTCATTTTCGGGCCGTGGAAGAAGATTGCGGAAGGCTACGGAAAGATGGTCCTCGGCTACTTCGGAAAGACTCCCGTCGAGCCCGATCCTGAAGTCGTCAAGATCTGTGCAGAACAGCTGAAGAAAGAGCCCACAACCAAGAAAGTCGTCGACATCAACGATGCAGATCCTGCAAAGGGCCGTGAAGCAGCCATCAAGATGCTCAAGGACAACAACATCGAGGTAACAGAGGAGAACATCTTCATCGCAGCATCCTGCAAGGAGAAGGGAATCCTCTTCCTCACCGGCAAGAGCAAGGTCAACGGAATGCGCAAATCCGATCCCGCAGAAGAAGCCGCAAAGAAGTCCGGTGAGTACACGGTTACAGTCAACGGCAAGGCATACGGCGTGAAACTCGGCAAGACCAGCGCAACAGTCAACGGAGTCGAGTATCCTCTCTCAGTTGCAGCAGGAATCGATCAGGCTGCAATCGTAGCAGCACCCGTTGCAGCCCCTGCCCCTGCACCGGCAACACCTGCACCGGCAACACCCGCACCGGCAGCATCTGCTCCCGCAGCTCCTGTTGCAGCAGGCGGACAGAAAGTTGAAGCTCCGATGCCCGGCCTGATTCTCAGAATCGATGCAAAGCCCGGTCAGGCAGTGAAGAAGAACCAGCTTGTCATGGTAATGGAAGCCATGAAGATGGAGAACGAGATTTACGCACCGTGTGACGGAACCATTGCTTCTGTTGCAGTAAACCAGGGTCAGCAGGTCTCTTCAGGCGATCTGCTGTTCACAATCGGCTGAGGAGTAGACGATGGGACAGTATTTTCTTGAACTGTGGCAGACCACAGGTATCTACGGATTCCTAGGACTCGGCGGTGCATCGGCAGCCGGATTCGGATGGGGCAACTTCGTGATGATCCTCGTCGGATTCCTGCTCTTCTACCTCGCCATCAAGAAGGGATTCGAGCCGCTTCTGCTCATCCCCATCGGAATGGGCTGCGTTCTCTCGAACATCCCGTTCGCCTACATCGCGGGAAGCGACCCCTCGCTTGCAGCCGGTGCCCAGGGTGCGGTGGGATTCATCAAGATCCTCTTCGATGCAGGTATCCAGAGCGGACTCTTCCCGGTGCTTATCTTCATGGGAGTCGGAGCAATGACTGACTTCGGACCGCTGATTGCGAACCCGAAGACCCTGCTTCTCGGAGCTGCAGCCCAGTTCGGCATCTTCGCAGCCCTGATCGGAGCACTGCTTCTCTCCTACATCCCGGGAATCAACTTCGACCTGCATGCGGCGGCATCCATCGGAATCATCGGAGGAGCCGACGGACCTACGGCAATCTATGTCACCACGCGTCTTGCACAGGACCTGCTGGGACCGATCGCAGTTGCCGCCTACTCCTACATGGCCCTTGTTCCGGTCATCCAGCCGCCCATCATGAAGGCCCTGACAACCGAGGCCGAGCGCAAGATCAGGATGCAGCAGCTCAGACCGGTTTCCAAGACCGAGAAGATCATCTTCCCGATTTCGGTTCTCATGGTCTGCGCCTTCCTGCTTCCGAGCGCCACACCGCTGATCGGCGCCCTGATGTTCGGTAACCTCATCAAGGAGTGCGGAGTAACGGCAAGACTTGCTGACACCGCATCCAATGCAATGATGAACATCGTCACCATCTGTCTGGGACTTTCTGTCGGATCCAAGATGGAGGCAAGCCACTTTCTGCAGCTCAATACGCTGGGAATCCTGCTTCTCGGAGCAGTTGCCTTCGGACTCGGAACCGCAATGGGCGTTCTGATTGCAAAGCTGATGAACAAGCTCGACAAGAAGCACCCGGTCAACCCGCTTATCGGAGCAGCCGGAGTATCTGCCGTTCCTATGGCAGCCAGAGTCGCCAGCAAGGTCGGACAGGAAGCGGATCCGCAGAACTTCCTTCTCATGCACGCCATGGGACCGAACGTTTCGGGAGTCATCGGTTCTGCAGTCGCAGCCGGTGTGCTGATGGCATGCGTTCCTGTCATGGAGCCGCTGATCAACGGTCTGAGACCTGTGCTTGCACTGGTCGGTGCCTGAGATTGAACACAAAGACAAATACGGGAGCTGGAAACAGCTCCCTTTTTTATGAAAAGTTAGTACAGAGAACAGGTAACCCTGCCGCCATACTAACTTGTTAGTACAGAAGACCCTTACCTAGCATTTTGTACTAACTTCCTCCTGCGCCTTGAGCCGCGCGGTCTCGAAGGTATCGGCATAGCGCATGGTCGGGCCGTTCAGAATGCCCTTCCAAGTCCCCTTCTTTGCCATTGAGACAATAAGACGTTTGTCCAGGATCCGTGCTGCGGGCACGTTGGCCTTGCGGGCAAGACTGTCGCGGGCGATGAAGAAGTGCTTGATGTAGACCTTCTCCTGAGCATTGAGGAGCTTGAAGTTGCAGATCTTCTCCCACCCCGGACGCTCCGGATTCTTCTGCTCGGCGCATCTGGCCATGTCGTAGAGGACCTTCTTTCTGTCTGCCGCGCTGAGATTGCGCTCCATCTCGGCAAGAAGGGTCTCTTTGAGCCGGAAGAGATATCTGACATCGCCGAGGGCATACTCCACCTGCTCGGCGGGAATCGGACGGCGCATCCAGTTGGCTGTCTGATACTTTTTCTTGAGCGAAGGGTTCTCCACGCTCAAGCCGAGCTGACGCTCGATAAGGCCGTTGAGGTTGCCCGTAAAGCCGAGTGCCATGGCGATGACGCGTACGTCGAAGATATTGGAAAGCTGTATACCCAGGGTCTTTCTCGCAAGGGCGGCATCGCTCTGGCAGGCGAACATGATCTTCTCGACCGGCCCTTCCAGAAAGGCTTTCATTGCAGAAAGACCCTCTGTCGTCTTTGCAAGGGCAAGAGCATCGAGGATGTAATAGTCAGAGCCGTCGAAGAGCTGGATGGTGCACAGATGCTCGCCGTAGACATGCAGATTCGATTCCTCCTCGAAGTCCATGGCCACACAGCAGATGCCCTGCCCTGCCCAACGGCTCAGCATGGCCTCCAGCTCATGTGGGGTCGAAATCAACGAGAAATCAAGCTTGGATTGCATCAGATTCTTACTTCCAGAGTCTTGTCCAGCACCATCTGGCGCAGCTTGACGCCGGCACTCTCCAGCATCATGGTCGAAGCCTTCACGCTGTCGGAATCGGGATATTTGTTGTCGCGGTAGATTACTTCACGGATACCGCTCTGGATGATGGCCTTAGCGCATTCGTTGCAGGGGAACATCACCACATAGAGGGTGCAGCCGCGAAGATCGCGTGAGATGCTGTTCAGGATTGCATTGAGCTCCGCATGGCAGACGAACGGATATTTGGTCTCAAGCGGAGCGCCGGTACGGGCCCAGGGAAGCACATCGTCGCTGCAGCCCGTGGGAAAGCCGTTGTAGCCCGTCCCTACAATCTTGCGGTCCTGATTCACGATGCAGGCTCCGACCTGTGTATTGGGATCCTTGCTTCTCATTGCCGAAAGCATGGCGATTCCCATGAAATATTCGTCCCAGGTGATGTAATCGGTTCTCTTGTCCATGTTTTCCTCCTGCTCAGTTCTTCTCGTGCAGATCACGGATTGCCTGGAATGTCTCCGGACTCAGATCATGCTCCACCTTGCAGGCATCCTCGCGGGCAATGTCCTCGGGAACGCCGATCTTGGTGAAGAAATCGGTAAGAACCTTATGGCGGGTGTAGATGCGGGTGGCGATCTCCATGCCGGTAGCCGTGAGGGTTATCATACCGTCATGGTCCATGGTGATGTAGCCGTTCTCGCGAAGTCTCTTGGTGGAATAAGTGACACTGGGCTTGGTGACTCCCAGAAGCTGGGCGATGTCGATGGAACGGATGTAACCCTTCTTCTCCTTTAGCATGAGCATAGCTTCGAGGTAATCTTCTGCAGCTTTCTGGATCTTCATTTCTCTCCTCCCAGTTTCAATAGATAAAGTACCACAGTGCAAAAAAACCGACAAGCGTTTTGTTCCTTCGCGGTTTTATGCGTGATGATTTCATGATAGAATAACCACACAAGGACAACGCAATGCCTGATCATAAATGTGAACTTGCCATACCCGCCGGGTCGCTTCAATGTGCCCTGTACGCTTTCAGAGGCGGGGCCGATGCCGTCTATTTCGGTCTCAAGAGCTTTTCCGCCCGCAAGGGAGCGGTCAACTTCTCGTTCGAGGATGTCCGCAAGATCAAGTCCCTCTGCCAAGCTGAAGGAAAAAAGTTCTACGTTACCCTGAACACCCTTGTCAACGACCGGGAAATGAATGAAGTGATTCCCCTTCTCAGGCAGTTGGAATACCTTCAGCCCGACGGCGTCATAGTGCAGGACCTAGGCATTGCAAGAATAATGAGAGATCATTTCCCCAGCCTTCCGCTACATGGTTCAACCCAGTTTGCCGTCCACACCATCAATGGCGTAAAACAGCTGCAGGAGCTTGGTTTTTCACGTGTCGTCCTGTCCAGAGAGCTATCATTTGAGGAAATCGAAGAAATCAGACAGGCCTGCCCGGATGTAGAGCTGAAGGTCTTCATCCACGGAGCCCTCTGCTATGGATTCTCGGGCCTGTGCATGGCAAGCCAGTTCATCACCGGAGACGGCCATGACTGCACGCAGAGCCGCAGCGCAAACCGAGGCTCCTGCGCCCAGATCTGCCGCACCTGGTTCCACTGTCTGGAAACCGGAAGCGACAGCTGGCTTTTCAGCATGAAGGACCTCTGTCTCGGCGACAAGGTCAGGGAATATGCACGCATCGGAATAGATTCCCTGAAGGTCGAAGGCCGCATGAAAGGCCCCGACTATGCCTACTGGAGCGCACGTTATTACAGATTGCTTCTGGACGGCCATCAGGAATCCGAGCAGGAAGTCAGATGGGCCAGAGAGGCCATGCAGATCTCCTTCTCCAGGGATACCACCGAGTATTTCTTCGGTACGGGCAAATCCGGAAGCACGAACTCACCGAACATGGTCTGCGCCTCGGATCCGGGCCACAGGGGCGTGCAGGTCGGAACCATCGACAAGGTGCTTCCCAACGGCAAGGCAATCGTACGCTTCACCAAGCCGGTGGCCCTGCGCGACGGTCTGAAGGTCCAGGATATAAGCTTCAGCCTGAGGCATATAGACGGCGGAAAATCCTTCATCTCAGAGGGTGAAACGGCCACCATCAGCTTCCCATCAGAGGAATTCGAAAAGCGCCCCGGCTTCGGATGCCCCGTCTTCTGCGTATCAAGACACAACCTCAACATGGGTCTTCTGAACGAGAACATCCCGCTCTACAAGAAGCCGCTGGATATCACGGTCACGATCACCGACAACAGCCTGATCATAAACGGAGAGACCTTTCCCGTCGACGTGCAGCAGGCCAAGAGCCAGAGCGACATCGCAGAAATCCTCACAAAAGTCTTCGAGGCCTCCGACAAGAGCTTCTTCACCGTCGGCAGGGTCTGCGTACAGAACGGATCATCCTTCGAAAACCCCTTCATCCCCATGTCGGTACTAAAGCAGATCCGAAGGTCCTTCTATCAGAATCAGGACGATACCTTCGAGGCCGGCCTGGGTGCGCCTTCTTCGGAAGAGAAACCTTCAGATGCAGTCTCAGGCATCCTCCCGAAGCGTGCGCTTCTGGGCCTTTGGGACAAGGTCATTGAAATTGACGGAAAGACCTACCTTCCCCTATCCCCGGTGATGTTCGATGAAAAGGAATACCTCGGGGATGTAGACAAAAAGCTCGAAGAAAATCCCTCCCTGATAGTGGGACTGAACAACATCGCACAGGTTCTGTGGGCAAAAAAGCACCCCGAGGTGCAGTTCTTTGCCGATGTATTTCTCTACACGCAGAACACAGAATCCTACTCGGTGCTCAAAGCACGGCTTCCCAAACTTGCCGGCTCCTACGAACTGGATAAGGATACTCCGTTCGACTACACCGGGGATGACTACACTCCTCCGCTCTTCATCAGCAGGGTCTGCCTCAGGCACCACGGTCTGAACCTGCCGTGCAAGGGCTGCTCGAGAAACAACGTCTTCCATCTGGAGCAGAACAACAGGCATTACAAGGCAACATGCCGCAACTGCATCACGGTTGTGACGAAAGAATAAAAACACGAGGTCATCATGAACATACTTGTCGTAAACGGAAGTCCCAGCGGGAAGAACAGCATAACATTGCATACAGCCCTTTATCTCGAGAAGAAGTTCCCTGGCCGGAGTTTCTCCTATCTGAATGCGGCGCAGACGATCCACAGTCTGCAGAAGGACTTCAGTCCGGCGGTCGAGGCTCTGAACAAGGCGGATCTGATCCTGTTCGTCTATCCCGTGTACACCTTCATCGCACCGAGCCAGATCCACAACTTCATCCGCATGATGAAGAAAAATGCCGAACAGGGCCTTCTGGACATCAAAGGCAAGGCGGCAAGCCAGATAACCACATCCAAGCACTTCTATGACATCACCGCGCACAACTACATCCGAGACAACTGCTTCGACCTCGGGCTTTCTTTCGTTCCGGGCCTCTCGGCAGACATGGACGATTTGCTGCACGCAAAAGGCCAGAAACAGGCCACAGATTGGTTCTCACACCTGATCTGGAGTGTGGAAAACGGTATTTTCGAGCATCCCGTACTGCACGCAGACAGGACACTGGTTCAGCAGATTGATGTCCCAGAATATGATAGTGAGCAGAAAAAAGACAAAGACATTGTGATTCTGGTCGATAGTTCCAATACAAACCCGACACTTGAAGCCATGGTCAGACGCTTTCAGGCGAAGATTCCGTACAAGACCAGAATCATCGACCTGGGAGCTTTTCAGTTCAAGGGTGGATGCCTCGGCTGCTTCCACTGTGCACCGGAGGGAAAGTGCATCTACAAGGACGGCTTCGAGGACCTTCTCAGGAATCAGATCCAGAAAACGGACTGCATAATAGAAGCCTTCAACATCCAGGATCACAGCATGGGAGTCCGCTACAAGCTTTACGACGACAGGCAGTTCTGCAACGGGCACCGCACCGTGACCATGGGAATGCCCACGGGCTACATCATCACGGGGAACCTCGATGCCGAGGAGAACCTGCGCATGGTTCTGGAAGGCCGCAGCCAGGTCGGAGGAAACTACATCACCGGCATAGCCACGAATCAGAACGACCCCGAGACCGAAATCGACAATCTTGCAAAGAACCTCGAATATGTGCTTGAGAACGGCTTCGAGCAGAGCTCCAACTTCCTTGGAGTCGGCGGCACCAAGATATTCAGAGACCTGATCTACCTCATGCAGGGCATGATGCGTGAAGACCACCGCTTCTACAAGGCTCACGGGCTGTACGATACATTCCCCCAGAAACAGAGGGGAACAATCTTCAAGATGAAACTCGTGGGAATGCTGATGAACAGCCCCAAGCTCATGGCCAAGGCAGGAGGCCACGTGACCGAAGGAATGGTCGGGCCATATAGAAAAGTTGTGGATAACGCAAAATAAGTATTGTATACTAAACTGTAATGTACCACTCACTTTCAGGAGTTATATATGGATGACAAGAAGCAGCTCAAGAGAAACCTCTTGATGTATCCGCTTGGAACCGTAGGAAGGGACATGGTCTACAACCTGTTCGCGAACTTCCTTCTCACATTCGTTCTTATTACAAAGAGCCTTACTGCAGCCCAGCTGACTGCCATCACGGCCATCATGGTTGCAGCAAGAGTCTTCGATGCCCTCAATGATCCGATCATGGGCAACATCATCGAACGGACAAGGTCCAAGTGGGGCAAGTTCAAACCCTGGTTGCTTGCAGGAATCCTTACATCCAGTGCCGTTGTAATCGCCGCATTCAACAACAGCGGAATCAACGGATGGCCGTTTATCGTCTACTTCGGAATCATGTACTTCCTGTACAGCATCACCTTCACGATGAGCGATATCTCCTACTGGGGAATGGTCCCTGCCCTTTCCTCTGACGGAAATACCAGAAACATGTTCACATCCCGCGCAACCCTGTTTGCCGGAATCGGCGGAACCCTCGCATCGGTACTCATCCCCATGCTCACCACCGGCGGCATGGCTATCGGCGGAAACGCCGTCACGGCCTACGGCGTCGTAGCCATCGTAATCTGCATACTCTCGCCTCTGTTTGCAATGTTTACCCTCTTCGGTGTAAAGGAAAACAGATCCGACATGTCAGACCCGGCACCCAAGATCAGCTTCAAGATGATCGTCAAGACCATCACCCAGAACGACCAGCTGATGTGGATATCCCTGATCTTCCTGATCCAGCAGATCGGAAACGGCCTTATTGTCGGTGGAATAGGCTCGATTTACATCTACTTCGAGTTCAGCTACTCCGGCGGTCTGTACTCGCTGTTCACGATGGTCGGAATGTCCGTTACGGCACTTCTGATGATCTTCTACCCCGTCATCTCCAGGAAGTTCCAGAGAAAGAAGCTGATGACCATCCTTCAGTTCATCTCGATTGCCGGTTATTCCATCATGCTCCTTGCTGGTCTGTTCATGCCCAAGACGATGATCCTGAAGTTCTACATCATCACGATCGGCTACATGCTGGCTAACTTCGGCCAGTACGGCTTCTATCTTGTCATGATGATCTCAATCATCAACACGGTCGAGTACAACGAGTACAAGTTCGGCAACAGGGCCGAGGCAATCATCTCCTCCCTCAGACCGTTCCTTACCAAGCTCGGCAGCGCTATCGTCGTTGCCCTGACAAGCGCAACATACCTGATCTTCAGGGTCAACGAAATCACCAACGAGATTTCCACCTTCGAGAGCCAGGCCGCCCAAAAGATCATCACCGATGTCGCCAAGGGCGAGAAGATCGATACCCTTCTGCAGACAAGCGTACAGAACAGCCAGTCCGTGGGACTTCTGCTTGCAATGACGGTCGTTCCGCTTGCATTCATGCTGATCTCCTACTTCATCTACAAGTCCAAGTACAAGCTCGATGAGCCTGAGTACGACAGAATCTGCCAGGAACTCGCAACAAGGAGAGCAAGCGTAAAATGAGTCTTCTGAGACGTGCCCTCAAGATAGCTGCCCCGCTTCCGAAGCTTGAAAGCTTCTCCCGTTTCCTTTTCATCGGACCTCATCCTGATGACATTGAAATCGGGTGCGGTGCCACAGTCTCCAAGCTGGTGTCGCTGGGAAAGGAGGTGAGTTTTCTCATCTGCCTCGACGGCCGATTCGGTCTGACAAATGCTCCGGAGGGCACTCTCCCCAAGGACCTGATAGAAATCCGCAGGAAAGAAGCCATAGAAAGCGCCAAGATGCTCGGCGTGGACGATGTCCACTTCCTGGATATGCAGGACGGCGGATTCTACGCAGAACGTGATCTTCGGGAGGCGATTGCAACACGTGTAGGCATATTCAAGCCGGACGTGATGTTCGCCCCGGATCCGGATGTTCCGAACGAATGCCACATAGACCATCTGAACGTCGGCCGCCAGTCCAAGATGGTAGCCCATTTCGCCGTAAACAGCTGGATAATGGAACGTTACGGCGCAACTTCAACGGATGTGAAAGCCATAGCCCTCTACATGACCGCAAGACCGAATTCCTTCATCGGAACACGCGGAGGCCATGTGGCCAAGCAGCTGGACAGCATCTTCAAGGTCCACCTCTCCCAGTTCCCCGAAGGTTGCCCAGAGGCCACCTCTATCCCCCGCTACATCAAGCTCAGATCATTTTTCTTCGGCATGAGAAGCCGCAAGGGAAAGGCCGAGGGATTCAGGGTCATAGACTCCGTCCACATGCACTGCCTGCCGGAAGAACCGTAAGCAATATTGACTATCTCGGAAGTGAAGCATAATATAACAACTGTTATTTTATGCCGAGAAAAACCGTAATACATAAACAGGACATCATCAATGCCGCAGTGGAAATCGTCAGGACAAACGGTTATGAAAGCCTGAATGCCAGGGCAATTGCCCAGTATCTGGGCTGCTCAACCCAACCCATCTTCTCCAATTTCAGGAATATGGAAGACCTGACCGGAAATGTCGTTCAGCGCAGCCTTGAGATCTACAACGACTTCGTTGCAGAGGAATTCAGGCGACCCCACGACTACCCTCCCTACAAGACAAACGGAATGGCCTACATCCGCTTTGCAGTGGAAGAGAAGAACCTTTTCAAGCTTCTCTTCATGCGCGACAGGACAAACGAAAGCAGCCCTGCAGAGGAAAGCACATTCTACGATGTCCTGCCTCTTATCATGAAGGCAACCGGCCTGGACAGGGAACAGGCCTCCCTCTTTCACTTCGAAATATGGGCAGCCGTCCACGGCATTGCCGTGATGGTGGCCTCCTCCTACTACAACGCAGACATGGACCTGATATCGGGCACACTTACCGATGTATATCAGGGACTCCTGTATAGATTCAGACAGAAAGAAGGTTCAGATGAAGAACGCAATTGAAATCAAAGGACTGACCAAGGATTACAAGGACGTCAGGGCTGTAGACAACCTTGAACTTGATATCCGCGAAGGTGAACTGTTTGCCCTGCTCGGAGTCAACGGTGCAGGAAAGACAACGACAATAAAGATGCTGTGCTGCATCACCACGCCCACTTCAGGCGATGCCCTGCTGAACGGCAAAAGCATAGCCCAGAATTCAGATGCCGTGAAGAAAATCATTGCAGTTTCACCACAGGAGACCGCCGTTGCCCCAAATCTCTCTGTTGAAGAAAACCTTCTTCTGATGTGCGGAGTGCATGGTTTTGACAAGCAGAAATCAAGACAGCGCACTGCAGAAATGATTGAGGAATTCAATCTCGGCGGCATAAAAAAGAAGAAAGCATCGAAGCTTTCGGGCGGATGGCAGAGGCGCCTCAGCATCGCAATGGCTCTTATAAGCGAACCGCAGATACTGTTCCTGGACGAACCTACACTTGGTCTTGATGTCATTGCAAGAAGCGAGCTCTGGGACACCATCAGGGAACTCAAGAGCAAGATGACAATCATCCTGACAACCCATTACATGGAAGAAGCCGAGGAGCTCTCGGACAGAATCGGAGTCATGAAGGACGGCCATCTTCTTGCAGTCGGTACTGCTGCAGAGCTGAAGGAAAAGACCGGTGAGGAGAAGTTCGAAAACGCCTTCATTAAACTCGTCAAGGGAGGTGCAAGATGAGAAGAATGCTTTCCTTTGCAAACAGAACAATGAAGGAGATCCTCCGCGATCCCCTTACCATCGGTTTCGGACTGGGTTTCCCGGTAATCCTGTTGCTTCTGCTTTCCCTGATTCAGGCCAACATTCCGGTTGAGATGTTCGAAATAACCCATCTTGCTCCGGGAATCACGATCTTCGGATTGAGCTTCATCACCCTTTTCTCGGCACAGCTGATTGCCAAAGACAGGACAAGCTCTCTTCTGACAAGGCTCTACACCACCCCGCTGAGAGCTACTGATTTCATCCTAGGCTATCTGCTGCCCATAATCCCGCTGTGTCTTGCACAGACGGTAATCTGCTACATCCTGGCCATAATTCTGGGAATGCAGTTCAGCGTCAACATCATCTGGGCAACGCTTATGAATCTGGTTCCGTCCTTCTTCTACATTGCGCTGGGCCTTCTCTGCGGAAGCGCCCTGACGGAGAAACAGGTCGGAGGAATCTGCGGAGCACTGCTTACAAACCTGTCTGCATGGATTTCGGGCATCTGGTTCGATATCCAGATGCTGGGAAAGGTCTTCATGCGCATCGCAAACGCCCTTCCCTTCATCCATGCAGTGGAACTTGAGCGTGCAATGGCAATCGGAGACTTCGAGGCGGCAATCCCTCATCTCTGGTGGGTTCTGGGCTATGGGGTTGTTCTGATGGTCATTGCCATCATGGTGTTCCTGCGTCAGATGAAGAACCGCTGATGGTCAAGGTGGCGTGGATTTCCCTGTAATACTTCTCCCCGTCACCTGAAAGCACCTTTGAAACGGAAGAAGCGATTTCAGCATCCGACAGACAGGCACTAACCATAGGTGAAAAACGCCTGCGCCCCTCCTTGAAAAGATCCGAGATGATCTTTTCGGGATCATTATCATATCCGTCTACCAGATAGGAAGCAACGGCAGCCACATCGGTCATCTGTCTATAGGGAGATTCCGTGCGTACATATTTCTCCGGATAGCCGTCCTCTCCGTCATACCAGCGGTGATGGCCCAGGGCGATATCGGCATAATGCCGTGTGGATTTCCTTGCCTTGAGATTCTCATAGCCCGAGATGCAGTGGAGCATGAACATCCTGTATTCACGGTCAAGAAGGCTTCTGACCTTCAGCGTGCGGTTGACATCCATCTTCAGTTGCCCGAAATCATGGAAAAGGCCGCAATCACGCGCATAGTCCAGTATTGCCTGTCGCCTGTCCGAACCCTCGGGCAGGTCCTCCAAGGCAGGAAGTCCATCGAAGAAGGACGGATCTGAGTCGAGAACCGCACCGCACAGCAAGGCCATTACATCGCCGGTTTTCCTGGAGTTGACATAGAGGTCCGGTGAGAACTTCTGCATCATGTGAGTGACCAGCTGCCTGTAGGACAGTGCACCTTCTATCTCGAAGAAATCCGAGACTATCAGAATGATGTCGTAGAGAAAGGTGTCCGAAAACTCCTCCACCGGAAGGGCCAGAATCGTCTTGTACATCCTCTCATATGCACCTGAGGCGAAATCAAGGCAATGCCTCTCTTTCTGCAGCTCCGGATGGTGTCTCAGCAACCTCCCGTAGTGAATGGGAAGCTGGATGTTCCCGTAGAGTCCGGATGGATCCGTCTGTCCCTGTGGAGTCTGCTCTATCAGGCGCTCCATCCTGACCAGAGTAGTCCTGAGATCCACATAACCGCATGTGAACTCCATCTCATAATAGGGCCACAGCCATCTGATGTTGGGATTGTCGGAAGCCTCCTCGGACTTGAATACCTCATAGCAGGAATCCAGAATCAGGGTCAGCTCTTCGCTGGTCAGGTTTTCCCCCGACAAGGCCGACCTGTTCGAGCTCATCTGCTGATGCACGCCGCGCAGGAAGCGGTCCCACGGCAGAGACGGAGCAACGGTCCTGTAATGCTCATCCTTTATCACGTTGAGCATCCTGGAGCTGGCAGCAACCTTGCGTTTGGAACCCCGCACGCAGATTGCGATGTTGTGAAGCGAGCGCAGGATATAACCGCGCGTGGTATCGTCTTCTATATCGTCGAAGAACCTCAGATAGGACGCTGCCTCCGTGAACACCATCTCATTCTCGAAATAGAACGATCCCGTTTGAGCATCATCTATGCCCATGACCATGCGGTTCAGGTAGAAAAGACCCATTCCGAGTTTGTAGAGTTCCCTTATTATCCCGTTGCGGTCCTTCCTGACCCTGCAGAGGCTGAGAAGAGCATCGTGTATGGTTACACAGATTCCACGGTCGAGGTTGTTGTTCCAGTCCAGAAGAACATCGGCAAACTCCCCAAGGCTTCGGATCTGTTCCTCAGATGCCGCATGCAGATTATCAAGAAGCGGAAACAGATCCCCGTTCAGGATTTCCATGTTCCGCTGTTTCAGATGCGCTGCTTTGGCCGACTTCTCCCTTACGGTACCGAACCAAAGGTCGAAATCCCTTGAGGATCGGAGCCCCGTCTGTCCCAGACCGAGAATCTCCCTGACGTTATTGATGTATTCTTCCTGATAAGGCAACAGCATCCCGGTGTCTCCGCCTTACAGGTGCCTCAGGACCTGCATCACATTGTTGATGTCTATAGGTTTGGCTATGTGTCCGTCCATTCCGCAGGAACGGGCTTTAGCGATATCCTCGGCAAAGGTGTTTGCAGTCATAGCATAGATGGGGACGGTTTTTCCGTCTTCCCTATCGCTTGCACGTATGAGGGAGGCGGCTTCATAACCGTCCATGACCGGCATCTGGATATCCATGAAGATTATGTCATAATAGTCTATCGGAGAACTTTCAAATGCTTTTACGGCCTGATTGCCGTCTTCTGCGGTATCGATTTTGGCCTTTGTAGACTGCAGGATCTCAAGCGCTATCATCTGGTTGATCATATTGTCTTCGACAAGAAGGATGTGCTTGTCTTCCAGATCGGGCATGGACAGATTGTCCTGTCCTCCCTTGGATTGTCCGGCCAAGCGGTTGAGTCCGTTGATCAGGGACTTGCGGAAGAACGGGGTCGGAATGAACATCTGGATTCCGCTTCTCAATGCACGGTACTCGATTTCTTCCCAATCGGCATCGCTGACAAGAACTATGCTCAAGTCGGATTTCACCTTGTGCAGATAGCTGGAGACATCGGTAACGCTGCCGCTGTTTTCCAGCACACATCCGATGATTGCCATGTCATAACCGTTTCCGTTGAAGTCGGCTTCAGTAATGGAGGAAACTGCCAGGGCTGCCGAAGGGACTATTTCATAAGCCAGGTCGAACTGGTCGAATATTTCCCGATAGCGGTCCGCAAGCTTTGAATCGGACTCAATGACAAGTATCCGTTTGCCCGCAAGATTCTCCGTCTCGACATTTATCTTCTCGAATTTCAGCGGGATGTCCACCCTAACCTCGGTTCCGACGCCTACCTGACTGTCGACCGTTATGGTTCCGGACATCGCTTCGACGAGGCTCTTTACAATGCTCATTCCCAGACCCGAACCTTCGATCTTCGACACCGTGGAGTTGTTCACCCGCTCGAACGGCAGGAAGATCCTGGACAGGAATTCCTTGCTCATTCCTATTCCGTTGTCACGGCAGATGAAAGAAAGCCGGCATGAAGAGTCCTCGACCTTTTCGGAGATGGTTACGGTTATGTTTCCTCCGTCGTTCGTATACTTTATTGCATTTGTGATTATGTTTGCGTAGATCTGTTTGATTCTTAGTTCATCACCATAGAACTGCTCAATTTCAATGTCCTGTAATTCCAGTTTCCAGTTCTGTTTTCTGCGCTCTATCAGCGGATGAACCATCGAAACGATTTCATGAAGAAGATCACTCAGAGAGAACACATCCTGGGAAATGATCATTTTTCCTGCATTGATTCTGGACATGTCCAACACTTCGTTGAGAAGGTTCATGAGATGGGAACTGGCAGTTTCTATCTTGTTCAGGGCATCCTGGACCCTGGGCTTCTCGTCAATGTATTTCTTGGCAAGTGCGGTCATTCCGATGATGGCATTCATCGGAGTGCGGATGTCATGCGACATGCTGCTCAGAAAGACTTCCTTTGCCTTGTTTTCGCTCTTTGCTTCTTCCAGCTGTTTTTTGAGCTCTTCTATTTCCCTGTCTTTTTCTCTGACAATATCTTCCATAGTCCCACTATATCATATGAAACCGCGGTTTTTCATATAATTAAGACTCGAACGCAGTGAGCTGCTTCTCCACAAGGTTCATTTTCTTGAATTCGGCTTCCATTTGAGCTCCTAAAAAAAAGGCTGCCACGAATCTTCGCGACAGCCTCTGCGTGACAATCGGTAAAGATCAGCCCTTTCTGGACTCGAACACGGCGGCACCGCCGAGGAAGTACTTGGAAAGAGTGAAGAACAGGATGAACATCGGAATGGATGCCAGGAATGCACATGCCATCAGGGCACCTTCATCGGTCTGCTTCTCTTCTGCAAAACCTGCTATGTACAGCGGCAGGGTCTTGAGCCTTTCGGCCTGAGCGCAGAGCATCGGCCACAGGAGGTTATCCCACTGGTTTCTGAAGGAAAGGATACCCAGCGTTGCGATAACCGGCGTGGAGTTGGGAAGAACGATCCTGAGGAAGATTCCGAACTCCCTGAGTCCGTCGACACGTGAAGCATCGAGGAACTCGCTCGGGAATGTAAGAAGGTACTGCCTCATCTGGAAGACACCGAATGCACTGATTGCAAACGGAACAATCAGACCGGGCAGCGTGTTCATGAGTCCTACTGATCTGGTGACCATATACAAGGGAATCATGATCGCTTCGAACGGGATCATCATGGTGCTCATGATTGCCATAAAGACTACATTTCTTCCCTTGAAACGGAACTTTGCAAGGCCGTATCCGCAGAGAGCAGAGAAAAACACCGTCGTTACAGCACATGTGATTGCAACAAGCAGTGAATTGAGCATTGCGGTGAAGAAGATGTTGTTATTGTTGTTTCCGCGTATGGCCTTCACGAAGTTGGTCATGAACGTCCTGGAAGAAGAAGTGAAATACTCCTTGCTCGGAATCCATTTGAACGGCATGGCCAGAATCTGCTTTGCATCCATGAAGGAAGCCGTCAGCATGAACAGAATCGGGAAGATTGTAAACAGAACAAGCAGGATGAGGACAATATAGGTGATGATTTCTCCTGCCTTGACTTTTCCTACGAACTGGTTATTCATACGGCACCTCCATCAATACTCGACATCCTCTCCGCCTTTCTGGGCAGAGAACTGCAGATATGTGAATATCAGCATGATGAAGAACAGGATGATTGACATGGCGCTGGCCCTGCCAAGATAACCGTTACGGATACCGGTGAAGTAGATGTTCATTGTTATGACATCGATCGGAAGTCTTGCCGTTCCTCCCTGGACGAACATGTACTGGGTACTGAATGTCTTCAGACACTGCAGCATGGCCATGATGGAGACCAGCATGACCGTGGGCTTCAGCAGAGGAAGGGTAATCTTCCAGAATGTGTGCCAGCGGTTGGAACCGTCGACGATTGCAGCCTCATAGATCGTAGGAGGTATGGAAGCCAGTCCCGTGATGAACAGGATGGTGAAATAGCCGATGTACTTCCAGAAGTAAACGATGATGGTCGATGCCACCAGCATACCGTTGTCGGTCAGCCAATGGTAATCCTTTCCCGATGTAAACAGGATGGTATTCGAAAGCTGGTTGATCAGGCCGGTAGGCTGGAACATGATTCTCCAGATTGTTGCGGCAACAACTGAAGAAAGAACAGCCGGAATATAGTATGAAAGCTCGAAGAACTTGGAGTGCCCGGGCTTTCTGAGTTGCATGATCAGAACGGCAAGCAGAAGAGCAATCACAACCATCGGGACAAAGCATCCCAGTGTGAATACTCCCGTTGCCCTGAGGGAGTTCAGAAGTGAGAAACCTCCGTTCCCCTTCGTAAACAGATAGGCATAGTTCTCGAACCCGGTGAAATCCCAGGTTCTGCCGACAGCTCTTCTGTTTGTCAGGCTTGTAATGAATGCATTGATGATCGGATAGAAGCTGAACATCGCAAAGAACAGAAGACAGGGCACTGTAAACAGAAATCCGTAGCGGGCCTGCTTTCTCTCTATGCTGTATGTCTTGACCCTATGTTTCATGGTAAAGTCCTTGAATTGTTAATTTAAACAATAAATCGATGGGTCACCGAAGTGGCCCATCGATATCTGATAATCAGAAACTGACTCAGTCTGCGAGCAGCTCGAGAACGTTCTTCTGGAGCTCCTTGTATGCATCTGCCGGGTCAACGCCCTGAAGCATGACGTTGTTGATTGCTGTGTCGATCTGTGACTGGATGGAAGCAGAGTTCTTGCCGTAGTAGACAATGTGTGCTCTTGCAAAGTCAGCACTGAAGACATCCGAGTAAGGCATGCTCTTGTAGACATCGCCGTTCATGAGAGTCTTGAGAGGCTGGATAAGACCAACTTCGGTGAGATAAAGCTCAGCATGGCCCGGAGTGAGCAGGAAGTACTTGATGAGCTCCCAGCCCCAGTACTGCTGAAGTGCAGTAGCCTCTGAATTGACATGGTAGTAATGTCCGTAGTAGCAGCCTGCAACGTCCTTGACAGCATCCTTGAAGACAGGATAACCAACGACCATCCAATCGCCGCTGTTGTAGAAATCCGGGTTCTCGGAAAGGATTCTGGACTCCTGATAGAGACCGGTGTTTGCCATTGCGATGTCCAGGTTGTGCTTGTTGAAGAGCTTTCTGGGAGCGGTCATGGTTGAGTTACCGAGGTTCTCTCCGCTGGGTCCCCAGTTCTTCATGAATGTGAGAGCCTTGATCCAGGCTTCCTCATTCACACAGCCCTCTGTATCGGAAAGAGATCCGCCGAGCTGCTCGACCATCGGGACGAAGTAAGTGAGAGAATAGGAATATCTGAAGTCGAAACCTCTTCTTGTGATGATGTCACCGTCTCTGAGGACGATCTTCTTGGAAACCTCGACCATGTCTTCCCATGTCTTGGGGTAGTCTTTCTCGGGATCGAGTCCTGCGAGTCTGAAGACAGCCTTGTCGACATAGATACACCAGTTGGTCAGTTCAAGAGGAATACCATAGAAATCACCGTCCTGGTAGACAGCATCAATCATGCCGTCTGCATACTGGTTGCGCATATCATCGGCATTCTTGAATCCTACGACTTCATAGTCAACAGGAGCAACAAGACCGTTCTCGATATACTCGTGAGAGTTTTCAATCGGCAGGTTCCAGACTGTGGGGCCGTTGCCTGCAGCATAAGCTGTCTGCATATTCTGGCGAAGTCCCTCTGCGCCGTAACGTGCAACCTCGATTGTGACATTCGGATGAGCTGCCCTGAATTCGTCGAGCCACTTGTCCTCGAGTCTCTGTCTTGCTGCATCCTCATGTGTCCAGAAAACGATTGTGACCGGAGCAGTTTTGTCCAAAGTTTCTTTCTGTGCTTCCTGAGATCCCTGTGCGAACAGCGGAGTTACAAGAGCAAGAACCAAAAGCATTGCGATAAATACTTTCTTCATACTTTTCTCCTTTTTAGTGTATAGGGGGAAATCCCCTCTATCATTCAGTAAAGTAAATTATACGGCTGATTCTGGCAGAAAACAACCAAAAATGTTACTTGTGCTCTGCCTCGAACTTCTTCAGGAAGTCGACCAGGGCAACGACTCCTTCCTTCGGCATTGCGTTGTAGATCGATGCCCTCAAGCCGCCTACACTCTTGTGTCCCTTCAGGTTGTCATAGCCTGCGGCCTTTGTGGCGGCAACGACTTCCGCATCAAGTTCTGCGCTCTCGGTCACGAACGGGATGTTCATCAGCGAGCGGTCCTTTGCAACGACTGTTCCCTTGAACATCTTGCTCTGGTCCAGGAAGTCGTAGAAGACCTTTGCCTTGTCCTCGTTGATCTTAGCCATCGCCTTGAGGCCGCCGAGGCTCTTGAGGTACTTGAAGACCTTGCCGCAGCAGTAGATTGCCCAGCAGTTCGGGGTGTTGTACATGCTTCCGTTGTCGGCATGGGTCTTGTACTGCAGATAGATGGGCAGATTTGTCAGATCATCGCGGATGAGGTCCTCACGGATGATTACCACGACCATTCCGGCAGGTCCGACGTTCTTCTGGACGCCTGCATAGATGAGACCGTAGTCGGATACGTTGCACGGCCTTGAAAGGAACATCGAGCTCTGGTCCGAAACGAGGATATGGCCCTTGGTGTTGGGAAGCTTGTTCCATGTCACACCATGAATGGTCTCGTTCTCGCAGATGTAGACGTAATCGGTATCCTCGGGGATGTCCAGATCCGAGCAATCGGGGATATATGTGTAGTTCTTGTCCTTGGAGGATGCGGCTACGATTACCTCACCTACCTTCTTGGCCTCTGCAATTGCCTTCTTTGACCATGCACCGGTCTCGATGTAGACTGCCTTGCCGTTCTTCATCAGATTCATCGGAATCATCGAGAACTGGAGCGTTGCACCGCCCTGGATGAACAGGACCTTGTAGTTGTCGGGGATGTTCATGAGCTCCCTGAGGTCCTTCTCTGCATCATCGATGATCTGCTGGTAGACCTTTGAGCGGTGGCTCATTTCCATGACACACATTCCGCTTCCGCGGTAATTCATCATCTCGTCTCTGATCTCTTCGAGAACAGGCTCCGGCATCATTGCAGGACCTGCAGAAAAATTGAACACACGACCGTATTTCATATGTACCCTCCACATATATTATTCAAGTGTCTTTACCTAAGATTACACCTCAAGCCTCTGATGTGCAATAAGATTCAACTTGCCCTGCTCTTCTTTAGATTTCCGCAAAAACAAAGTCTCAATATTGAGCAATCCCGCAATACGGGCAGAAAGTTACACCCCATGGGTTTAATCATTTGCCGATAAGGAATATACTCCTTCACGGAGAAACGGATGAGCGCACTGAGAATAGGCAGAAGAAGGGACATGGACATGACACAGGGACCCATCATGTCCCAGCTTGTCAGCTTTGCCCTGCCGCTTCTTCTGGGCAGCATCTTCCAGCAGCTCTACAACACGGTCGACACCTGGGTCGTGGGAAATTTCGTAGGAAAGAACTCCTTCTCCGCGGTCGGAACACTCTCGTCGGTCACCAACCTTGTCATCAGCTTCTTTCTGGGCTTCTCAAGCGGCGCCAGCGTCATAATATCCCACTATTTCGGGGCAAAGGACGAAGAGAACGTCAACCGCACCACCCATACCTTCGTAGCCATCACACTCATAATGTGCGTGGTTCTCACCATTCTCGGAATCGCACTCATTCCGCTTGTGCTCATGATAATGAAATCCCCCGCCGAGGTTGCAGCCGAGCAGAGGATCTACCTCCTGATCTACTTCAGCGGGCTTTCCGGGCTTCTGATCTACAACATGGGCTCGGCAATCCTAAGGGCCATAGGCGATTCCACCCACCCCTTCCTGTTTCTGGTGGTATCGGCCTCATTGAACATAGTCCTGGACCTTGTTTTCGTCATCGTGTTCCACATGGGCACCGCCGGAGTCGCCTACGCCACCATAATCTCGCAGATGGTATCCGCCGTTCTGGTGATGTTCGTGCTTTTCAGAACAACGACAAGCGTGCGCGTAAGCGTCAGGAAGCTCAGAATCTACGGATATATTCTAAAGAAGATCTTCAGGGTTGGCCTTCCCTCTGCCCTGCAGATGTCCATCACATGCTTCTCCAACATCTTCGTACAGTCATACATCAACCAGTTCGGTTCGGATGTCATGGGAGGCTGGACAGCTTACATCAAGGTCGACCAGCTGGTTCTGCTGCCCATGCAGAGCATCGCCCTGGCGACCCAGACCTTCGTGGGACAGAACCTGGGACTTATGCAGACCGAGCGTGCACGCAAGGGCGTCAGGGTTTCCCTCTACATCTCGCTGGTTTCCACTGCGGTGCTGATTGCAGCGGTCGTTCCGCTTGCCAAGTTCATCGTGGAAATCTTCGTCGGAACAGCAGAGACAGGCGTAATCCACTACGGGACCATGTTCCTGACTTACCTGACACTGGCCTATCTGCTGCCTTGCTTCAACCAGATCTACGGCGGAGCCCTCAGGGGTGCAGGCAAATCCAGCATTCCGATGATTGCAATGCTTGCCTCGTTCGTGTTCTTCAGACAGATCTACCTGTTCATCATGGCCAACTACATCAGCAACACCATCCTGCCGATAGCCATGGGTTATCCTGCCGGATGGCTGGTGTGCAGCGTATCCCTCGGCATTGCCTACAAGATCTGTTTCACCGACGAGAAAATAAAAAAGAGTGCCCTCGTTTGAGAGCACTCGCTTGAAAATCAAACTGATTCTTAATTATTCGGCTATCGTGAACACTACAGGCTCGGTCCATGTATTGCCGTCTGCATCCGTTACCACGATATCGGCCTTCAATGTGTCTCCTGCATTTCCTGAAAGAGCGACGGTAAAGCTTCCGCTCTTCTCGAAACCTGCCATCAGGCTGTTGGTCGAAAGCTCGTCCTTGGCAACGGTGACTGCCTCGGCGTTCTCCGGGACCAGCTTGATAGTAAGGCGTCCTGCATTTGCATTGCCCTGGTTCAGCAGGGAGAAGTTCAGCTTGAACGGAACTCCTGCAGGAACCGTCAGGTCCTTGTAGTGCTTTGCATAGACATCCAGGATCTTCACGCTCTTCCATTTTGCGGTGTAGGCGCAGCTCTCGCCCTCTTCCAGGGTCTGGCTTCCGTCTGCCTTCACTCCGAAAAGATCATACCAGCCCAAAAAGACATAGCTCTCATCCGGAGCTTCGAGCTCGGGAGCGTTGATCTCGGAACCATCCTCGAACACCTCCGTTCCCGTAATCGGGTCGGAGAAGAGAACGCCTGTCTTGTAGACTGCATAGAGAGTCTGGCTCTCGTACGGCATCACGATCTCCTCGCCGGCCTGATAGGCAACCTCATCGGTTGAGAGACCCCAGCCTATGAACAAGCCCTTGTTGGTCATGCCGTCATACATCTCGGGCAGCTGCACGAGGCTTCCCGGAGTTGCGGAGACGCTGTAGCTGTAGTTGAACAGACTGTGCTCTGAACTCGAGCTCTTCGAGATGGTGAGTTTGGGTCTGTAGTAGGAGCTGTTTTCGTAAAGCCATGCAGCGAACTCGGCCTTGGCGGTATCGTCCTTCTCATTGAGGATTCGGTTTACCAGGATATCGGTCTGCTCGGCCGTGATTCTCGGAGCTTCGAGATTCCTCAGAAGGCCCTTGGCGTCGAAATAGTCGTCCGCATTGCCCTGCGAATAGGCTTCGGCCATTTTGTCGTAGATGGCCTGGCGTTTGCTGTTGTAGGTTTCGATTTCGGCCTCGAAGGTTTCAATAATCTTCTGAAGTGATGTGGTTTCGAGGTCGAGTGAGCTGAATTTGACCTGTTCCGCCTGCTCTTCTTTGACTGCCTGTGCGAATGCGCAGCCGCAGACAAGAACAAGAATCAGAACTGTAACGAATAATCTGTGTTTCATGTCGTTCACCTCTTGGCAATAATATACCCCAAGGTGAACGACATGACAAACCCCTGTGACGCAATCGTCACATTTCTTCACAATTGCAACTTTTACTTGCCTGATACAACGATTCCG
>CAKJZO010000045.1 GCA_918298275.1 Spirochaetota bacterium | reverse complement strand
GGCTGCAAGTGCGCCGTCTCCGACTGCGATCTTTTCCTCTGAACCGTCTTCCTTGACGATGACATCCTCAGCTCCCTCCGGGGAAGGTGCGATGTCGGCGATGAAGTCGAGGAGGTTGGTGATTCCGGCGTTGTTGACTGTGCTCCCGCAGAAGACAGGTACCAGAACGTTGTTCTTCAGACCTTCCTTGAGACCCTCATGGATCTCTTCCGGCTCAAGGGTCATCTCTTCGAGATACTTCTCCATGAGCTCCTCGGTTCCTTCGGCTGCTGCCTCGATGAGGCTCTCGCGGTACTGCTCGACTTCGTCTGCGTACTCTGCGGGGATGTCACCGACGGTCTCTTTCTGACCCGGGTGGAAGAAATATGCCTTGTTCTCGATGAGGTTGATGACGCCCTTGAATGCTGTTCCGTTGCCCATCGGGATTGTCACGGGAACGAATGTGGTCTTGAACTCTTCCTTGAGGTGACCGAATGTTACACCGTAGTCGACTCTTTCGCGCTCCATCTTGTTGAGGAAGACCATTCTGGGCTTCTGTCTCTGGTTGAGGTTTCTCCAGAGCTTGATGGTCTCGATCTGAGCACCGTCACGGGCATCGACGACCATGAGGACCGACTCACAGGTTCTGAATCCGCAGATGACCTCTCCGACAAAGTCTGCCGTACCCGGAGTGTCGATGAAGTTGAGGGATTTGCCCTGCCATGCGATGTTTGCAAGTGCCGAGTGGACGGAGATCTTTCTTGCGATTTCCTCTTCCGTGTAGTCACTTGTTGTCTTTCCCGAGTCAACTGTCTCAGGTCTTGAGATCACGTTGCTGTAGTACAGGAACTGCTCGAAAAGAGAAGTCTTTCCGGTTCCGTTGTGGCCAGCAATTGCGACGTTTCTGATGTCTTTTGTTGAAAGAGCCATAATTCCCTCCTAGAACATTGGCAATATATGAAAATTGTAATCACAATTGATCAAGGTCATCCTCAGAAGGACAACCTTTCATACTATATAATATAATTCTGAAAAATAAAAGGTCTGAGAGGCAAATGGCATAAAATAGTTCAAAGTGTTGCTGTGCAGTACTTTATCTGTCGGTTTTCGGTGCAAAGTGGCTGAATTCCATCGAGAAGGTTCCTCTTCCCTGAGTGGATGAGCGAAGTGCAGTGGAGTAGCCGAAGAGCTTTGCAAGCGGTGCCTGTGCAAGTATATGGTCCGCACTTGTCTTGCTCTCCATGCTCGACACGATGCCGCCTCTCTGTGTAAGGCTTGAGATGGTGTCTCCGACATACTGGGACGGAACTATCAGAGTCACATCCATCACCGGCTCCATGAGCACCGGTCCTGCTTCCTGGGCTGCTGCATCGAAGCACATTGCCGCACATGCCTCGTAGGCAAACTCGGTTGCCGTCAGCTCGCTGTACTTGATGTCCACAAGCTCCACCTTCATGTCGCAGACCTCGTAGCCATATCGGATTCCGCTTCTGAAGGAATTCTCAATGCCGCGCTGGACGGCATCGAAGATCTCCTGCGGTATTGTCCTTGAACTGACGAGGTTCTCATATACGGTTCCGCTCTTGGCCTCAAGCGGAGTAAGGCGCAGAGTGAGTGTGGCGCTGTTCTCCTTGCCTGCAAGCATCTTGCTGAATGTATATGTCTTTTCTGATACTGAAGTTATGCTTTCTCTATACGTTACCTGCGGCTTTCCGATGTGGCAGTCGACCTTGAATTCCTTGGTGATTCTGGTGACAAGGACATCGAGATGCAGTTCTCCCATTCCGCTGATGACAAGCTGTCCGGTTTCCTCATTGTCCTTGTATGTGAATGTCGGGTCCTCAAGCGTCAGAATCTCAAGGGTTTTCTTGAGCTTTGCCTGTTCCGTGGCATTTGCAGGTTCTATGGCAATCGAGATGACCGGCTCCGGGAAGCTCATCTTCTCAAGAAGAATCTGGGCACCTTCAGAACCGATGGTATCTCCGGTCTGGGCAAGCTTGAATCCGACGATAACGCCGATATCGCCTGCCTGAAGCTCCTGAAGCTCTTCCGGTCTGTTGGCGTGCATTCTCAGAAGACGGTTGATTCTCTCACGCTTCTTCTTGGAGATGTTGAGGACTGCCACGCTCTTTCTGAGCACTCCGGAATAGACTCTGACAAAGGCAAGAGGTCCTGCCTCGCGGTCATACTGGATCTTGAATACCAGGGCAAGCGGGGGAGCCTTGGGGTCGTTCTTGACCTGGACTTCCTCTTCCTTGTCCTTCTTGAGATGGATTCCGGTTGCTGGCGGAATGTCGTCAGGGGAGGGCAGCAGGTCTACGATTCCGTCAAGAAGGCACTGCACGCCTATATCCTTGAGCGATGATCCGCAGAACACAGGAAGCAGTTCCCTTTCGATCGTACATTTGCGGAGTACGGATATGATCAGGTCTATGGGAATCTCTTCTCCTGCGAAATAAAGCTCCGTTATCTCATCGGAGTAGCTTGATACGCTGTCCAGCAGCTTCTCTCTCCACTGCTGGGCTTCATCCTGCATGTCCGCAGGGATATCCTTGTAGCTGTATTCGTAGCCCGAAGTCTCGGGATCGAAGACCACCATCTGCATTTTCAGGAGGTCAATGATACCTTCGAACTTGCTTTCTTTCCCAACTGGGATGAATAGTGGAACCGGTTCTTCCTTGAGTTTTGTTTTGATGTCATCGATAGCGGCATAGAAATCAGCTCCGAGTCTGTCCATCTTGTTGATGAAGGCAATCCTCGGAACCTTATAGGTATTGGCCTGTCTCCAGACCGTTTCGCTCTGGGGTTCGACTCCGCCTACGGCACAGAAGACTCCGACAGCTCCGTCCAGAACCCTGAGGGATCTCTCGACCTCTGCTGTGAAATCCACGTGACCCGGAGTATCTATGATGTTGATCTGGACACCCTTCCAGTAGCAGGTGGTTGCAGCACTCGTGATTGTGATTCCGCGGTTCTGCTCCTGCTCCATCCAGTCCATCGTGGCTTCGCCGTTATCGACCTCACCGATGCGGTGGTTCTCTCCGGTATAGAAGAGGATTCTCTCTGTGGTCGTGGTCTTTCCGGCATCTATATGAGCTATGATTCCTATGTTTCTGGTCTTATCGCTTGTCATGGCACAAATGCTAGCATAAAAAGCCTTCTTTGTTAATTGAAAACACTTTAGCTATATCATGTAATTCACAATCTGACTTGTCCATACCAGTTGACAACCTCATTCTCTTCTGCTAATCTCCATTTGTTGTGAAAATGGGCCAATAGCTCAGTAGGTAGAGCAACGCCCTTTTAAGGCGTGGGTCGTTGGTTCAAACCCAACTTGGCTCATGCGTTCACAGACAGATGTCGCTCTCGTCTAGTGGTTAGGACAACGGGTTTTCATCCCGTCAACACGAGTTCGATCCTCGTGAGCGATGAAAGGCTCCCATTCGAAAGGTGGGAGCCTTTCTCTTTGTAAATCCTGTAAAGCCGTGTTATGATGTATTTACAAAACACTGAACAGGAGACAATCCAAATGAAGAAACTAGCAACTCTTCTCATTCTACTTGCCGTCTGCCTCATGGCAGTAGCTGCACTTGATTTCACATCAGTTGATGACCTCTATGATTCGGGCACCGACAACCAGAAGGTCTACGATACTCTCAAGACCATGCTCACCCAGGCAAAGGCTGGGGAGGAAAAGTCAGAAGTCCTCTGGAGACTTTCACGCGTTTGCGTGGATCTGGGTGACAAGATGGATGAGAAAGACAAGAACGGAAAGTTCGCCATATACACGGAAGGTGAGGAATATGCCAAGCAGTCCATAGCCGAGAAGCCAAACTATCTTGCATACCTCTGGAAGTGTGCGAACATCGGCCGCTACGGACAGACCAAGGGCGTCATGGATTCTCTCGGAAAGGTCAAGCCCATGAAGGCCGACCTCAAGGTCATAACCGATGACTTCAATGTTGTCGATTCCTCCGAGGCATGGTATACACTTGCTGTTCTCAACGATGCAGTTCCGGGAATCCTCGGAGGTGACTCGGTTGCCGCAGTCAGCTATATGAGAGCCGCATGTGACACAATACCTGCAAAATATATCTATGGCGGAACATACAAGGCACTCGCAGAGATGCTCTATGCACGTGATTGGTCAGCAGACAAGAGAGCCAAGGAAATCAAGAAGATGCAGACCAAGTGGGACAAGGAGAAGAAGAGCAACTTCGACAAGTATGCCTACTACGAGGGAGCAAAGGGTGCCGATGCTATGCCGATCTGGACAAATACCAAGCTCTCTGCAATGAGTGATAAGCAGGAAGCCCTCGTTATTCTCAAGTATGCACAGAGCGTCTACAATTCACGCTCAAAGCACACCGGCGGCGATGAGAAGAATTATAAGGAGATCCAGGAGCTGATCGACAAGTGGTCGAAGTAGATTCTTGAAACCATCGATGTAACAGGCCGCCGCAATAAAGGCGGCCTTATTTTCATTTATGCTTACCTGATCGATCTCCAGTAGTAGTCTCCCAAGCCGTAGCGACGGAGGTTTCTTGCTTTCTCGAAGTGCTCTTCGGTAACTGTGCTCTTGTCCTCGTAGTC
>CAKJZO010000044.1 GCA_918298275.1 Spirochaetota bacterium | reverse complement strand
GACGGAAAGACCGTCAGCGCAAAGAAATATCTCAACGGTCCAGTAGGCTGATAGCCTTCTTGAAGGCATCGCCGCGCGCAAACTCATCTCCGAAGTACTCGTAAGCGGAGGCTCCGGGGGAGAGAAGCACGACCTGAAGGGCATTGGATTTCGATGCCAGTTTGGAGGAAGCGTTTTCTACCGCTTCCTCCATTTTTTCATACGGGCCCGAATACTTGAGCCTGTTCTCCTTCAGAAGGGGGATGAGCTTTTTCCTGGTGAACGTTCCGTCAAGCAACGTCAGGCTTGCAGCCGCCTTGAGGGACGGAAGCATGGCCTGAGGATCGAGGCTCGAGTCCGAACCTCCGCAGATCAGATGAAGCGGAAGGCTCTCGTAGTTCTCCGCGGTGAAGTTGACTGCAGCAGGAATGATGGTGCTGCTGTCGTTGATATAGATTGCACTGTCGGTCCTGTGAACAAGTTCGCTGCGGTTCGGATTGCCCTTGAAGCTCTTGAGGGCGGCGATTATCTGCGAGGAACCGAATCCCAGCTTCTTCAGAACCGCGTAGGGGATTCTCATCTTCGAGGGCAACGCCCTGGTCATTCCCCTTGAGGCGCTTTCTATGCTGACGATGTTCTTTGCCTTCTTGGAGGCTATCTTCTCGACGGCATCCTTGACTTCTTCCGGGCAGATAATGTGGTTGGCATGAAGATTGAATTCCCCGATCCTGCTCAGGGAATCTTCGCTGTTTTCCTGGTTTTCGAACACCGATGTCACCACCGAAACCTCGACATGAGGGACCTTGTTCTTCAGAAAGTGGTAGATATCACGGGCAATCCAGGTGGACATCTCGATGATCAGGAACTCGGGTACATCACCGTCATCCCACTTTCGGATCTCCGAGAAGGCGGATATTCCCATGTTGCCGCACATATGCGCCTTGTGGCCCATCTCGTTGAGAGAATGGCACAGCGCGCTTGCGGTGGTGGTCTTGAATCTGGCGCCGGTCACGCAGATGATCCTCAGCTTCCGCGATTCCCTGCGGGAGTAGGCGAACGTAAGGTCGTTTTCGGTACGCTTCGCATAGCTGAGGAATTCGTTGTCCAGTCTGATGGAAGGGTTCTTTATCACAAGGTCTGCCCAGGTGAAGTCCTCGGTCTGGTGCCCGGAGCAATGGATTACGGCTCCCTTTTGCTCAAGGTAGTCCAGGCTTTCACCCAATGAGTCCCTGCTTCTTATGTCCGTGATTCTCACGTTGTCCCCGCGGGACAGGAAATACATGGCGCTGTCAAAGCCGTCACCATGACTTCCGTACCCGAAAATCAGTACGTTCATATGCCTCCCTTCACTTGGAAAACACCTGAAACGTGAAAAGATTACAAGTATTTATAAATACTGGACACGAAAGGGTTTTTAGGAGTATATTTGCCACGGTCCAAAGAAGTGCCAGTAAAACGCGATGATCGAACAAAAGGGTTGCGCTTCTTGTCTCCTTGGATCAGGAAGTAACACAATGTCAAGTGAATTGCTCTCTATCGCCATCGCCATGGCCGCGGGACTTATGATGACGCGTCTGTTCAAGGTGCTTCATCTGAATTTCCCTGATGTCACCGCATTTCTGATAGCCGGTCTTCTGGTCGGTCCCTACTGCCTCGGTGCAATAGGGGTGCCCGGACTGGGCTTCAACACCTTCGAGGATGTGCAGGCAGTCGAGATGGTCTCGACCGTTGCTCTGGGCTTCATAGCATTCTCGATCGGAAACGAATTCAAGCTCTCCCAGCTGAGGGGAACAGGCCGTCAGGCTGCTGTTGTCGGTGTTATGCAGGCAGTCAATGCGATGGTCTGTGTTGACATAATACTTGTGATTGTTTCACTGTTTACCGATCATCAGACCTTCAATCTTTCCGGCGCCCTGACTTTGGGAGCCATTGCTACGGCTACTGCACCGGCTGCAACCCTGATGGTTGTAAAGCAGTACAAGGCCCACGGAAAGGTGACCGACATCCTGCTTCCGGTAGTAGCCCTGGATGATGCGGTAGGCCTTGTGGCATTCGCGGTATCGTTCGGAATCGCCGAGGCTCTGCTTTCAAGTACGGTCAACGTGGTGGCCATCATCGTGGACCCGCTGCTTGAGATCGTGCTCTCCCTGGGACTTGGAGCCCTGATGGGACTTGTCCTGACCAAGCTGGAGGAGCTCTTCTTCTCCAACAGCAACAGACTTGCCATGTCCATCGCCTTTGTGTTCATGACCATCGCGCTGAGTCAGATCAGGTTCAGCATCGGAGCCGTTACGGTTTCGTTCTCATCGCTTCTGGTGTGCATGATGATGGGCGCGGTGTTCTGCAACCTCTGCCCGCGTTCGGGAGATATCATGAAGAGGGTGGACAAGTGGACCGGTCCTCTGTTCTGCCTGTTTTTCGTCATCAGCGGTGCGGACCTTGATCTGTCGGTATTCACCAAGCCGATCGTCATCCTCATCGGTTTCCTCTACATCCTCGCACGTTCGTTCGGAAAGTACTTCGGCGCACGCGAAAGCTGCCGCGCCACGCACTGCGACCCGATGGTTTCCAAGTATCTGGGCTTTGCACTTCTGCCGCAGGCCGGAGTTGCCCTGGGAATGTCGGTCCAGGCTCAGGTCCTGGGTACCTATGAGGGCCGCCTGATCCGCAACATCGTTCTCTTCGGAGTCCTGGTCTACGAGATGTTCGGTCCGCTGATCACCAAGTGGGCCCTGACAAAGAGCGGAGATATCGCGGAGAAGCCTCAGGAGAAGGAATCCCACGAGAGATTCGATACCCCGAAGGACCACAGAAAGGATTCGATTACCGGCGAGAACGCCTGATTTTGTTGCAAATCCGATAGTTTTATAAGAAAAAGTGCCCGGTTTTGAAAAAAATCGGGCATTTCTGTTTTACAAGAAAGGCGATTTGGATATAGTTTTGTCCCAAAGGGAGGTCGCCTATGAGTATCATAATTCCAAAAGGCTACAAACCGCTCCTTGACCAGAGACTTACCGAAAGGGCAATCAAGTTCGTCAAGGACACATTCGAGCGTGAGCTTTCAGGAGAGCTGAGGCTTTCACGCGTCACTTCGACTCTCTTCGTGAGGGCAAACAGCGGTATCAACGATGACCTCAACGGAGTAGAGAGACCGGTCCGCTTCAACGTGGGCAATATGAACGAGACCCCGATGGAGATCGTCCAGAGCCTTGCAAAGTGGAAGCGCATGTCACTGGCAGACCATGGGTTCACTCCCGGAACCGGTCTGTACACGGACATGAATGCCATCCGTCCGGACGATGACATCGACAACATCCACTCCATCTATGTGGACCAGTGGGACTGGGAGAGGGTGATGGACGAGGGAGAGAGGAACCTCGATTTCCTCAAAACCATCGTCACCAGAATCTACGAGGCCATCAAGAGGACTGCGTTCCTGGTCTCGGAGTATTATCCCGCATGTGCACAGAAGCTTCCCGAGAAGATCACATTCATCCATTCCGAGGAAGCCCTCAGGCTCTATCCGGATCTGACTCCGGTACAGAGGGAGAAGGAGCTTGCCAAGAAGTACGGTGCAATCTTCATCATCGGCATAGGCATGCCCCTTTCTGACGGTGTGATGCACGGCGGAAGAGCTCCCGACTACGATGACTGGTCGACCGTCAACAGCGACGGTTACTACGGCCTCAACGGCGATATCATCGTGTGGGATTCCGTCAGAGACGATTCGCTGGAGCTCTCGAGCATGGGAATCAGAGTTTCAAAGGAGTCTCTGCTTGAGCAGCTGAAGATCCGCGGCTGTGAGGAGCGAAAGGAGCTTTACTGGCACAAGCGCCTTCTTGCCGGCGAATTCCCGCAGACCATCGGAGGCGGAATAGGGCAGAGCAGACTCTGCATGTTCCTTCTCAGAAAGGCCCACATAGGAGAAGTCCAGGCCTCTGTCTGGCCCGATGAGGACAGGAAGAAGGCTGCGGAAGCAGGAATCCACCTGTTCTGACAAATCATTCGGACAAAAAGAAATCCCGAACCGTAAGGCTCGGGATTTTTCTTTTGTTCGGTCCGATCAGAATACGACCACGACTTCGCCGTTCTTATACTTGTCTGCGACCCAGTTCTTGATCTTGTCGCTCTGAAGTGCCTTTACGAGGGCAACGATGGCGGGATTGGTCTCATTGCCGGCCTTGACTGCGATGACGTTCACGTACGGGCTGTCGGCACCTTCGACCACAAGACCGTCCTTGGCTGCAGAAAGACCTGCGGGAATTGCATAGTTTCCGTTGATGACTGCTGCATCGACATCCTCAAGGACTCTGGGAAGGGAAGCTGCCTCGACCTCGACGAAGGAGATGTTCTTCTCGTTCTTGGTGATGTTGATCGGTGTAGCCTCGAGGTTGGTCGGGTCATCGAGTGTGATCAGTCCTGCGCTGGCCAGAAGCAGAAGGGCTCTGCCTTCGTTGGTCGGGTCGTTGGGGATTGCGATCTTTGCATTCTGCGGGAGGTCTGCGAGGGCCTTGTACTTCTTGGAGTAGAGTGCAAGAGGCTCGATATGGATTCCGCCTGCATTGAAGAGATGGAAACCGCGCTCCTTGTTGAATGACTCGAGATACGGGATATGCTGGAAGAAGTTGGCGTCGATCTCGCCGCTCTCTACTGCTTCGTTGGGAGTGACATAGTCGGTGAACTCCTGGACGACCAGCTCATAGCCCTGGGCCTTGAGGTCCTCGATGACGAGATTCAGCATCTCTGCGTGCGGCTCGGGTGTTGCGCCGACCGTGATCTTGTTGCTTGTCTTTGCAGCTTCGGGGGCTGCGCTTGCGAAAACTGCGAATGCAGAAACGAGCACCAGTGCGAAAATAATAGCTTTCTTCATAATATTTCTCCTAATAAATGAATTCAAAATAAGTACGTACGATGTCCCTTCTGAGGACGTTGGATGCAAAAATAAATGGATAAAAAGGAAATGAATACTTATGCCCGCGAGGGCATGCACATTGAGAAGGTCATCATCATGGATCTTGCGCAGAAACTCGTGTACATATGAACCTCCTCTTTCTGAAGATGCTTTACTGTACATAGAAACATCGCCTTTTGCAACAGGTTTGGAACAAAAAGTTGCAAAAAGCGTGCGTTTCATCTCTTTGCCATCATGTGCGCGCTGATCCTGTTGCCGATGAACTGTATCAGCTCGACCAGAAGAAGGATCACTATGACGGCGATTGCCATGACATCCGGTCTAAATCTCTGATAGCCGTAGCGGATTGCCAGGTCTCCGAGTCCGCCGCCTCCGACCGCACCCGCCATGGCGCTGTAGCCGATGAGGTTGATGATAGTCAGAGTAAGTCCCGATATCAGCGAGGGGAGGGCTTCCGGAAGAAGGACCTTGAACACTATCTGGCTGTTCGTCGATCCCATGGTTCTTGCAGCCTGGACGACGCCCGGATCCACTTCCTTCAGCGATGTCTCGACCAGTCTTGCCACGAACGGGGCTGCGGCAATCGACAGCGGCACGATTGTGGCCCTGGTTCCGATGGCCGTTCCGATTATGAGCCTTGAAAGCGGGAAAAGCACAATTATCAATATGATGAAGGGGAACGACCTGAGGACGTTCACTATCTTGCTCAGAATCACGTTCAGAACCGGCTTGGGTCTGATTCCGCCCTGGCTTTCAGGTGATGTGATGCTCAGAAGTATTCCCAGCGGAAGTCCGAGGATGACGGAGAAGAGGGTGGAGAAGAAGACCATGGTCAGAGTCTGAAGGGTGCTCTGCCAGATGAGTCTGTAGATTGCACTTGTCATGCCTTTACCTCCTCTACCGTAACACCGCGTTCGCGGATGGCCTGAAGGGCAGCTTCGACTGCCGAGCTTTCACCTGTTATGTCACATACCATGGTACCCAGCTTGGTATCCCCGACTTTCTGAATTCCTGCTCCGCTGATGTTGAAGATCACATCGAACTCCCTGATGATATCGGAGATGACCGGAGTGTCGACCCTGTCGTTTAGGAACCTCAGGGTATAGCGTGCGGGAACGTCCGACCAGATGACCACTCCGTCCTCGCGGACGTTGCGTGCATTGGTTGTCAGATGGGAGAGGAACTCCTTGGTCACCTTTGTCTTTGGCTGGGCGAAAATATCCTTAACGATGCCCTGTTCCACGACAGAACCTTCAGAAAGTACAGCTACATAGTCGCACGAGTCTCTCACGACTTCCATCTGGTGGGTAATCATGACGACCGTCAGATTCATCTTTTTCTGGATGTCCTTGATCAGGGCAAGTATGGATTGCGTGGTCTTCGGATCGAGTGCGCTGGTGGCTTCGTCGCAGAAGAGAACCTCCGGTTCGCAGGCCAGGGCGCGGGCTATCGCGATTCGCTGCTTCTGTCCACCGGAGAGGGTGGAGATCGGTGCCTCCGCCTTGTCCGCAAGTCCGACCAGTTCCAGAAGCTCCGCTACTCGTGCCTTGATCCTGTCTTTGGGG
>CAKJZO010000043.1 GCA_918298275.1 Spirochaetota bacterium | reverse complement strand
TAGAAGTTGTGGTATGTGCGGCCGTCGGAGAACATCTGCTCGCCGATGTACTTGATGAAGGATCTGGTCTTTGCGCTGTCCAGTGCAAGGCCCGCAAGAATGTCCTGAAGGATATCGCGGAAGCCGAAGCCATACTCGAAGCCCGAGTGATAGCGGCTCTTCATTCTGTTGAGGTTGAGAACCATTGCGCACTGGTACTGGATCCAACGGAACGACGGTCCGAAGAGCTTGTTTCCGGGAACATTGAAGCGAAGCTTGTCGAAGTCTGCGTTCCAATCGCGCAGGACGGTTTCGAGCATGGATTCCGCGACCTTGACGTCGGAGAGCTTTGCCTCGATGGCCTTGAATTCCTTCTTGCCCTTGCGGTAGTAGTTGTCCGTGCTGCCTGCGGCGCTGAAGATAGTGAAGGTCTTGCATCCGCCTGCGGGGACCGTGATGTCGAAGCAGACGACTGAAAGCGAGCTTGTTGACTCCTGTGCCGGCTTGCAGGCAAGAACTCCGGTCTCGAGGGCCAGCGGGTTTGCCATGCTGCGGCTGTAGTGGCCCACGAAGTCCTCGTATCTCATGCTGAACTGGGTCAGCTTCTCGCTTGAGCTGTGGTAGAGCAACTTTCCGAACATGCCGAGATCGGCATCCTCGTCATCATCGAACGGGATTCCGTAGCCGTTGAACCAGATCAGGCCGTTGAGCTTCTTGTCGGGGAAGCCTCCCGCCATCATCAGGGAGTTGAAGCCGGAGAACTGAATGCCTCTGGCGTCTCCGACGTTGACCGGATTGACTCCGAAGACCTGGATTGTCCTTTCGCGGTTCTCGTTGTTCTTGACTTCAACGAGCTGGACCATCGCGTCATACTCGTTCGGGATGAAGCACTTGGTCTTCACATCCAGTCCAATGTAGCTTGTCTCGCGTGTCACGCAGCCGAAGGAGTAGGTGGTCTGCAGCTTCTGGTCATCGTGAAGAATTGGGTACCAGCAGTCCGTGAAGTACTTGTCTCCCTCCTTGAAATAGATGAAGGAGCCGAGCTGGCGGCACTTGTAGGGATCCTCATGGACGAAACCGTTGACGAGGTCTCCTTCCTGGGTTCCGATTCTGGCAAAGGCAGATCCGTTGTTGGTGATACCCCAACAGAGAGTCTTTGTCGGTTCCTGGTTGCGTCTTGTCTGAAGCATGAGCCAGGGTTCGCGTGTCATGTTTCCCTTTTCCTCGCGGATACATACGTCACCGTTCTTCAGGAAACAGAAATCACCGTTGTTTTTCAATGTTTTCTTACTAGCCATTAGACCCTCCGTAAAGTCTGTCTTCGCCTTTGAAAGCGATTGCAATGATTTTCTCCGTTTTAACGTGAAAAGAAAATTTTGAACTTCACGCAATCAAATTATAATGCTTAAAAATACAAATCCATTATTTACAAGACATTATAAAAGACAGATTTAAAAAAACTGTCAGATTTAACGTGAAAATTCTTCTTGACTTTTCACGAAAGAGAATACACCATAAAAATGCACTTGTCAAATTTTTTGTTTAGTGTACGTATGTGCGCCTGACGGCGACGGAAAGCTATAGAAGGAGTGAAGGAGAAAAAAATGAAGAAAACACTTACTGTCCTTTTGGCAATCCTGCTCTGCTTTGCAATGGTCATGATCGTATCATGCAGCAAGGGGGATTCCGGTTCATCCTCAACATCCACCACAGCCAAGGCTCCGGCCAAGGAGAAGGTGAAGATTCAGATCATGGTCGGATTCGGAACAGGTACCGACCCCTCACAGATTGCAGTTCATGAAGAGCTTCAGAAGCAGTTCAATGACACAGTCGGAAAAGAGAAGGGAATCGAGCTTGAGTTCCTGACAGTCCCGTATGCAGATGCAGCAACCAAGTTCACAACTCTCGTCGCTGCCGGCATGAGCCCGGATATCTGCGGACCTGTCGGAATCATGGGTGTCGCACAGTTCATCGACCAGTGGCTCGATATCGAACCGTACATCAAGAAAGACAACATCGACCTCTCAGACTATGACGATGCACTTGTCGAGAGCAACCGCTACAACGTCGACGGCGAGTCAAAGCTCGTCGGTCTCCCGATCGGTTACTATCCTTCGGCACTGTTCTACAACGAAGACATCTACGACAGAGCCGGTCTCGAGTATCCGCCAGAGGAGTGGGGTACTGCAGACTGGACATACGACAAGCTGTACGAGCAGGCAAGGCTCATGACCCTGGATATGTGGGGAGCCGATGCCAACGATCCTGACTTCGATATGGACAACGTCGTTCAGTACGGTTATGACGGAACAGACTGGTCTCCGTGGAGAGCATGGGTCGGAAAGTTCTTCGACGAGAACGGCAAAAGCGTCGCACTCGGAATGTCGGATGACTACAAGACAGCTACCATGAACAGCCCCGAGTGGATCAAGGCTTTCACAGAGCTCGAGAGAATGATTTACGTCGAGAAGGTCAGACCCAGATCAGATGCTGCCGCCGGCGCATCCCTGTTCGGCGATTCCGACCCGCTCGGATCCAACAGACTCGGTGTCTGGGAGACATTCTCCTGGATGAGCTATGCATTCGAGACATGGGATGCCAACTTCAGCTGGAACATCGGTGCAATTCCTTCAATGGACGGCCATGTTGTTTCCGCAACCAACATCGATACCTTCGTCATCACCAAGAGCAGCAAGCATCCTGATGAGGCTTGGGAAGTCTACAAGTGGCTCTTCAGCGACGAGATCTACTCCAAGCTGAACCACAACTACGGCGGAATTCCTGCAATGAAGGAACTCCAGGCACAGTGGCTCGACGAGCAGAAGGCCGAGAGACCGAACATCAACTGGAAGGTTCTCCTGGATGCCGGCGCATACGCAGACAATCCGAACAACGAGAGCTGGGTCCCGGGTTACTCAAGAGTCTGGGATGAGATGGAGTTCGCAATGGCCAGCATCATCAGCGGTCTGTACGATTCACCGGAGCAGGTCGCAGAGGATCTGAACGACGAGGTTCAGGATATCCTCGATGAGTACTGGGCAGCCAAATAATATTTAAGGTATTCATATGAGTAAAGAAAGACGGATTATTCCGCAATCTGAACGATATGCCAGATGGGGTTATGCTTTCATAACCCCCTGGATCATCGGCTTTCTGGTATTCACGTTCATACCGATGGTCTACTCTATGTATCTCGCCTTTACTGATTACGATACGATCAACCCTCCCAAGTGGGTGGGTTTTTCGAATTTTGTGAAGATGTTCACCAAAGGCGAGATGTGGCACAGCCTCTGGATCACCGTTAAGTTCGGTATCCTGAGCCTGCCGCTGGGTCTGTTCGCCGGTTTCATGCTTGCCTATCTCCTTAATATGAAGATACCGGGAATGAAGTTCTGGCGAACCATCTTCTATCTGCCGGCAATGATAAGCGGTGTCGTAGTCGCCATGCTGTGGAGAGGAATGTTCGACGATCAGTACGGTATGATCAACTTCATACTGCGAACCGCGGGTCTGCGAGGTCCCCAGTGGCTTCTTGATCCGAAGTACACGCTGTACTGCTTCCTCTTCCTTTCTGTCTGGGGATGCGGCGGAGGAATGGTCGTTTACCTGTCCGGTCTTCAGAGCATACCCACGGCACTCTATGAGGCAGCCGAGATCGACGGATGCAGCAAGTTCCAGCAGCTGATTCATGTCACGGTCCCGCAGATGACCCCGATCTTCTTCTTCAACCTGATCATGGGTCTTATCGGAATGTTCCAGTACTTCGCGGAACCTATGGTCCTTACAAAAGGAGGACCGGCGGATTCGACGATGTTCTACAACCTGTATCTGTACAAGCACGCATTCCAGTTCAGAAACATGGGTTATGCATCCGCATTGGCCTGGTTCCTGTTCGTCATCGTGCTTCTGCTGACGTTGCTGACATTCAAGTCATCGGAGCTCTGGGTCTTCTATGAGTCGGAGGTGAAGAAATGATTATAATTGCTTTTTTCCTTGTTATAATTAATCTCTTCCTCTGGGGCTTCGCCATCTCCGATTCCATCGGAGTCATGACAAAGCGCAGACTTGTCAGACGCAGAACCATCGTGGCCATAATCATCATCGTCGTCGCCGCAATGGCAATCATCTACCCGGTCGTTTCGATGCTCGGAGGCTCCGTTTCATCCAAGCAGGTCAGCAGAACGGTCCCCGAGGTAAAGCCCGGTGACTTCTGGAACGTCATCAAGACGATGGCCAAGAACCTCGTTCCCATCGAGGGAAAGAGAATCAACATCAAGCAGGACCATATCGACAAGGCAGTTGCTTCGCTTTCGGATGCAAAGAACCTCAGACTGGAGACCGCTCCGTATTCCGTCTATGCGATGGAAATCGACGGAAAAGAGCTCCATGTCGCCAAGATCGGAAAGGTCGGAAGCCAGTGGATCTATCTTGATGAAGATCATCTCGACGATGTCTATCTCGCAGCTCCCGCTTCTGAGGAGCAGCGTGTAAAGGCCGTCAAGTTCACATGGTCGAACTATCCGGATGCACTGTCCAAGGGTGATTTCGGACGCTATGTCATCAACTCGATCATCCTGGTCGTGATCAATACCATCGGAGCCCTGCTGTCATCCACATTGGTTGCATACGGATTCTCAAGGTTCAAATTCAAGGGCCGCAACTGGATGTTCATCGTCCTTCTTTCGACGATGATGCTTCCGGCGCAGGTATCCCTGATCCCGAGCTTCATCATCTACACAAAGCTCGGTTGGTACGGAACATACCTGCCGCTGACCGTTGCAGCATACTTCGCAGCCAGCCCGTGGAACGTCTTCCTTATGAGACAGTTCTTCATGGGACTGCCGCTTGAGCTGGACGAGGCCGCAAAGATCGACGGATGCGGACCTATCGGAATTCTGGCCAAGGTCATCGTTCCGCAGTCAACCGCAGTCATGCTGACAATCACACTGTCGACCGCAGTCTTCTGGTGGAACGACTACTTCTATTCATTGATCTACCTGCAGGATCAGAAACTCTATCCTGTTGCACTGGGCCTTACCGCCTTCGATGCCAAGTACTTCAACAACAGCGCCCTCAAGGCCGCTGCCACCGTCATGATGCTTGTGCCGCCGATTCTGATGTTCTTCTTCTTCCAGAAGTTCTTCATTCAGGGCACGGTCATCTCGGGAGTCAAGGGTTGATCCGATGAATCGTCTATACGGTGTGAAGCTGTACGACCCTCGTTTCTGCACGAGCAGGACGGTCGACCTCCTTCAGGAGGCGGGCTTCAATACCGTATATCTCGGTCGGGACGCATTGGTTCCGGCCTTTACGGAAGAGCTCTCTTCAAGAGGGCTCTTCTGGAACATCGTAGAGCCGGTTTTCCTCGCCTCCGAGGGTGAGGATCTGGCCGTTCTGGAGGACGGGAGTCTTGCTTCGGATGACTGGGTGCGCTTCGTGTGTCCCACTGATGCGGTTCATCTGAATGACATCAGATGGCGCATAGCTTCCGATATCAGGACTCTCAATCCGCCGGGGGTGTCTCTGGACTTCCTCCGTTTCTTCCAGTTCTGGGAAATGACAAGTCCTTCGGCCGAGGCAAAGAGCCTTCCGAAGAGCTGTTTCTGTTCCAGATGCCGGTCCCAGAGGCTGGGAATGGAAAGACAGGAGTTCTGGAGACAGAATATAGTGGAGCAGACGGCGCTGACCCTCTGTTCCCAGATCAGGCAGATTAATCCTGAGATTAAGATCGGCCTTCATTGCGTTCCTTGGAAACAGGACATGTATGATGGCGCGATTCTAAATGTTTTAGGCCAGAATTTCAGTAATCTTGCTGAAATAGGCGATTATCTTACCCCGATGGTCTACCATCACATGATGCACAGAGAGCCTTCCTACATAAAGGAGTTCCTGCAGGAGATGGAGAGTCTGGGGTGCAACGAGATCCTTCCTTCCATACAGGTCAAGAAGGCCTACAGGGAGGAAGAGATGAGCAAAGAAGAATTCGGAGAAGTCCTGGGCTATGCGCTTGAAAGCCCGTCCAATGGAGTTCTCCTCTACAAATGGGAAGATCTTGTCGATGACCCCGAACGCATGGAAATAGTAAAGTCCATGATCGGCCGTTGACCTGGTTATAAAGGAAGTACATATGAAGAAGAAGTTTTTGAGCCTTGCTTTTTATGTCGCCATCGTGACAATGCTGTTCGTTCTGGTTCTGGCCGTTTCCTGCAAGAAGCAGGAGAAGACCGAAACTGCAAAGACAGTTGTAGAAGAACCGAAAATAGATTATGGTCCGAGCATTCCGCCTACCAAGACCGCAAAGGTCACCTGGGCAGGCTGCAGAAGATCGGACTACGGCTGGAAGGAAGCCATGTTCAAGCGTGAGCCTTCCGCCGAAGAGTGGATCAACTATGCAGGCCGCATGGGTGCCGAGTATGAGGGAAGCATTCCTTCATTCATCTGGATCGTCGGTTCCATCACGGGCAATGAGGGCGCCCAGAGATGCTCGGTCAACTTCCCCGTAGGACAGAAGATTGATGGCGTCGAGGACTTCCCCGCAGACATGAACAAGGCCTTCCTTGATATGTGTGACGAGAAGGGTTACTCGGTCTGGCTTCAGGTCGAGCCCGGGGACTGCGACCTCGTTCCGCTTGCAAAGGCCACCATGGAGTTCTACAAGGACCACAAGTGCGTCAAGGGCTTCGGCGTCGACGTCGAGTGGTACAAGACAAAGAACCCCGACATGCCCGCAGGCTACGGCACAAAGATCGATGACGATCTGGCAAAGGCCCTCGACGAGGCCATCAAGAGTGTCGATCCGCGCTTCACGCTGTTTCTCAAGCACTGGGACGGAGGCTGGATGCCACCCACATACAGATCCGACATCATCTTCGTCAATGACAGCCAGTACTTCGACAATCTGGAGAAGATGAAGAGCTTCTTCACCGCCTGGGCAGAGCGCTATTATCCCAATCCGGTCATGTTCCAGATCGGTTATCCTGCAGACTACGATGTCTGGGGAAAGCTCGAGAACCCCAAGGGAGAACTCGGAGCCATCCTTGCCGAGGACGTCAAGGATGACCAGCACGTGGGTATCATCTGGGTCGACTTCAGCCTGAGGAAGGCCATGCAGAGCGGAAAGTAATGAAAATGAAGAAAGTATTGATCGTTTTAGCATTGATTATGGTAACGGCCTTTGTACTGACATCTTGTGATGATTTAAAAGACCTTTTCACCGATGAAGGAAGCGGTGGAAATGGAGAACCCTGTACTGTCAAATGGGCTGGGGTGAGGGTTTCCTATTATGGAATGAGAAGCAGTTTCAGAGTCGGGAAAGAATTCACATTCCCCAGCACATCCGATTTGGTCGGGTTTGGCCAGAAAATGTCTGCCTGTTATGCAGGTAGTACCGGTGCATATATTCTTATTGTCGGAACTATCAGCAGCATCTATGACGATAACGATAACATTGTCAGCGGCAAGTGCTCGCTTGAGTTCCCGCTGTCAAAAACCATTACAAACGTCAGAGGGTCAGAAGATGATTTCTACGAGGCTTATTTGACTGCAATGGATAAAGCAGGACACGCTGTTTGGCTTCAGGTTGAGCCTGGAGATGCTGATCTTGTAACTCTGGCTAAAGAAGTTATGAATCACTATAAGCATCATTCCTGCGTCAAGGGCTTTGGTATTGATGTTGAATGGTTCGAGTACAGAAAGAAAGCGGATGATGAAGAAGGCGACAGCTCGAAGCTTTCGGATTCAAAGGCAAAAGCTGTTGTTGATGCTGTCAGAGCAATCAACCCGGAGTACACCGTATTTGTCAAGCACTGGGATGATAATTGGCTCCCCCCAAAATACAGGGATGGGCTTATTTTTGTTAATGACAGTCAGTATTATGATTCACCTGAGGAACAGAGAGATGATTTCGCTGCTTGGGCTGAGCACTATGCCCCTAATCCGGTGATGTTCCAGATTGGTTATTCTGCTGATAGATCAAAAGTCTGGGGAAAGTATTCAAATCCTGCTAAAGAGCTCGGGCAGTTCATTGTAGATGGTTGCAAATCAGGCAACGATGTAGGGATAATCTGGGTCGACTTCACGCTGAAGGAAGCGATGAATAAGATTAATAACTGAAGAAAGGAGAATAGATGGTAACAATTAAGGATGTTGCACAGCTTGCTGGTGTCTCTCACACCACAGTCTCCCTTGCCTTGCGCAATTCTCCCAGTATCACTGCCGATACCAAGGCTAAGGTTTTGGCGGCTGCAAAGAAGCTGAATTACCATCCCAACCACCTCGCACGCTCGCTGGTAAGCGGAAAGACCTACGTCATAGGTGTGGTTGCGAACTTTTTCTCCTCCACATTCGAGATGGAGATTCTCAAGGGCATTGAGCAGAGCATCCGCTCAATGGAGACAGAGTACACAATCAACCTCTTTGCAACCCTGGAAAAGAACGAGCAGGTTCTGACCGACATCTGCCTAGGCAAGCATGCAGACGGTGTCATCCTCCTTTCGATCAGCCCATCCAAGGAAATCATCAAGCTGTACCGAGACAACAATTGTCCGATGATAGTCATAGACGAGAAGGCCGAGGGAGCAATAGAAATCGTCATGGACAACTATCACGGGGCCTACATGGCCACGGAGCACCTGATCAACTCGGGTCGCAAGAACCTTGCCCTGGTCATCGGTGACAGCAACCGTGAAGATCTGGGTCTCTCCCAGAAGGAAAGGAAAGAAGGCTTTTTGCAGGCCATCAAGGATCATGACCTTTCGTTCAATCCGAGGAACACCTTCTATATCGAGGATTATTACTTCGAGGAGGGACAGGTGGTCTTCAAGAGAATGCAGCGTTACGGTTCCGATATAGACGGAATCTTCTGCGCGGCAGGTGATATCGTGGCAGCCGGAATAATACTGGAGGCCAAGACGGAGCACGTCAACATCCCGCGGGAGCTTTCCATTGTGGGTTACGATGACGTGATGTCGTCTTCGCTGATTGATCCTCCGCTGACCAGCATCCGCCAGCCGCTCTTCCAGATAGGAAAGAACGCGTATGCCAGGATGGTGCGTCTTCTGGAGGGAAACGAGGAATACAAGCCCAACAAGTTTGTATATGAACCGCAGCTGATTACCAGATCATCGGTATGATGGTTTGTAATTGGAGAATAAATTGAAAAACTAATTAAAGTTTGTATCTTAGAACATCAAAGGAGTAAGAAATGAAGAAATTAATTACAACAGTTCTTATCGCCATGATTGCATTTGCAGCTTTTGCAGCAATCAATGTAACCATCGACACACTTACGACATGGGGAGGAAAGTCTGATCCTCTAGATGAGATTCCTGTCGGTTTTTCAATTGGTGGTGCAGATGAAACCGTGTTTGCCGACATGAATGCAACCCTTTCGGGTGGACGTGGTTCGGCCTTGTTGAACATCCGCTTCAGGATTCCAAATGAGAAGTATGCTGGTGCTGCAGTTGAAGTTCACGGATGGGATATCACTGCAAAAGTCACCGACTGGATGAAGTTGTCCGTCGGTAATACAGCTCTGGAGCTTTATGCAGAAAGTATCAGCTGGGAGCCTGTCTTCGGGGCCGGCCTTTTTGAGCAGGGGAAGAACAGGATCTATCTGGATATGCAGTTTGGAGATTTGAGACTGATTACAGGTATGTCGATGGGTCAGAGCAAGAAGAAACCATGGAATACTTTTGAGGCAGCTGCTGTCTATGATGTGTCATACAGCATGAGACTGGCTTTCGAGTTCCGTATGGTTCCAAACCAGCTTAATGTTTCCGAGGTATTTGATGACGGCAAAATCAAGACTTTCAGCCTTCAGGCCGATTATTTCGGAAAAGATGGCATGGAGATCGTAGCAGGCTATTCCCTTATCCTTGCAGAAAAGGTTCTGGCTCAGCATAGGGCAGACTTCCTGTTCACTTACTTTACAGAGAAAGTCGGCATCGAACTTTATGATGCATTCCTTCTCCGCACATATGATAACGAGGGCATAGGCAATAGGCTTGGAGCAAAGTTTACATGGTATGCAAACGAAACCGTTTATCCGTTTGTTAAAGTCAACTGGTTCAAGAATTACGGCTATACAGAAACGCCTGGCGGTTTTGCTTGGGGCGACTGTCAGCTTAGGGGTCCCGGATCGGACAAGAACCTTATTGCCATCGATGCAGGACTCGGACTGGGCCTTACAGAAAACATCACCGGTAGCTTTGGTATGAACTTCAAGTTCAACGGCGAACAGGATGCAGCAAGAAAGAGCTCTTGGGGAATCGTGCTCGGAATGACAGCTGCATTCTGAGAATCATTCAATTAACAAGAGGAGTGTAAATGAACAGACTTTATAGAAGCTTATTACTTTTGCTCCTGACGTTGGTTTTGGCATTTGGCCTTTGTGCCTGTAAAGAGGAACCTGCTCAGCAAGAGCATAAGCATACATTCAGCTCCGAATGGATTACTGATGCCGATTACCATTGGCATCAGGCAACGTGTGAACACACGGAATTGACTTCCACTCCTAAGAGGCACGTTTGGGGCTCCGTCATCAACAACGGAAACGGAACGGCCACATACACCTGCAAAGTTTGCGGGAAGAAGGTGACGAATAATCTCCCTGCGGTTATCAGTATGGTCAATACTGGTCCCGGTGAGGATGCGTCGAAGAGTGTAGTCATTTCTTGGCACTCAACTACTGCAGGATCTTCTCTGGAGTACCAAAACGATGGTGAAGCAGAGTGGACTGCAGTGGCTAATGCCCAGTGTAATGAGGTTCTATCCACTACAGATTGGAGAGATACAGCAGGAAATCCTCTTGATTCTTCCCACTATAGATGTAAGGTCTACCTCGACGATCTGAATCCTGGTTCGACTTACAAGTATAGGATTAAGGAGGCAGGTGGAGATTACTCAGATGTTGCTATGTTCAAGACTGCAGAAGCCGACACTACAAGCTTTCAGTTTTTATGGCTGAGTGACAACCACGTACCTAAAGGCGGTAAGACAACACTTAACCGCGTCAGCGAACTCCTTGCCTATGCGCAGGCCAATGAAGATGTTGACCCTGAATTTGTCATATTTACCGGAGACATGGTAAATAAAGGACAAATTTACGAACACTGGAACTATTGGTCGGATAGTGGGTTGCTGGATAACATGACGTATGCGTTCGTTTGTGGAAACCATGACTATTACGGGTGGAATGATAAAGAGCGTACTACAAACGATTTCTATAAGGAATTTGCCGCATACCCAGCAAATAACACGGCAGGAGAGAAGAGCGTCTTAGATAGCAATTATTGGTTTATTTGGAATAGAGTTCTTTTCGTCTGTATCGATAACTTTACGATTGAGAGCGAAATTCTTAACACTCTTGACGGAAGTTCTCTTTCTGAGCAACAGGCGTGGTTTAAGGCTGTTGTCGAAGCTAATGAAGGCAAGTATGATTATCTGATTTATGCCCAGCATCTTCCATGGTTCAATACGGATACCAATACACCCTGTGATTATGGTTACTACACAAACTGGCGAAAGATCTTTGATACATACAAGGTAGATTTTGCGTTGTCTTCCGATGAGCATACCTACCGCCGCACTTACCCGCTATACGGTAATGACAAAGCAAAAGCGGAATTCGTTGACGGTAAGGTTTCAAAGGGAACTGTCTATGTAACCAGCAACCAGACCGAAGGTAGTTCGATAAGCAGCCTCAAGAATACTGCACCGAAAAACCTGAAGTATGTTGAGTATACCGCTGGCGGTATAGGAGGTGTCTATTTCACTGTTACTCCGACCGAAATGACGCTTCATCTCATCGGTTCTGGCGGAAGAGAGTTCGACAGCATTACAGTTCTTAAGAAGGCCCGTTAAACGGTACTCATAATCACCTCCAAAAAAATGGCCCGGCCTCATCTGAGACCGGGCCAAACCTTTTTTTGGCAATTTAAAATCAAATCTTCAGTAACTCAGGGTCGTTGAGATATCTGATGGTGTCCTTAGCAGTCAGGACCTGGACATCCTTCTTGGAGAGGATGTGGGCCAGCATTCTCCTGACCATGTTGCGTCTCTGTGCCGCATTGGCCTTGATCTTGGTAATCTCCTCGCCCTCAAGGTCGTTCTTGTCATACTTGTCGCAGTAGATGTCGGTATGCATTCCGACATAGAACGGGCAGCGGTTGCCTTCATAGTGCAGGTCGAAGGTATATGCCATGGTCGCAAAGGCATCGTCCTCGTCCATGAAATACTCGAACCAGAGGTTCCAGTCCATGCCGGTGATCTTGCCGGTATTGACGTCGAAATCAGGATTGTCTGCAGCAAGGCGGGCTCTGAGACCCGGGCGTGTGCCGTATTTCTCGCACATCTCATCGGGTGGGGTGGTGAAGACATACATCGGAAGCGCCCACAGACCCGGGTGGCTGCTGATCATGGGCTTCTGTGAGTAGAATGCCTCTGAAACGAAGGTTTCTCCGGGGCTGCCGTTGTCCATGGTGTAGGGCCAGAACTCGTTCTTTCCGTTCTTGTCTTCCTGCCAGCCTTCCTCGACTGCGGCTTCATAGAGAATGCCTAGCTTGTCGAGCGATGTGAACAGGTTGTCGTTGTACTCCAAAAACGGGGTTCTGAAACCTACGATGTCCTCTTTCTTGATTCCCAATCCAGAATCTTCCTTCTCGGGGGCATAGGGTTTTTCCATGGTCTTGTACCATTTCTCATGCTCTGCCATCCAGTCGTTGAGATCCATGATCGGCGTGCGTGTCACGGGGTCTGCATCCCAGTCGAACTCAAGTCCATGGGGGTGGGAGTAGGTGTGCATTGCAATCTCATTGCCTTCTACCTGTGCCCTGTGCCATATTTCCTTGACGTAGCTGTTCTCTTCCGTGTCGTTGTCCGTGATGTTGTCAGCCTTGAGGAAGAATGTGCCTACAATCGGGCTGCCGTCGTGGTTTTTGTTCTCGTTGAACAAATCTAGGATGAATTTGATTCCACCTTCGCCGCCGGAACCGGGAAGTCCCGAGTAGGCATTGTCGTCGAAAGTGAAAGATGCTAACTGGCGGACCTCATTTGGTTTGAGTCCGAACGGTGGGTTTGTTGATGGTGTTCTATTCATACTTGAAAGCATATCACTTTCACGTTAAAAAGCAAGTTATTTAAGGAGTTAACTCGCATATAGCAACATTCATGACAGTGCAATTACATCATCTAATTACGAAGACATCTTAAGCAGTCAAGTGAATAGTTTCTACGTTAGTTGTCGGCTGATGATAAGGGAGGGACACAGTAATACAAAACGTCAGGATCTGTAGATTTTTAACCAACAGGAGTATTCAGAGGTTTATCCAATTGGAGGAGCAATGGAATGCTTTCAGGTGATTCTGGAAGAATTTCATTTTAACGTGAAAAAATTCCCACGTTGTCTATTATGACAGAACTGGAAATGTTGTCACTGAAAACAAACCTGGGGAACCCGGTAAAAAATGAGATGAAAGCAGTATTGCAACCGAATTCAACTAATATATTTGTTTATTTAACTAGTAGTTACAGAAGTGGATATTAATTTAAACCCCTTCAAGTCCTGCCAATCAAGAAGAAAATTATTGACAATTGACTTTTTGTCCTTTTATAATTTTAACGTGAAAAAGGAGAATGCTATATGGCTAAGAAAATCACCTTTGTAATGTTGGTTTTGCTGATTGTTTCAGCATTTGTCTTTGTTTCCTGTGATCAGGAAGCTGCCGGCGGCGGTGGTGGCGGCGGCGGTGCCGTAAAGGAAGAGCCTAAGGATAATCTTGTTTACAACGGATTCTTCGAAAAGGGCGATGATACTGACCTTGTCGGAGATGGCGCTTCAGTACTTGTAGAACAAGGTATCGGAATGGGAAATACCGCAGGCCTTAGTGTTACTCAGAATGAGTCCTATGGTGAAGTCATGGTTGACATCACGGATTTCTACGGCGCCGGAAAGAGCTATTATGTTGAGGCTTCATTCAAGAATACTGGTACGAAGGATGATGATTTGACTGCACACCTTGCTTTCAACATTGTCACGGGTGGTGCCTACGATGTTGTAGGACAGACTTACGATATTCCGGGTCAGTATGATGGTGGATGGTTGGATGATACCGATGCTGAAGCTCTTGGTTATTCGACAAACGCCGAGGGTGAAGACCTTGAAGATGGAGCTTGGCACACTGTTGCTGCAATCCTTACCGGAGATGAAATAGCAGCGGTTATGGCAGCAGAGGATGAAGCAAATGGTGTTACAGGCGAAACAACTATGTATGAACTTGTAATTGTGTTCTTTGTCGGATCCTACCCGGATCAGGATGGCTATGAGTACATCCTTGATAATGTTTACATCAAGGATCTCAACCCTGAGCTCCCGAGGCAGGGAAAGACTTATATTGCTCCTCCTGAGCCCGAAGATCCCGGTGAAGGCGGCGACGAAGGCGGCGACGAGTAATCTGAGTCATATTTATTAATCGTTATGGCCATCGGCACGTCCGGTGGCCAATGGCGTATAAACAATTCTGGATTCTTTGTGCCGATTTGCTAATTGGTACTTATGAATATAAAAAACAACAAGGAGAAAAGAGAAAAATGAAGAAAGCATTTATTATTTTGCTTTGTGCATTGGCAGTTTTTGCCGTCGTTTCATGTAAGAATGAACCGAAGACGGAACCGGAACCGGTAGTAGAGAAATTCACAGTCACTTTCAATACTGGAGAAGGTGGCCCGACGGTTGAATCTGCTACAGTAGAGAAGGGTGCCACAGTTGCTAAGCCCACTGCTTCCAAGGAAGGAAGTTACGTCAAGGGTTGGTACACTGAGTCTACCTATGAGCACGAGTATAATTTCGAAACAGCTGTCACAGCTGACATCACTCTGTATGCAAAGTGGGCTGATGATTTTGATATTGTTAGATTGACTGCTACAACGGGAGTCAATGCAGGTCTCTGGTCATATGATAAGTTTGAGTTGCATTTTAATGAGGCTGTAGCTAAAGATGATACCATTACTGTCGTGTACAGATGTTCCAGACCAATTGAAGAGTATAACATCAGAACTACTCGTAACAATCTCACTCCTCCGGATATCAGATGGGTCCATGAGTCAACGACTGGTATGACGATTTCTGAGCCTGATGCAGATGGTTGGGTTACTGCTACTTATACATTCGGTCTTTCTGTTGACAGAGGTTATAATGAATCAACCGGAAAGTCTGATAAGAATGTCAAGACTATTCCTGATACTATCTATTCTGTTGTCGACAACTTTAACTTCCACTTCCATGGCACTATCGTTGCTACCGACTACATTGAGATTAAGGAAGTCCGCCATAATGATACTGTCATGACGATAGACAACATTGCAGCAGCAGCAACTGCAGCCCTTAAAGGTAGTGGAGATGTCGTAAGAGAGGCCGATAAGGTTGAGAAGATTACAGCCGGTACGTCTGCCTGGACAGGTGCTACAACATTTGTTGTCCAGTTCCTTGATCCTCTTGATCTGGACAGTGACAGCAACCCCAAGGGAACTGCTGCCATAGTAGCAAGCGGAGAGCCTGTTGCTGAGCCGACTGCTCTTACAAGAGAAGGAAAAGTATTTGGTGGATGGAACACAAAGAAGGATGGATCCGGAGATGCATGGACGTTCACAACTGCCATCGAAAAGGATACAATCCTGTACGCTGTTTGGACAGAGCCTACCACGTAATTGTGTATTGACTTGTTAATTGCTTAAGTGCCACCAGGGCAACCTTGTGGCACTTTGGCGTTATGATTATTTGAGGATTAGAAAATGAAAAAACTTTTAATCATTGCACTCTGCCTTTTAGCAGTGTTTGCCGTCGTTTCATGTAAAAATGAACCTAAGGCAGATCCGAAGCCGGAAAGCTTTACTGTTAAATTCGACACACAGGGTGGATCTGCTATAGCCGATGCATCAGTGGTGAAAGATGCCGTGGTTGAGAAACCGGCAGATCCTTCCAAGGAAGGAGCCATTTTCTACACATGGTTCACTGAAGATACATTCGAGAATGTGTATGACTTCACGACTCCCGTCACACAGTCAATCACACTGTATGCCAAGTGGGTGAATGCTCCTGCTGCTGAAAAGCAGACTATCAATGTGGCATATGCTACTGATACTGTCAAGCTGACAGCTACCGTTGTAAGCGATGGTTTCCAAATGCAGTGGCTCTTTGACTCACAGGTGAAAGCCGGTGATGTGCTTTCGTTTAAGTACAAGTCAAATAGAGAATTCTCATCAATTACCGTTCGTAAGATGCAGGGAAGCAAGAGTACAAATGGTAATTTCTTTAAGGGTGAATATGCTGAAGACGAAGCAGATGAGGCTGGATGGCACACCTTCACTTATACAGTTACAGGAGATACTGTGGCAGCTGACATCGGAATCGGATTGCGTCTGGAAATTACAGGTAAAAATGCAGTCGGCGATGTGCTTTATCTGAAGGACATCTCCTACACGACAGCTACTGCTACCAACAATCTTGCATTCGACACAAAAAATGTATATTACGGAGCTGAGCCCACCATTGAAAGGCATTATTACAGACTGGTTGCTACGGAGGGTGGAATCCCCGGAGAGACTGGTGATACCAACTATTACCAGGATAAATTCAGACTGGCATGGAATCCCAATGTTACAGTAAAAGCAGGTGATGTTCTTACAGTTGTCTATAAGGCAAAGAGAAACGATCCTGCAACTGCAGACAGAGATTTCACATTCAGCCTCAGAGAAGATTCAATGAAGTGGATTTACGAAGCTGACTCCAGTGTTGCCTATCCCGGATACTGGCAGACGGTAAGCGAGCCGGATGCTGACGGATGGATTACTTTGACCTATACGTTCCCGCCTGCGGGAACTGCAGTTCCTTCAGAGTCTACATTGAGTTATCCTTCAACATTTGTCGTTGACTTCAGGGATCAGTATTTTGCTGCTGCCAACATTGGTCATGAAGCAGATATCGTTTACATCAGAAGTGTAACACTCACAACCACTCCTGATGCTGAAGCACCGGCAAAGACAGTCACAAGTACACTGATTCTCGATGAGGATAAGGTCTCGGATGTATTTGCTTGCCCGGAGATTGAAGAGTACTATGCTGCCCCGGCAGAGTGATAATTTGTAATTCTTATTCGAGTGCCATCCGGGATTCCGGATGGCACTTTGGATTATCGTTTTATTTGTTTGAACTGGTATTACAATAACAATTATCCATGAAGAAATTATGTGTTATTCTGCTTTGTCTTATTGCTGGTTTTGCTGTTGTCTCCTGTAAAAATGAGCCCCAAAAGCAGGGGGAAAATCAGGAAGAAGAGATTGACACAACTCCCAAACCGACTGATGAGGATGTCCTTGCCGGAAAAGCCTACTACAGGCTTACTGCAACAACGCAGGCAAAGAGGTTTAGCTTTTTGTATGAAGCCCTTGAGCCGAAAGCCGGTGATGTTCTTACCATTACTTACAGATCCGAGCATCCTGTTACGATGCTGTATCTGAGAGACGGCGATGAAAAAATCAAGTTCCTGTACAAGTATGAGATTCTGGAAAGTGAAGATCCCTATGTTTCCGCTCCGGATGCTGATGGATGGATTACAATGACATTCACATATCCTGAAGCACCTGCGGAAGGAGCTTATGATGCAGGAGAAGGAACCGTTCCGGGTATCAAGGTTGAATTGGCAAACTACGATCAGAAATTCCAGGTTGATGAGTATCTTGAGATCAAGGAATTTACTTTCAATGGCGAGAAACTTGCTATTGATGGACCGGAAACCATAAAAGAAGCTGAAGCAGGCTTCAAGAGCGATCACGGAGTCTGGAACCGTGCAGATAACACTGACCAGACTGATCCGGTTCTTGAAAGGATATTCTTTGCTTCTGAAACAAATGACGCTGAATGATATGTTTTACCATTCCTTATGAAGATGGTATGACTACTTGATAGAGAAAAAGGAGAGAATATGAGAAAAGTATTGGTTATTCTTTTCGTCTTGTTAGCGGTTTTTGCTTTCGCTTCATGTAAGCAGGATCCGCAGCCGGCAGCGGAAGCTACTCCGGGATCAGACTCGGGATCAGGTTCGGGAACAACAGAGCCAACGACAGCTGAGATTATTGCCGCTATTGTTGAACCCGAATGGGAAACAGGTGTTCTGAGGGTTAAATCCGGAGAAGATGCAACGAACGAGAAACAGCCCAATAAGTTCCAGTTTGTCCTAAATAAGAGTGTTACCGATGGTCAAGCCATTACATTCCTGGCCAAGTTCACCGAAAATGCATCTACCTTAACCGTAAGAAAGGGTGACGGGGATTATGCGAGGTTTATTTCCGATACGTCAGTTGAGTCCTTTGAAAAGGATGCAAACGGATGGTATATCGTTGAAGTACCTGCTGCAGATGTAGTAGCAGCTTCATCAATCGGATTCACGCTGTATGTCGATGCCGGGACTTGGGCAAGTAGTTTCATAGCAATAAAGAATCTGACAATTGGCGGAGAAAACGTGGATATAACATCGTTGGACGAGGATGCGGATATTATGCCTTTCGTCAGTGCCCCGGATGAACTTGATGTATTGATCGTAAGACCGGCAGCGGAATAATTATTTAAGGAGATATATTATGAAGAAAACACTGTTGATCATTGCTATGCTTGCACTTGCATGTGCACTGACATTTGCAGAGAACCTTGTCCCGTTCGGTGATTTGGAAAGTGGAACAACAAAAGACTGGGTCGAGGAATTCGCAAGCCTGAAGATTGTTGACAAGAAGGGAATCGACGGTTCCAAGTGTCTTCAGATTAAGAATACTGAGACTTGGAGCGGAGTCGCCATTGATGCTACATCGTTCTTTGACAGGTCCAAGAGTTATTATATCGAAGCCTGGTTCAAACTTAACAAGGCCGAGAAAGATGCGACTTTCGGTATTTCTATCGAATTCCATCCTACGCAGCTACGTGATTATGCAGAGGAATGGGAGAGTAACTGCTATCTCGTTCCCAGTGTAGATCCTTTCTATGAGGCAAAAGAAACCACAGGAATGGATGTCCCTGCTTCTGCCTCAGAGTGGGTAAAGGTCAGCGGTACAATACGGCCCGAAGATATGGAAACTCTTATTGATAATCATAATGTTGAGATTACTAGTCCGATTGATAAAGTAACAATTTACTTCAAGATTGATGACAAACATACTAAGGCAAGAATCTTCTTCCTCGACAATGTTTTTATCGAGGAAATACCGAACGATTAATCTGTTATTCAAACAAATGGAGGGAAATAAATGAAGAGATTTCTTAGTTTACTTCTTGTTGCACTGATGATGATTTCAGTGCTCTTCGTATCGATTTCCTGTAAGGCTGAACCCGAACAGCAGCCGGTTACTCCGGATAGAAGTGAGTCTTGGGATGCTAAGACAAAATCGGAGCATTGCGACCCGATTCTTCCTGCCGGTAGTGTTAAGCTGAAAGGAGGCTTCTCTATTCCAATGACCTGGAGTGCAGATGCAAAGGGTATGAAAGGTCTTCCGGATGTAACTTACAGCTTTGCCGGTGCAATTGATTCAAACACGAATGTTTCACAGGCTCTTAAGGATGCCGTCTTGAATACTCCACAGAGTTTCTTTGACGAGACCCCGAAGAATATTATTTTCCTCTTCAGCGACGGATGGGGAGTAACGGAAGTCAATGCGTCCAGAGAGTACAAGGGCGAGCTTCTGCTGGATTATCTACCGTATGCAACAGAGTCGAAGACGGATTCATATAAGCAGTATAGCTTCGATAGTTCAGGAAATAATTCGACTAATACGAATTATTCTTCTCACACGACAACTGACAGCTGTGCTGGTGGTACACAGGTTCTTGCAGGTTACAAGACAAGATATGGTTATATCTCTCTTGATGTAGATGCAAACCCGGTAATGACTTTGATTGAAGCCGCACATTCCAAGGGATGGAAGACCGCTAACGTCACCAACGATAACGTCCTTGATGCAACTCCTTCCGATGCAATGATTCATGATACAAATAGATATCACACCGATGTTCTGACCTACAAGGCTTTCAGATATGCTATCGTCGAGCAGGGTCTTGATCTTCTCATGGGCTGGGACTGGTACACGGAGGACTATACCGGTGCTGGAAAAACTATGGCTCAGAGGCTTGAAGCCGGCGAGAAGGGTGGAATAGACGATGCCATTTCAAAGCAGAAGATTTCAAATGCAAGCCATGCTGATCCGATTGCCTATTTCGAGGGACTGAGCACCGATGAAAAGTACAAGATGGCTCCATTCTCAGTATATTATACAATTTATGAGTATGAGGATCCTGCTACAAGGCGCAATATCTTCATGACTTGGCCGACAAATGCGGATAATCTCAAGGATTACCTCGATTGGCTTAAAAACGAGGGTTCGCATGCTACTAGCGGACTTGCTGAAGCCATTACGGAAATCGAGGGTGTTTTGAGTGATACACCGAGTAGTAAGGTTACGCAGAAAACATCTTTCAAAGCTCTTGTTGAAAACACAAACTTCACTAAACCTGTTTTAGGATCTTGGAATAGCAGTGGAAACGACTATGATTCAAGCAAGCCTAACAGAGGTTATCTCCTGAGTGGAACGGTTGGAAAGAATTATCCGTCCTGGCCGGAGATGGTTGCCTATACTCTCTATCAGATGGATAAGGAAGCTGATGATGCCGGTACAGGTTTCTTCTGTATCATTGAGAACACATGTACCGATGGTTGGGGGCATGCCCAGAAGCCGGTTGAAATGCTGAATGAGGTTCAGTGCTTCGATGAAGGTGTTGCAATCGCAGTCAAGTATGTCCTTGAGCATCCGGATACACTGCTTGTCATCTCTGCTGACCATGAGACCGGTGGAATCGTTCTCAGAGAGGGTTGGGAGAATGATATCAGCTTGATGAAGAGTACCACGAGCGGACACTCAAGCCAGAATGTTCCTCTTTATGCTTTTGGTGCAGGTGCCCAGAACTTCTCAGCTGCTGCAATCAATACCAAATTTGGTTCTAATCCCAAAGCAGGTGTTGAGGAGAACGGAAATGTCCATGAAGGTTGGATTACAGGTGCTCTCATGGGTCAGTTGATTACAGGTGAGCCTTTCGGTCTGACCAATGACAACACTGACAAGGGACAGGCCTTCTCAACAAGCGGCAAGCCATATGGCAAGCGCTTGTGGGAGTCCATTATCACAAAATAAGGATTATTCCTATGATTAGAAAAACAGTTTTTCTGTTTTCTCTGGTCGCAGTTCTTCTGCTTGCAGGACTTTGTTCCTGCAAGCAGGAGGTTGCTCCGGAGAAACCAGCTGAAATGATTCTTGATTCAGCTCTTATTGAGTCTGAAACTATTTCTGAGGGGACCTCTCCCGCTACTATCAACGCCGGATTGTCCGGTGTGAATATCCCTTCCTGGGAAATCAGTAAATCAGGATACCAAAATATCCCTGCTGCAGTCACATCAGGATTAGTTACTGGTGTATCCAAGGCTCTCAAGGCCGGGTTGAAAAACCCGCTTGCTTTCAATAGCGCAAAAAACCTGATTGTCATCGTCTGTGAAGGCCTGACATCGGATATTATAGAGGGTTCGACCACACAATATGGCGAACTAATACTTAACAGCTTTCCTGTAAAAGGAACAACATCCTCAAAGTTCACGGATACTGATAGCAAACTTCTAGTAGACTACATTGCCAATGACCTTTTTAAGTCAAAGATTGGCATTGTTTCCTGGGGAGAGATTTCATCCAACAGCATGAGAAGGATGACTACACACGACGACAATGAGGTTTCAAAGGCCGAGGTCAGCTTCAATCAGTTCAATCCAATTGAGGATGCTTCCGGGAATCAGACTTCCTCCAGAATTGCTTTGACTGTAGGAAAAGGTGATTTCACCAAGGTTGATTCCGATGCAGACCAAGTTAATCAGATTTACAAATCGAGCGCTGTAATCAATTCAACCCTGGCAGATGCAATTTCCCTGTACAAAAAGGATGATGTTTATTTCTACCTTGACGAAAGCAAAAATCACCATAGTGCAGTGAATTTGCTGTATACGATATTTGAAAATGACAGTACGCTTCCTTCTTTCAGACAGGAGGCAGCCTTTGCTCTGGCATGGATGCAAAGTATAATGGATGACGATGGGTTTGCTCTTCTGATGTCTTACAGTCCGTCTTCCGCATTGGATTCGAACGGAGTTCAGGATTTCGATGAAGGTGTTGCAGTAGCAGTCAAGTATGTGCTTGAGAATCCGGATACTGCATTACTGATTTGCGGATGTCCTGTCGACGGATCTGTTTCCGACGTTTGTTTCTATGGAATCGGTAAGGGTGTTTCTGTACAGAGTACCCTTTATGAGTGTGTGAGTTCTCTTTACTAATGATTCTTCCTGGCCGCCTATTGACGGCCAGTTGTTTTTATCCTGAGGTAATAGATAAAAAGGAGTTTTTATGAAGAAGATTTCTTTCAGAATTCTATCAATTCTCTTGGCTCTTATGATGGTGTTTGTCATCATTGCATGTAAAAACGAGGTACAACCTGAGCCTGATACTAAACCTGATACCGGTGCTGCAATAAAGTACTATATGCCTGCCGGGTGGGCTGAAAAAGTCACAACTCCTATGTGGACTATAAAGGATGAAGGTTCTGTAACTGTTCCTGATGCCATTCTTCAGGGAGATATGAAGACGGAAGTAACCAATGTGACTCCAGGTCTTAAGGCTGCCTTGGCCCAGGCACTTGCAACTCCAGGTTACTTTAAGGATGTCAAGAATGTTATCGTCATTATCAGTGATGGTATGGGTATTACTCATGTCAGAGCTTCCGAACAGTGGTGTGGTGAGTTGATTATGACACAGCTTCCCTATATCGGAGCATCTACGACTCTTACTCGTGAAGGAATCTACACTGACAGTGCTGCTGGTGGTACAGCTCTTGCTACCGGCTACAAGACAACAAAGCTTTTTGCTTCAATTGATGCTGAAGGAAACGAGCTTAAGAATATGTCCGAGCTTGCAAGGGAGCATGGAAAGTTAGTTGGAATTGTGTCGAATGCAGAGATGGAAGATGCAACTCCTGCAGTCTATAGTGTGCACAACAAAAACAGAAGCCAGGGATGGACTAAGATGGCTGAACAGCAGATTGTTTTTGGTGCCGATTTATTCATGGGAAATGATTACTCCGGTTATTCCGGTTACTTCAATTCCGGAAATGAACTGTATCAGTACACTGTAGACAACAAAATGAAATTGTATAATTCAGCAGCAAAGGTTGTTGATCATTTTAATGACGACATCAAAATGTGGGCTCTTTTCTCTGCAACAGCCAATAAGTTCGCAAGATTCGACACAGATAATTCCAAGTTCCCGAATCTACAGCAGATGACTGCCTATGCTCTTTCTTGGCTAGATGCACATGATAAAACCGATCAGGGTTTTGTTGTCATGATTGAAAATACTTACACTGACCACTTCGGTCACGGTAATACTCCCCTTGATGGTTCTGCCAATACCTATGGAATCGTAAAGGAAGTCCAGAGCACCGATGAGGCCGTTGCTATCGCTCTCAAGTATGTCCTTGAGCATCCGGATACAGCTCTGATTGTCACTGCGGACCATGAGACCGGTGCAACACAGCTCAGAGAAGGATGGGAAACAGATTTCTCGATGGTAAAAGCTCCCAGTGGAGATCACTCCACTCAGCCTGTTCCGGTCTTTGCAATTGGAAAAGGTACAGAGGCACTGAATTCTCTTTCTGAGGCGGATCGAGCAGCAGGTAAGAAGTGGTATGAGGCAGCTACATATGAGAATGCTTTGGTTGGCCAGGTAATCGGACATCTTCTTGGAGATTCTGAATTTGGCGGCGATGTAGCAACAGATAACAGCAGTAAGAGAAGTCCTAAGTTTGAAGTTACCACTACAGCAGAAGCATCTTCAATTACATACTCTCTTGAAATGATGGGTCCAATAATCAACAATGGAAACTATATCCAGTTCAAGATTAAACCCCTCTCATCCAGTGATAAGATTACTGTAGCCGTTAGGCCCAAAAATGGTGATGGCACCAATGATTCTGTCTTGATTAATGAAGTTGTATTCTCAAGTACAGATGATATTACCATCGCCAAGGATTCGAAAAACAATGTTACGACCCCTCTGATGAAGGCTTATAATCAGGCTTTCGTAACAGGTTCCGGTTCCATGGATGGCTGGTATCAAGTTTCGGTACCTGCAAAAACAAAGGGCACAAAGTTGGTAATAACACTTACTTCCGCTGATTCATTTCCTGCCGGAACTACAATCGGTATGGATGATTTGACAGTCCAGTATGCCTCGACCATCGGTTTTATTAAGTTCAGCTCCGACAATGCAACCGCATCTGGTGCCTGCCTTGTGACGGATTGAGGGGAATCATGAGAAGAACTATTGTTCTGTTGATGGTTATGGTGCTTCTGATGTGTGCATGTTCATGTGAGAAAGCGTCGGAACAAAAGACTGAAACCGCTCAGGAAAGCGCTGCTGTTCTTAAGCAGCGCCCCAAGAGCGAGGCCTCCGATACCGTGCTGGCAAGCTCCAAACGCAACGTAATCTATGCCTATTCCTTAAGCGATGTCACATATCCCGACCAGTTCACAGCCATAGTGATTTCGTTCCTGGATACTTTCCCCGACGGGCGTGTGAACGAGAAGACGTTCCCGCACATCAAGGACACTCTGGATACCTTCCACGAGAAGTATCCGTACACCAAGGTCATAGCAGGCCTGGGAGGTGCCAGCAACAGCGATAGGTTGGGAGAGGTCATCATGGATCCTGCAAAGCGCAAGGTGCTTGCCCAGACCACTGCAGAGCTGGTTAAGAGCCGCGGCATCGACGGCATCGACCTTGACTGGGAGTACTACTCGGATTATGAGGAGCGCAATGCCGCATATCTGGATCTGGCCCTGCAGCTTCGTGAGCTGCTTGGAAACGACATCATCCTTTCGATGGCCGGCCAGAGCGCAGGCAGTTTCTACAACGAGCCGAGCTGTATTCGCCTCATGAACGATGTTCTGGACTACACAAGCGTCATGACCTATGACTTTGATTACAGCAACAGGACAAGCGGAAAAATCGCCTACAATGGCAATTTCACGATGCTTAAAGGCGTCATGGAAGGCTATGCGTCTGTCGTAAACGACAAGTCCAAGCTCCTGATAGGTCTTCCGCTCTACGGTCTGAAATGGTGGGTTGATGAGAAGCGCATCTACTACCGCAACGAGGTTTCAAAACGCTACGAGGGAGATTTCGGTTACTCCAAGCTTTCGACTGAAATCGGCAATGCGCCTATCGAGTATGTCGATGACAAGGGTGTTGCCCTGGCATTCAAGACCAGATATTCGTACGCCTTCGATGATGCCGTCACGGTGACCACAAAGACCAACTGGGGCTGCACGAACGGCTACGGCGGAATGATGGCCTGGGTTGCCAGTTCGGACGATGCACTGTTCACCCTTGAACGTGCGGTAGTCACCGAGTTGAACAAGTACTGAAAACGTAATTAAGACTTTGAACCCCCGATGATCTCGGGGGTTCTGTTTGTTTCATTGATTGCCATGAAGTTGTTTATATAACTCCGGATGTGTTTCTTTTACCGGCCTGAATTGTCGTAGGGCTTCCTTCGTCTGCGCCGGACATTCTTCATCCGGATTTGCTTTGGCTTTTTCTATCCTCATTATGTCTTGTTCTGTTAATGGTGGAAGATCCAATATGTCATCTAAGGTCATAGTCACTGTAGTATTCATGTTCTTCTTCCTTTGTTGCAGCTCTGGCTGATATTAATCTTGTGACATCTCCACGTTCTGTTATTACAACAAACAGGACTTTATTCACCATCCCGATAACATCCCAGCGTTCTTCGTCCGATGTGGAGTTTTCCGCATCATATTTTTCAATTCGCTTTTCATCTGCAAAAACTCTGATAGCATCATAGAAAGACAGCTTATGCTTTCTTATGTTTTCTTTGTTTTTGGCTTCATCCCATTCGAATCTCATCTCCTTTCCTCCTATAAGATAATACTGCGCATATCCTTTTTCAAGTTCTTAAACTGAATGTAGTTAAATCTTTGAATATGGTGGATTCATCCTATACCTCCGTTTAGACTAAAGAGAGTTGTTTTGCTTGAATTCCTTATAAACAGAAATACTGTCGTTTTTATTAGAAACGGTTTATGGGGTTTTGGCGGATAACTGTTGTTGGTAAAATCAATTATCGACAGGAAAAAAAGATTTTGCTATACTGAGATATATGGAGAACATAAGAGTTTCCGAGTTGTTTGATCTTAAACATACTATTGCGTCAGAGTATCTGAAGGGGTTTGCTTATCCCTGGGAGGCACTGCCCGGAATATGTGATTTGGTCAGGACTATCGGCAAGGGTCTGGATGAAGCCGAGTATGAGAAGCGGGCAGAGGACATTTGGGTTCACAGGAGCGCCAGGGTTGTCTCTACTGCAGTCCTTGTCGGACCTGTCATCGTCGGTCCCGGTTGCTTTATCGGTCACTGTGCCTTCGTTCGCAACGGGGTGCTTCTGGGCTCCGACTGTACGGTCGGTACCTGCGTTGAGGTCAAGAACTCCATCATATTCGACAAGGTCGATTTGGCGCATTTCAACTACGTCGGAGACAGCATACTCGGATTCGGCTCTCATCTGGGAGGCGGAGCGATAACTTCGAATCTCAGACTTGATGAGAAAAACATAACCATCCGAGGCAATCAGGCTATTGATACCGGTCTTTTGAAAGTAGGGGCAATGGTGGGTGACAAGGTTCAGGTTGGCTGCAATGCCATCCTGAATCCCGGAGTGATCCTGGGCCGCAGCAGCGTGGTCTATCCTCTTGTTTCCGTAAAAGGTGTCGTAGCTCCCGACAGCGTTGTAAAAGCCTAGAAAATAGTATTGATTCACTATTTCCCTTTCCCTTCAGCCGGGTTTATCTTTGTCCTATGGATTTAGTTTTGCCTGAGTTCGATGTCGTTGTGGTTGGTGCCGGAAATGCCGGTCTGATGGCCGCTATTAAGCTACTGCAGGCCGGAAAGAAAGTACTTGTCGTCGAACAGCACAACCTTCCCGGCGGCTGTGCTTCTTCATATATCCGCGGGCGTTTTGAAATTGACCCGTCATTGCATGAGCTGGCCTCTGTTGGAAGTACCGCAAAGCCAGGCAGTATCCGCAGGATGTTCGATGAACTTGGTCTGGACATAAATTGGGTACCGGTCAAGGACTGTTTCAGGGCCGTGGGTAAGTATTCGGACGGAAGTCCCATGGATATCACCATACCCAGCGGAAAGGAAGAGCTCATCGAAGTCATGGAGAAAGAGGTTCCCGGAACGCGGAAGAAGATGGAAAAGCTCTTTCGGCTCTTCGATGAAGTCAACGCCGGACTGGCTTATTTCTCAGACGGGACCAACTACAACATCCGCTATGCAATCAAGCATTACTCCAACATGCTGATCGTCGGCTCACACTCCTGCAAGATCGTCTTCAAAGCCCTCAGACTTCCCCAGAAGTGCATTGATATCATGTCCACATACTGGTCGTATCTGGGAGTGGACATGGGCCGCATGTCGTTTCTGCACTATGCCATGATGGTCAGCAGCTACATGACGGAAGGAGCCTACATCCCGGCATTTACTTCCCATGAGCTGTCGGTTGCCCTGGAGGATAAGCTCAGATCCCTAGGCGGCCAGATTTGGTTTAACTGCAAGGCAATGTCCTTTTTATTTGACAATGCTCGACTTTCAGGTGTGAGAACTGTATATGGGGACATCAAATGCAAATATGCACTTGCCAATGTGAATGAGGATATCGTCTACGGCCGCATGGTTCCCAAGGAGATTGTCACACCAAGGCTCAGGCGCCTCTCCAATGCCCGCAAGCAGAAATACGGGGCGAGGATGTTCACCGTGCATCTGGCCCTCGATGTCAGCAGGGAAGCTTTGGGCATCAACGACTACTCCATATTCATGCTGGGTACCGCCGATTCGGAAACCGAGTACAGGAACATAATGAAGGGCTTCGATTCCAACAACTTCTCCATCCTGGTCTGTTACAACGTAGCCAACCCATCGGCTTCGCCGGAGGGAACCTGCATCTGCTCGATAACAACCTTCGGATCTCCAGTCGACTGGGACAACCTCAAGCCGGAGGATTATGCAGCCTTCAAGACCAAGTGCGCACAGAAGCTGATGACTCGCCTGAAAGAGCAGACAGGGATCGACCTTTTCGGACATGTCGAGGAAATAGCGATTGCAACTCCATGGACCTTTGCCCGTTATCTCGGGACGCCGGAAGGCTGCGTGTACGGCCATGAGACTGCGGATTGGGATGACATAATCTCTCGCAACCTCCAGCTGGGCAAGGACTACCCGGTCAAGGGCCTGAAGCCCATCGGCGCCGGAGGACCCAGAGGTGACGGCTATTCGTCCGCCTACCAGTGCGGCGAGCTGATGGCGCAGATGGTCATTAGGGAACTTGAAGAAATGGACGGCACTTCATCGGAGGCAAGGTCATGAGCGGAAAACTGGCAAAACTCAAAGTCAAGATCAGGAATTTCAGCCTCAAGGACATGCTGGATTTCAAGAATCTGCCGCTCAGGCGCGACAAGGCAATTGCCGCAGCGGAAGACAAGGACATCAACACAAGCTTTCCCATCAACAGCAATGCCGCAAGGCTTCATCCTTCCGTCCAGAAGATGGTTGTCTCAAGGATAATCGAACGCGATGGCTGCAGTGCACGTACATTGGTTCTAAAGAAAGAAGACAACAGTCCTGCAGCCTGGTTCAGGGCCGGACAGTATGTATCCGTTAAGATGAAGATAGGTTCAAGCTATGTTACAAGGCCTTATTCGATTTCTTCATCGCCAAAGCTGACCAAAGACGGAAGGATATTCATAACGGTCAAGGAAAATCCGGGCGGCTTTGTCGCCGATTTCATCCTGACTGAACTCAAGGAAGGGGACAGTGTACTGGTATCCGGTCCCGAAGGAAACTTCTATCATGACCGCCTCAGAGACAGCCGTAATGTTGTTGCTGTTGCCGGCGGAAGCGGCATAACACCGTTTCTGTCGATGGCCTATGCAATCCGCGACGGCATTGAGGATTTCAATCTCACGATACTTTTCGGTTCCAGGACTGAGAAATCAATTCTCTTCAGAAACGAGCTTGATTCAATTACGGAAGAGACCGACAAGGTCAGGGTTGTGCATGTGCTGTCCGATGAAGAAGCTCCGCTGTTCGAGCATGGATTCATCACTGCTGACCTGATCCGTAAGTATGCACCATCGGATTATTCTCTGTTCATCTGCGGTCCGGAAGGGCTGTACCGCCACATGGAAGATGTGGTGAAGGAGCTTGGACTTCCCAAGCGTCTGGTCAGGCGTGAGATCATCGGAGTTTCGGGCAGGATGGTCAGTTCTGTTTCCGATACTCCGGAGGAGTCCTACAGACTCTCGGTCATTCAGGGCCCGTACAGGTATGAGACAACAGCATCTTCAAAGGAAACGCTTCTTGTTGCAATGGAGAGGGCCGGAATTCTTGCCCCTGCAAAGTGCCGCAGCGGCGAGTGCGGATGGTGCAGAAGCAAGATCCTCTCCGGAACCGTATGCATTCCGCCTCAGAATGACTTCAGAAGAAATATGGACAAGCAGACGGAACACATCCATCCGTGCGTCTCTTTCCCCACATCAGACATTGTCCTGGAGGTCCCGCGCGGCGATACTCCGGATGCTTGATTCTGACTTGCTGCATGTTATAATCAAAGTATGTTGAAGAAAACGCTCATCCTCCTGCTTGTACTTCTTGCTGCTGTTCCGCTATTTGCTGCTTCTACCAAGGGCTCTCTGGCTTCTCTGGAAGCAGAGGACTACTATGGCAAGGCTGTGGATGCCGAGATTTTTAAGCCGTATGACGTGACGATGGTCAATATCTTCACCACCTGGTGCACCTACTGCCTTCGGGAGATGGCGGATATCAGCATGATCAAGGCGAATTTGCCGAAGAATGCCAATGTCATAGCCATCTGTGAGGATGCATATGATGCTCCGGAGGATCTGAAGGAGATCGTCGAATTCTTCAAACCGAATTTCACCATCCTCAAGATGACATCCGATCAGGTCAAGCAGTTCTACAACGTAATCGGATTTCCGACGACTCTCTTCGTGGGAAGCGACGGTACAATCCTGGATGTCCAGATCGGGGTGCCGAAGTATGGGGCATACATCGGCTATACAAGCAAGATCAACAAGCTTCTGGGTATTGAAAAGTGAGTAGGAAGACTGTCATCCGCATAGCAGTTCTTCTCGTGGCCGTCCTGTTCATCGTCATAGGTGTTTTCCGTGACGAGGCCGCAATGGTTCTGAAGAAGGGTAGGGACATCTGCCTTTCCTGCATAGGTATCGGCTGATGAAGAAAGTGTCTCAGGAAGGGAAGAGAACCTTCATACAGCTTCTTTTCGCCGCATTCTTCAACGGCTATGCCGCAGGTTTCATCAAGGGACACATCTTCCAGGGCAAGACAAAGATCCTCTGTGTTCCGGTTCTGAACTGCTACTCGTGTCCCGGAGCTCTTGGCTCATGCCCGATAGGATCCCTTCAGGCCGTAATCAGCAGCCGCAAGCACCGTTTCAGTTTCTACGTGCTGGGAATGATCATGCTGTTCGGCCTTCTGCTCGGGCGTCTTGTCTGCGGATTCCTGTGCCCGTTCGGACTGCTGCAGGACCTGCTTCATAAGATTCCCATAAAGAAAATCAAGATAAATGAAAAAGTGGATAAGGTTCTCAGATACTTCAAGTACGTTGTCCTTGCAATCCTGGTGATCCTGCTTCCGATACTTATCAGAGATGATTTCAACATGGGTGATACGTGGTTCTGCAAATATGTATGTCCTGCAGGAACGATGGCCGGAATTCCGTTGATACTTGCAAATCCTGCGCTTCAAAGCGTAATCGGGTTCTTATTCAGCTGGAAAATGTGTCTTCTGCTGATTGTCCTGATATCATCTACGCTGATACACAGACCGTTCTGCAAGTACCTGTGTCCCCTCGGGGCAATCTATGGGTTGTTCTCCAGGTTCAGCCTCTATCAGATGGATCTGGACAAGGAAAAGTGCGTGGGATGCCACAAGTGCGAACAGGTCTGTCCTATGCAGGTCAAGTGTACTCAGAACATCAACAGTGCCGAGTGCATAAGGTGCGGCCGATGCAAGGCTGCCTGTCCGGAAAATGCCATTGACTCCACCTTCGGATTCAAGATAAAAAGAGAATCGGAGAAAAACCATGGAAAAGATATTAAAGGAAGTTGATCTTCAGGACTGCCCGCTCTGCGGAGGTCCCGGAGTACTGGAAGAGGAGGGGCAGTGGTGTTTCTATGTTTCCTGCCTCGACTGCGGTGCGCACACTGCTGAGATTCCGTATAAAAAACCAGAAGAGCGCCTTTCGGCAGCAAAGAACGCAGCCCACCTTTGGAATATCGGAAAAGTTTTGAGACCGGACCCCGGTGAGTAATATGAAGACTGTAAGGATCACGGCTGTACGGAAGGTCTGTCACAGGGACCTGATGCAGAGGTATGAGAACCCCATAGAGCATGCCTGCGATATTGAGGAAGGTCAGGTCTTCATATCCGAAGACGGAAAGCGACCGGAAGGTCTTTGCGAGAGTGCATGGGGTTCGATGGAGAGCTTTGTAAAGGAGCTTTCGGCCGGAGGCGGAAACTTCTTCGACGGGTGGATGAAGGATCCCAGGAGTGCGATGATATCCTGCAATGACGGATTCAGACCCGTCAGCTTTTATCTTGAGACTCTTGAATAGGAGCCTTCTTTCTTGAGAACAGCTTTTTGATGAATCTGAAAGGAGCCAGGAAGAAATCATTTTCCCTGGTTCTTTTTTTTATGTTCTTTGAGTAAGCTCTCAGAATGTTCAGCAGGATGAGAAGAAGGGATGCGAAGAGAGGGATGCTTGACTGAAGCAGAACGGCAAGGACTACCAGCAGAATGCTGAGGGCATATAGGAAACTGGAGAGTTCATCATAGCCATAGCGTCTGTCATGCCAGGCCTTGATTGCCTGTTTTATCCTTGTTGTCAACTTCATGGTAGGTATTATAGCTATTCGGGCCATCTGTTTTCAATCGGGATAAGTCTTGAACCATTGATGATGATTGAATATAATGGTATCGAGTTGTTTTTAAAAATAACTCGATTAGGTGGTAACTGTGGTTTCAGGAAGGCAGGAGAGAATCAAGGTTCTGGTTCTGGGTATTACATGTGCCCTGATGGCCGTCGTGGCTCTCGGGGTGGGGCGCTATTACCTGAGCCCGGTTTCCATCGTCAGAGTTCTTCTTCAGGCCTGCGGACTGAATATGGGTATGGAGAAGAATCCGATGGCGGTAGTGATGCACATAAGGCTTCCGAGGATTCTTGCCTCCATGCTTCTGGGTGCAGGCCTTGCCCTCAGCGGACAGACATTCCAGATGATTTTCCGTAATCCTCTGGTATCACCCGATGTGCTGGGCACCAGTTCGGCTGCATCCTTCGGGGCATCGCTTTCGCTTCTGTTGGGTCTGTCTTCCGTGCTGGTGAGCATAAACGCATTCATCTGCGGTCTGATTGCGCTTGCAATAATCTACACGGTTGCAACCAGGGTCAGGAGGGAGCAGACTCTTTCGCTGATACTTGTCGGAATGGTCGTTTCATCATTGTTCTCTTCGGGCACAAGCTTCGTGAAGCTGGTTTCGGATCCAAACAATGTGCTTCCGGCCATAACATACTTTCTGATGGGTTCTCTTTCAGGAGTGGGTTTCGAGGAGCTCTCTCTGATTGCCGTTCCTCTTCTTGTGAGCTTTGTCGTACTTGTCGCCCTCTCATGGAAGATCAATCTCCTTTCTCTTTCGGAAGACGAGGCCAGGTCACTTGGCGTGAATACCCGTCTGATAAGGCTGATTGCCATAGTATGCGCCACGATAATAACTGCAAGCAGCGTGGCCATAGCCGGAAACATCGGCTGGGTGGGTCTGATTGTCCCGCACATTTCCCGCATGCTGGTCTCAAACGATGCCAGAAAATCCTTCCCGTCATCCATGTTCATAGGAGCTACGCTTCTTACATTGGTGGATTGTGTTTCCAGAACGGCATCAACCGTTGAGATTCCGATAGGAATACTGACTTCGTTCATCGGAGCACCGTTCTTCCTGTTCCTGCTTTTCAAGGAGGTGCGCCATGACTCTTGAAATCAGGGACCTTCACTTCAGTTATCGCAACAACGAGGTTCTGAAGGGTTTGAATCTGACCGTTTCGGATGGTGAGATGGTCAGCCTTCTGGGGCGCAACGGAGCGGGAAAGACAACCCTGATGAGGCTGATCCCGGGCTTTCTGAAAGCCCCTGAACAGTCGATTCTGATAGATGGGAAACCTGTACTTCAGATGAGTCTCCGTGAGCGTGCCTCATATATGGCCTACATACCGCAGATAACCAGGTCCGTGTTCCCGTATTCGGTGCGCACCTCGATTCTCATGGGTTGCTCAAATCGTCTGTCGCTGCTGCAGAATCCCGGCAGAAGGGAAGAGCAGAGAGTCGAGGAGGTCATAGACCTTCTGAATATCAGGGCAATTGCAGACAGGAACATGGAGACCATCTCAGGTGGAGAAAGACAGCTGGTTCTGATTGCCAGAGCCCTCATGCAGGATGCAAGACTTCTGATTCTGGACGAGCCCACATCGTTTCTGGATTATGGAAACCAACTGCTCGTTCTCGAGAGGGTGCAGGAACTTGCCGGGCAGGGATACAGCTGCATCTATTCCACACACAATCCCGATCTGGCGCTGTCTCATTCGACAAGAGCTGTCGTCATGAAGGATGGTGTAATTGTCTTTGACGATAAACCGGCATCATTGTTCGGAACCGATGTCCTGAGCAATGTCTACGGAAGAAAGATAGAGATAGCAAGAACGGAAAACGGTGGTATGGTTTGCATACCACAATGAATTTTATTTAGGTATTATATGCATTTAGGAGGTCAAATATGAAAAAAGTGTTTATGCTGCTGATAGTTGTCCTTCTGTCATCGGCATTGTTCGCAGCTGCCGTCACAGAGGTTTCCGGGAGCGCTCCGGAGCAGGGAACACAGATCTTTGTGGATGATTTGGGACGAGAGGTTGAACTCCCTGCAAACATCACACGCATTGCTCCTTCGGGATCAAACGCCCAGGTCATAGTATTCCAGATTGCACCTGAAAAACTTGTCGGTCTTGCTTCCAAGCTCAGCGGAGATGAGCTTACGGTCTACCCGTCCTATACACATGATCTTCCGGCCTTCGGTACTCTCTACGGCAAGAAGGCAAACCTCAATAAGGAAACTCTGATTCTTGCCGATCCCGAGCTTGTAATCGATGTAGGCGATATCAAGGGATCCGTACAGGAGATGGCTTCCGACCTGGATAAGGTCTCTGCAGATGTCGGAGTCCCGGTAATCTTCATAGAGGCAAACATGGACAACTATCCTTCTGTTTTCAGGAGACTGGGAAAGCTTCTGGGAGAGGAGGAAAGGGCTGAGAAACTGGCTTCTTATTATGAGGATGCCCTGACTGTAATCGAGGGTGCCAAAACGGACCATAAGCCGACCGTATACATCACATCCTCTTCCGACGGACTTGAGGCCATTCTTGCACAGAAGAGCCATGCACAGTGTGCCGAAAAGGCCGGTGCAGAGGTCGTTGTTACATCCAGCCTCGCACAGAGCAACGGCAACATCTCGCTTGAGACACTCTATCAGCTGGATCCGGAGTACATCTTCGCCTATTCGGAGGCCGGCTACAATACCATCAGGACTTCAAGTGACTGGGCAACCCTGAAGGCTGTCAGCAGCGGCAAGGTATACCTTGTCCCCAGCATGCCGCACGGGTTCATCGATTCTCCCGTCTGCTCCAACAGGATAATCGGTCTGTGGTATCTTGCATCCATTTTCTATCCCCAGGCCGGCATCGATATCGTGGCCAGGACACGCGAGTTCTATTCGCTCTTCTACGGAGCCGATATCTCAGAGCAGCAGGCAAGGCAGATATTGCATTTGAACTGAATTCTATATAGATTATATGGGCCGACCTTTCGGGGTTCGGCCCGTTTTTTCTGTAAGAGGTTGATATGGCAAACATCAGGAACAAGGTCTATGAATACGTAAACATCACGATAGGGTCTTTCCTTGTAGCAGTTGGTGTGGCGTACTTCGTGAACCCTGCCAAAATCGCCTCGGGCGGTGTGAGCGGTATCGCCACCATGATCTACCATACGATCGGATGGAACCCCGGATATGTCATCTTCGGCCTTTCCGTGCCGCTTTTTCTGATAGGCATGAAGGTCTTCGGAAAGATCTACGGATTCAAGTCGCTGCTGGGAACCATTCTGCTTTCGGCTTTTACCTCGATTCTTGTCGATATTTCAGGCGGCGTAGGCTTTCTTGATTACTCGGAGCCCCTGAGCGTCTGGCTCAGCGCGTTGTTCGGCGGAGTCACCGTGGGCGCCGGCATAGGCTTTGTCATGAAGGGCGGAGCCAATACCGGAGGAACCGATATCGTGGCGCAGATTCTGAACAAGTATACGCCGCTTTCACTGGGAACCTGCCTTACGCTTGTCGATGCCATCATTATCGCGGCATCTGTTTTCGTCTTCGGAATCGAGAGCGCCCTCTATGCGGTCACCACCGTCTACATCACCGGCATGGTTATCGACAAGGTTGCTCTTCCGCTGGGTGCCAATACTGCCAAGACCGTCCTGATAATATCCGAGAAGCATGAGGAGATATCTGCAGTCATCCTCAACGAACTGAATCATGGTGCAACGCTTCTTACCGCAACCGGGCTCTATACCGGCAATGACAGACCTGTGGTCATGAGTGTCGTCTCCAATCAGGAAGTCGCTGTTCTGACTGCAAGGGTCAAGGAAATAGACGAGAAGGCATTCATGATCGTGCAGAATGCCAACCAGGTGCTCGGCGAGGGATTCATTCCCATTTCCAAGGCAATCAATCTCAAGTTCGGAAACTGAAATCTTCATCAAACAAGTTGACAAGTATGCCTCAGTTAGGTAATATGCAAATGTGAACATATTAGAATATGCTTAAATGTTAAAATGTTTGAGCAATCAAGGTTCATCAGGAGGACTTACTATGAAGAAGACATACAAAATCGACGTTGACTGTGCCAACTGTGCAAATCTCATGGAGCAGGCTGCAAAGAAGACATCCGGTGTTGCCGATGCCGCAGTAAACTTCATGGCATTGAAGATGACCGTGGAGTTCGAGGAAGGTGCGGACGAGAAGAAGGTCATGAAGGATGTCTTCAAGGCTTGCCGCAAGGTCGAGCCGGACTGTGAAATAGAATTCTGAAAAGGACCTTCACCATGAAACTCTCCAGAAGACAGCGCAAGATGCTGATCCGCATCTTTATCTGTGCGGTATTGCTGATAATGGTCAATGTCATAAGGGGTATCGGTCTGATCGGGACTGAGGGGACCTTCGGTTTCGTGTTTTACCTGGCCCTGTATGTGGCCACCTATCTGGTGATCGGCTATGACATCCTTATCAAGGCAGGCAAGGGAATTGCAAACGGAAGACCCTTCGATGAGTGCTTTCTGATGGCATTCGCAACCTTGGGTGCTTTTGCCTTGGCCATAATCGAGAGAAACGCAGATTACAACGAGGCCATTGCGGTAATGCTCTTCTATCAGATTGGGGAGCTTTTCCAGAGCTATGCCGTGGGCAAGAGCAGACGCAACATCAGTGATCTGATGGATATCAGACCTGACTACGCCAACATAGAGAAGGACGGAGAACTCGAGCAGGTCGATCCAGACAGTGTTGAAATAGGGACCGTAATTGTGGTTAAACCGGGCGAGAAGGTTCCCATCGACGGAATTGTGGTCGAAGGCTCCTCAAGCCTGAATACCGCCGCCCTGACGGGTGAAAGCGTCCCGCGCGATGTGTCCGAGGGCGATGAGATAGTAAGCGGCTGCATCAACCTCACGGGAGTGCTGAGAATCAGAACCACCAAGGCTTTTGGAGAGTCTACGGTATCCAGGATCCTTGAGCTGGTGGAGAATGCCGGTTCCAGGAAATCCCAGTCCGAGCAGTTCATTGCCAAGTTTGCACGTGTCTATACTCCGGCTGTTGTCTTCAGTGCAATCGCTCTGGCTGTCCTTCCGCCTGTCTTCAGGATCATTCTTGCCTCCGATGGCGGTGCCATGTGGTCGGTCTGGGTCTACAGGGCTCTCACATTCCTGGTCATCAGCTGCCCATGTGCCCTTGTGGTGAGCATTCCGCTGAGCTTCTTCGCGGGAATAGGCGGAGCAAGTCATGAGGGAATCCTGATCAAGGGATCCAACTACCTTGAGACACTGTCCCAGGCAAAGACGGTGGTATTTGACAAGACCGGAACCCTTACTCAGGGTGTTTTTGAAGTCACTGCGGTGCACCATTCGACCATGGATGAGCACAAGCTGATCGAGTATGCTGCAGCGGTTGAGTGCTATTCGTCCCATCCGATCAGCCTCAGCCTCCAGAAGGCCTACGGTCAGGCCGTTGACAAGAGCCGTGTTTCCGATATCGAGGAGATCAGCGGTCACGGAGTCAAGGGCATGGTCGATGGCCATGAGGTTGCAGCGGGCAATATCAAGCTCATGAGAAGCCTGGGCCTCGAGGTCGGAGAGTGCCACAGCATAGGGACGATTGTCCATGTGGCAATCGATGGTCAGTACTGCGGACATATCGTGATTTCGGATGTGGTAAAGCCCAATTCAGGACGTGCTATCAGTGCCCTTAAAGCTGCCGGCGTCCAGAAAACCGTCATGCTTACAGGCGATGCAAAACGCATTGCAGACAAGGTCGGAAGCGACCTCGGAGTCGATGAAGTTCACAGCGAACTGCTTCCCGCCGACAAGGTCAGCCAGGTGGAGAGACTTCTTTCTGAGAAAAAGAACAGCAAGGATGCTCTGGTGTTCGTCGGAGACGGAATCAACGATGCCCCGGTACTTACAAGAGCGGACATAGGAATTGCCATGGGAGCCATGGGATCCGATGCCGCCATCGAGGCTGCCGATGTTGTCCTGATGGACGACGATCCCCTGAAGATTGCCAAAGCCTTGAGAATTTCACGCAAGTGTCTGGGAATAGTCTATCAGAACATTGCTTTTGCGCTGACAGTCAAGTTCGGATGCCTGATTCTGGGAGCTTTGGGAATCACGAATATGTGGGCTGCCATCTTTGCAGACGTCGGAGTAATGGTTCTTGCCGTCCTGAATGCAATCAGAGCCCTGAGAGTAAGCAGACTATAATCTTTTTACAGGAATCTGAGCAGATCAAGCGGTTCTTTGAGTAATGCTTCCGCCCCGGACTTCAGCAGTTCATCTGCTGTTCTGAAACCCCAGAGGGCTCCGAACGGATGCATGCCTGCATTGACGGCACATGTCATGTCCACGCTTGTATCTCCCAGGTAGGCAAAGTCGGAAGGCTTGATTCCGAGTCTCTCTGAGAGCATCAGCGCTCCCTGCGGATCCGGTTTTACCGGGACGCCTTCTACCTGACCCTGTACGGCATCGAACGCGATGGTCGGGAAGTAGTGCCCGACGACAGTGATGGTATCGGCATGGGGTTTGTTGGACAGGACGCAGATCCTGATGTCCCTCGAGATCAGCTCTTGAAGAAGCTCGGTCGTACCGTCATAGGCTCTGGTCTTGACGGCGTTGTGGCTTCCGTACTGCTTCATGTAGGCATCGTAGACGCTCTGAAAATATTCCGTTCTCCCGGAGACTGATCTTTCGGCGAGCTTGCGCGCACCGTCTCCGACCATTATCTTATATGCATCCACCGGATGTTCCGGCAGCCCGAAGAGCCTCAGGGCGTGGTTCATGGAGTCCGCTATATCGTCAATCGTGTTGGTCAATGTACCGTCAAGGTCGAAGAGAACTGCTTTCATGGCTTAAGCATAGCAAAAAAAGTTCAAAAAGTATCTTAACTTTTGATAAGCAACGTGTTATCATGGATTAAGTAATAGTCTGCACGGAGGTGAAGATATGAAGGGTCTGACTGAAAGACAGCAGGAAATCGCCTTGTTCATTGAACAGTATTTTGACGAAAACGGCTATGCCCCCAGTCTCAGGGATATCGGCAATCACTTCGGCTTCTCCCCGAAGGCCGCATACGACCACCTGCGTGCTCTTGAGAAGAAGAATATCATAAAGACCACAGATAACCTGCCCAGAGGAATGGCTCTGCTCAAGAGGATTACTCCTGAGGTCGGCAAGATCGTGAAGATCCCGATGCTGGGTACCACGGCAGCCGGCGCTCCTATAATGTCCGAGCAGGCCTTCGACAGGTTTCTTCCGATTCCCGAAGATCTCATCGGCTACAGCGATGCAGATGAGCTCTATGCCCTGAATGTCCGCGGAGACAGCATGATCGAGGACGGAATAAATGACGGCGATATTGCCATAATCAAGCGGACCAAATATGCCGAGAACGGAGATATAGTTGCTGCAAGTATCGGAGACGATGGCGATTACGGCATTACGCTCAAACACTTCTACAGAAACGGCGACCGCTATGAGCTTCATCCGGCAAACCAGGCCTATAGGGTAATGGTATCCACTCAATGTGAAATTTATGGTAAACTCCTGATGATAATACGTCAGTACAGGAGATAGCCGTGGGTCATTCCTATCTTCTTCTCGGACCGGAGAAAGGTCTGAAGGAAGACGCAATAAAGAATATCCGTTCTCAGATAGGGCAGTGTGATGTCTCGAAGTTCTATGCGTTTGAGGACTATGAGGCTGAGCTCTTTGCGCAGCTGAACAACAATGATCTCTTTGCCGACCACAAGCTGGTCATCCTGGACGAGGTTCAGGACCTAAAGACGGCCGATAAGATAAAACCTCTTGTACAATACATCCAGAATCCTTCAGACTGCGCTACCTTGGTCATGACCAGTACCGAGCTCTATGTCAATTCCGCTCTCATGGGTGCCGTTGAAGCCCAGGGCAAGGATTATGTGCTCAAGTTCTACGAGCTTTTCGAGAGCAAGAAGAACGAGTGGCTGTCGAACTATTTCAGACGCAACGGTCTGGCCATCGACAACCGGGCAATCACGGCGATCATCGAGAAGGTGGAGAACAATGTCCAGGAGTTCGAGAACACCTGCTCCCAGATGGTTGTCTTCCTCAAGACCATGCCGGACAAACAGAGCGTCACATATGAAGATGTCGAGGAGTTTCTGACCCACACCAGGGAGGAGAGCGAGTTCACTCTGTTTGCGTTCATGGCCAGAGGCAAGCTGGAAAGCGCCCTCGAGTGCCTGCATACGCTGCTGAGGACCAAGGACTCTGCCAGTGTCAGCTCCCTGTGCGCATCAAGGCTCTCTTCCTATTTCCGAAGGGCTCTTTCAGTGCAGATCAACGTTTCAAACGGATGCGGGATGAGCCTGCGCTACGGCGAGGACAACACAGCCTTCTCCAAGAAGGTTTTCGAGGGAGACCGGCCCATCTCCATGCCCAAGGACAGGGAAATCTACCGCGATTGCTGCAACACCTACAGCCAGAGGGATATCGAGCGCATACTGGTGACTCTTGCCGAGTATGACGTGAAGATAAAGGAGACTCCCGTGGTTCTCCAGAGCATAATGCTCGAGCGCTGCATTATGGATGTCATCTGCCGCAAGGGCCGCCACGGCAAAACCCTGGAGTTCGCAAAACTCGGTTGAACGGCCAAATCAAATGTGTTAGATTTTCTCGGGGGACAAAATGGACAACCTGATCAACAATTATGTCAAATTCATCAGCGAGAACAAGACCGAGCGTCTGTGCACGCAGACCTCAGTCCGGATCGCTCAGGAAAACGGCTACCGGGACATCAATACGGTAGAGAAGCTTAAGGCCGGTGACAAGGTCTACTACGACAAGATGGGAAAGAGCCTGATTCTTTTCGAAATCGGAACCGACGATATCAGCAAGGGTATGAATATCCTTGGTGCTCACATCGATTCTCCCAGACTCGATGCCAAGCAGAATCCCATCTATGAGGACAAGCTCTACAAAACCGGAATTGTATACCTGAATACGCACTATTATGGTGGAATCAAGAAGTATCAGTGGGTTGCAAGCCCTCTTGCCATCTACGGAGTAGTGATCAAGGCCGACGGTACAAAGGTCGATGTAGCAATCGGAGATGATCCCGAGGATCCTGTTTTCTGCATCTCCGACATCCTGCCTCACATTGCACAGGAGCAGATGAAGAAGGCTGCTTCGGATTTCATCGAGGGCGAGAAGCTCGATGCCATTCTGGCCTGCTATCCCAACGTCAAGAATTACAAAAACCCGGAAGAGGGCAAGTACGAGCCCGGTGACGGCAAGAAGAAAGTACTTCAGTTCCTGGAGGACAAGTACGGAATCAAGGAAGACGATTTCGCTTCCGCAGAGCTGGAGCTGGTACCTGCAGGCAAGGCCCGCTTCATCGGCTTCGACAAGACCCTGGTTCTCGGTTACGGACAGGATGACAGAGTATGTGCCTATACATCTCTGATTGCAATGGTCGAGGGTAAGGCCGGAGAGAGAACCAACTGCTGCATCCTCGCCGACAAGGAAGAGGTCGGAAGCAACGGTGCAACCGGAATGAACTCCCACCTGCTGGACAATGCTGTTGCAGAAGTAGTGGCAAGACTGGACGTCAAGGGCAATCCCGAGCTTGCAGTCAGAAGAACCCTTGCAAACTCCTACATGCTCTCCAGCGATGTCAACTCAGCATTCGATCCTCTCAATCCGGGACTCTACGACATCTACAACTCCTCGTTCCTCGGCCGCGGCGTAGTATTCAACAAATACACCGGCGCACGCGGAAAGAGCGGGGCATCCGATGCAAACCCGGAGTTCATCGCCAAGGTCCGCGGCAAGCTCTACGAGAGCGAGGTCTACTTCCAGAACGCAGAGCTTTCCAAGGTCGATACCGGCGGTGGCGGAACGATTGCGCACTATGCAGCGGAGTTCGGCATGAACGTTCTGGACTGCGGTGTATCGGTCATGAGCATGCATGCTCCGTGGGAGATTACTTCCGCATTCGACATCGAGCAGGCATACAAGTGCTATAAAGCATTCTTACAGTTAGCATAAAAAGAGAAGGGGCTGTCGATTTCTCGGCAACCCCTTCAATTTTCTTTTGTTCCCTTAGGGTATTATCCTTCTATTACCTTTCCTTTTTCCTTTCTTGCTGCGGCTTCAATCTTGTCGGCGATCATCTCTATTCCCTCGTAGAGTTCATAGCAGTCATAGCTGACAACCTTGACTGTTCCCCAGCTGAAATGCAACTTGGCATCTATGTGGAAACCCTGTCCCAGGGTCTCTCTCTTCATGGTGATGTCCAAATCATGCAGATAGCTTTCTGCAAAATCCAGCTTTGCGAGCTTCTTGTCCAGAAACTCCCTCGTCTCATCGCTGATCTGGTAGCGGATACCTCTGACGTTCAGATTCATTTGCGCCTCCTTACTTCAAAGTTCTCTGTACTTCTATGATAAGGCCGCCTAGTTCAAAAGTCAAAAACAACTTGGTAAAAGTTTACCTCCTGAATCTCTATGCTTGGATGGACAGTTTTCTTCTTGTAATAATAGGTATATACTCATATTGTAAGGAGGATTCCATGGCAAGTGTTTCTCAACTCAGAGCGCAAAAAAAATATGACATGGCAAATACTCGTAGCATAATTCTCAAACTTAATGAAAACACTGATGCCGACATACTCGACAGGCTTGATGAAGTTGGGAATCGACAGGGGTATATAAAGGCTTTGGTCAGGAAAGACATTGTAGGTACTTGCTCGGTAATTCCACTTGGTTCCCTAAGGCTTATTACGAAGGCTTTCTGCAGACGCTATCACCTGGACAAGGCCTTCCTTTTCGGATCCTATGCACGAGGTGAAGCAACAGCGGAGAGTGACATTGACATAATGGTGGAGGGCTCCTTTTCTGATATGACACAGTATTTGAATGCCGTGAAGTACCTGCATGATGTGACCGGAAAGGAAATAGATATCGTTATGGCCGATGCAGTCAGAAAAGATATGTCCAGATCCGGAAGAAGGTTCCTGAAACATGTTGAGGATGAAAAGGTGGTTCTCTATGGCTGAATACAAAGAACGGGATTTTGATAATGTGGCATAAATGACATACCGGATATGAGGAGAAAACTTGAGAAGATGATAGATTGATTTCAGGTTTATTTCAGCGCGAGTAAGAGGAGTCGATGTTCAGCTCACCCCTGTATTTGCTTACGGTGCGGCGGGCGCATTTTACTCCGCGTGAGAGCAGCAGGTCGGAAATCTTCTGATCCGAGAGGGCCCCGTTCTCGGCAATGATTTCGGCGATCATGTCCTTGACCACATTGCGTGAAACGCTCTCCTGATTGCCGCCTGTGGTGGCAACTCCCTGGGAGAAGAAATACTTGAGCTGGAAAAGCCCCCAGTCGGTGTCGACCCACTTGCTCTGGGCAAGGCGGCTCATGGTGGTCTCGTGCACTCCGATCTTTTCCGCAATGTCCTTCAGGGTCATGGTCCTGAGATATCTGGGACCCTTGAGGAAGAACTCGCTCTGGATCTCCATGAGGGCTGCCGCTGCCTTGTACAGGGTCTGGAACCTCATGTTCACCTGGGTTATGAGAGTTCTTGCCTGGCGCACGGCATCTTTGATGTATGCATTGGCTTCTTTTGCTTCTTGACCGCTCAGATTGTCAGCAAGGTCCTCAAAACCTGAGGTTATTTCAAGATTTGGGATATCGCCGCGGTTGAGCTCAAGTACCAGAACACCATCTTTGGACCTGATTGAGAAGTCCGGCTCGACATGTGTCACGCCGTCCGAACTGAAGTTCTGGCCGGGGTAGGGAGTAAGACCTTTGAGAATCGAGAAGAAGGTCTGAAGATCCTCTTCGGGAATCCTGAGGGCTGTGGAGACTTCCTTGAACTTGCCGGATTTCAGCTTCTCGAGGTATTCGTTGACGATCTGGGAGAATATCTGCAGATCCTGGTCGACCATGCCCGAAAGCTTTGCCTGCAGAATAAGCGATGCCCTGAAATCCGGGACGCAGATTCCGGCAGGGTCGAAGCTCTGGACTACGGAGACGGCTTCTTTGATTTCCTCCTTGGAGTAGCTTTCGTTCTCGAAGAGGTTCTCGAGGCTCAGGATGTAGAATCCGTTCTGATCCAGGTTGCTTATCAGCATCTCGCCTATTGCCTCGGTGCGCTCGGAGATATCCGCCTCACCGAGCTGGGTCATCAGATGCTCCTTGAGAGTCTCTCCCGGTGCGCTGGAGTTTTCGATGAGCATCTGCTTGCGGTCCGATGCCTCAGGATCGTAGTAGGACAGCTCCTCGTAGTCTGCGCTGTCGGCATCGTCCATGCGGTCGTCCAGACTCGTTTCCTTTTCGGGACCGAACTGGGAGAGGTCGTATTCGCTGTCCGGTATTTCCAGCGCCGGATTGCTCTCGATCTCAGCCTGTATGTGGGCTTTGAGTTCGAGAATCGGCATGGGCAGAAGTGCGAGGGACTGAAGCATCTGAGGAGAGAGCGTCTGCTCGGTCTTCAGACTCTGGGAGAGGTTCAGGCCGTCCATCACGTTTCCTCGAATGACTCTCCGAAGTAGATGTCCCTAGCTATCTCGTTGGCCAGCAGTTCCTGCTTGCCGCCCGAGACAAGGATCTTGCCCTCGCTTATGATGTGCGAGCAAGTGGTGATCGAGAGTGCATCACGGACGTTGTGGTCCGTAAGCAGTATTCCTATCCCGAGCCTTGCAAGGGATCTTACTATCTGTTTGATTTCAAAGACTGCCTTGGGGTCGATTCCCGCAAACGGCTCATCCAGAAGCAGAAAGCGCGGGCTTGTCGCAAGGCAGCGGGCAATCTCGGTTCTGCGCCTTTCTCCTCCGGAGAGTGTGTAGCCCTTCTGCTTTGCAAGGTAGGTAAGTCCGAACGATTTGAGAAGGCCCTTTACGATTTCTTCCTTGCGCTTGCGGTCCACATCCTTTCGGGTCTCGGCAACAAGACGGATGTTGTCCTCCACGCTGAGCTTGCGGAAGATCGAAGGTTCCTGGGGCAGGTAGGAGATTCCCAGACGGGATCTCTTGTACATGGGCTGGTCCGTGATGTCAATTCCGTTGACCGAGATCCTGCCGCCGTTGTTGGCTATGAATCCGACGATCATGTAGAACGTGGTTGTCTTTCCGGCGCCGTTGGGTCCCAACAGTCCTATGATCTGGCCGCCCTGCATGGAGAAGGAGATGTCCTTGACGACCTCGCGCTTTCCGTAGACCTTTCTCAGGTGCTCTATCTGAAGTACGTTAACCATTGAATGCCCCCGAGATCGATCCGTAGAGAGATATGTCGTTCGTGTTCAGGTCGACTATGATCATCGCTGCCTTGTAGGTGTCGTCCTTCCAGGTTACCGTAGCATTGCCGCGAAGGATGACAGTGTTTTCCTTTCCGTTGTATTCGATGTCATCAGCTCTGCAGGCCATAAGCTTTTCATCAGCTATCTTGAGAATCCGAGCCATTATCTGCAGCTTCATGACGGAAGTCTTCATGTTGTATTCGAACCATGCCCCGGACAGCGACGCCTGGTTCTTGTTGTCCTGGATCTCAATCCAGCTGTCGGACCTGACTATTCCGGTTTCGCGGTCGTAGAAGATGTCCGGGCTGTTGAAGCTTATCCCGTTCTCCTTCTCGCTGGCCTTTACGTTGCCGGTGCAGCTGATGTAGCGGTAGTTCTCTCCGTAGAGCTGCATGGAGTCGGAGGAGAGCTCCACCTCGTCGGTCTTCACGTTTGCTCCGCCGGAGAGGGTCACGCTGCGGTTTCCCTGCTGCATGCTCACCTTGGTGTAGCCTCCGGAGAAGCTGATCTCGGATGCATCGAGCGTGCATGTCAGAATCAGTACAAGTATCAGTATCGCAAAAGTGCGCCTAAGGTTTCTCATTGTTCAAAGCTTCCTTCGATTATCCTTCCGAATTCATATCTGTTCTCGTCGAACAGCGCGGAGAAGCGCTCCGCCCTGATTTTGGTTCCGTCCCCGTATATCACCAGGACCTCGCCCTCGCAGAGGATGCTGTTCTCGTCCTCGTCCCAGATGATTTCCTCAGCGCTGATCGTCGTGTCATTGTCGGAATCGGCCTGATGGATGGTGACGTTTCCGGACAGGACGGCATGTCTGTTGTCGGATTTGATGCTGGCAAGTGCGCAGAAGCCGGAGAGGGATGTTCCCCGTGAGAACGACACGTTTTCAAGCACGGTGTCCCTGTCGGTCTTGTAGATCGTCATTTTCGAGGCCGTCATCACAAGCGGCTGCTCCTTTTCCTGACCCAGCGTGTATTTCGCGTCCGTGAGAACCATGTCCGGGAGTTCCTGTTCTCCTATGGGGATGGAGGACGGAATCTTCTTGCATGAGGTCAGAACCGTCAGGGACAGGGAAAAGAGGCCAATAAGCAATAAGCATGCCATGTGTCCGGCTTTCATGCGTTAAATATACACTGAATAACTGGTATTGCAAAGTAGGATAAAGAAGGGTACTCTCACAGTATGAGAGTTCTTTTTCTGGGAGAGATCGTGGGCCGCTGCGGAATCGGCGTAATCAAGAACGCCCTCAAGACATACCGTCGTGAAAACGGCGTGGATCTTGTGATTGCAAACGGCGAAGGCGCCACCAGCGGGTTCGGCCTGGGCTTCCAGAATGCCCTTTCCTTGCAGCATATGGGAATCGATGTCCTGACCATGGGGGAGAAGTCCTTCTTCAAGCTGGACATGGTCGAGGGGATTTCCAAACGCTCCAGCATTCTCAGGCCCGCAAACTATCCGGAGGATGTTCCCGGACGCGGAGTCCGCTATGTCACCGTGGGGGAACGCAAGGTCTGCATAATCAACACCCTGGGAATGTGCAACTTCAACAATCCGCATCTGAACAACCCGTTTCTGGGCACCGAAGTCCTGCTGAACAAGATCCATGCCGAGACCAACACTGTCTTCTATGTCTTCCACGCCTCGGCGACAGCCGAGAAGATGGCCATGGGACGTATGCTTCAGGGCAAGGTCAGCGCAGTGGTCGGTACGCACAGCAAGGTGATGACGGCCGATGCCCGAATCCTTGACGGCGGCACGGCCTATATCACCGATCTGGGACGATGCGGGGCAAGCGTCAGCGTCGGAGGCTTCGAACCGGAGCACGAAATACGCAAGTTCAGGACCTCGGTTCAGACCCGCTCCCACGAGAGT
>CAKJZO010000042.1 GCA_918298275.1 Spirochaetota bacterium | reverse complement strand
TCATCAGCAGAAAACAGGACATAGGACAGCTCATCAACCAGCTCCACCGCGAGGAGTTCCTGGCCGTGGGCATCATGGACACGGGCACGGAAGAAGACCTTCTTGGAACCCTGGACTGGTTTGTAGGCAATTTCAACTACTGCCTCCACGTGGTCTCCCAGACCGAGCGTTTCAACACCGAGGAGATGCAGCTGCGCTACCCGGACGTAACGTTCATCATCTTTCCCAAGGCCCCTACCCTGGCCGAGCGCGTCAACGCCCTTGCCGATGTCTGCATGACCACATACTTCCTGACCATGAGAAGCGACACGAACCTGATGAACTTCGACTGGAAACCGCTCGAGGCGATGATGCGAGAGGAAGAGCACCCCGCAATGCTCTGCCCGTGGGTCTTCAACAAGAGCAACGAGGAGATCCCCACCCTGAGGACCCCGCTTCTGAAGGGCAAGGAGGTCGAGCCGGTATCGTTCATGCCCACCTCCCAGTGCAGCGCCAACCTCTATCCGTTCTTGGGCATCGGCCTTTATGACCGCGCCCTCTTCCAGAGGCTCAGAGGCTATGACGAGGAGATCACCGGCGCCTACTGGCAGACCCTGGACTTCGGCGTGCGCTGCTGGCTCTACGGATATCCCATCTACACGGTCAGCCACATGGCGGTCCTGTTCTACAGCAAGCAGTTTCTGATCGAGGACCGCTCCGAGCAGCCCGGTTTCGAGCGCTTCTACTCCAAGGCCCTGTCCGTGCACCAGCTGAAGGGGCACAACTACATCCGCCGCGGTCCCAAGATGAACAAGCGCGTCATCAATGAAGAAGTAAAGCCCCGAATCGGACTGTACAAGACCGACTTCAGGGCTTTGTGTGATTCCTGGAAAACTCCGGAAAAATAAATCCATCGATAATTGACTCTTCGCCTCAAAGCCTACCACACAGGTATGTCATTTCGGCTCATAGCCAATTCTCATCGGATTGGAACTACTGTTGGGCTATCAATTATACATCAAGCTTGGAGCTTCTGGCGTTGTACTCGGTGACTGCAAGGACGGTCTCGCCGTCTATCTGCAGTGCGCAGGGTCCGTCGAACTCGACCGTGATGTCATAGCCTTCGAAGACGGAGACCTGCTTGGTGTGGTTGACGTGCTCTCCCTTGAAGATGCTGGGGAAGATCATCAGGGTCTTGAGTTTTCCGCTTCCGTGGAAGATGACCAGCGAGAGCTTTCTGTCTGCGTTGAGTCTGTCCTGGTTAGGGGCGTTGTTCATTCCGCCGCCGTAGTAGCGTCCGTTCATGGTAGCTGCGATCCAGACCTTGCGGAACTTGTATTCCTTGCCGTCCACGACGACCCTGGCGTTGCGGGGCTTGAACTTGCCCAAAAGGCCCTTGATGGCGATCGAGGCGTAGTTGACGTTGGTCTCGCCTGCGGCATGCATCTGGTCCGCGACCTCACAGCAGTAGCCGTCGATTCCGTAGCCTACTCCGTTGATGAAGAGCCAGTTCTGTCCGTTGACCTTTACCGAAGGAAGGTCCTTGAGGTACTTGGTGATCTCATAGGGGCCGTGCTCCGGATCCTTTCCGAGGTCGTTGAGGAAGTCGTTTCCGGTTCCGCCTGCGAAGAAATAGACCTCGTTCCTGAGCTCCATGCCGCGGATGTCGTTGACGAAATAGTTCAGGCTTCCGTCTCCGCCGACGATGACGATCTTGTCATCTTCGTTCAGTTCGGAAAGAAATGACCTATAGTCCTTGATGTCAAAGACGCTGATATAGTTAAGCTCCTCTCCCTTGAGCAGCTCGTCCAGCTTCCTTGCCGTACTCTCTCCGGTTCCCGCACCGGCTTTCGGGTTGAAAAGAATGTAATACATTTCCGCGTCTCTCCTTTATCTTGTTGTTTCCTCTTGGTTAAGTTCTTCCCTCATCATGGCTTCGACCTTCTCTCCGATCTCCACCGGTTTATGTGTCCTGACGAACTCGGTATCAAGGACACCCAGAATCTTTATAGTCGCCCTAGCCCCGCCGGGGAAAGGGAACTTCTTTGCCACATCCTCGGTTCCGTAGGTCACTGCGACCACCACGGGAACATCGGCGCACTTGGGTATGCGGAACATGAAGTCGTGGAAAGGTCCCAGCATTCCGTCGGCGCTCCTGGTGCCCTCGGGATAGAAACCGATGGAGGCAGAATCCAGCTTGAGGATATCGACTGCATCGTTGACCGTCTCGATGGCCTTTCTGGGGTCCTCTCGGTTGATCTGCAGGAAGCAGAGCTTGCGCAGGATCTTGCCGAAGAACGGGATGCGGAAGTTGCTCGGCTTGGAGATGAAACCTATGCGAAAGCGGGCCAGACTGCTCATCACGACCATGGGATCGAATCTGGAACGATGGTTTGCAACATAGACAAACCTGCTGTTTTCAGGAATTTTCTCTTCTCCCAGGACCTCGACATGAGATCTGGTGATAAAGAGAATCATCCAGTTGGTAAACCATCCGAGAAACCTCGCCAGGGCAGTGGTCTTCTTGTAGACGGGCTCGGTGACCGTCAGGCTGTAGAGGATTCCGGTCAGGGCCCAGAGCAGGATGACCGGAATGAGCACCGGTGAGATCAGAATCAGAAACAGGATCCACAGAATCCCTTTGACGTTCTCGTTCACTTGCGGTTCTTCCTTTTCTCCTCATCGCGGCGTTTGCGCTCCTCGGAGGCCTTGATGAAATCGGCAAATGTTCCGCCGCCCGAGCTTCCCTTGCTCTCGTATGATGAAAGTCCGCTGAAGGAATCCCTTCTGTCGGTCCTCGGCTTGTTGTCGAACCTGGGCCTGTCATTGCGCGGCCTGTCGTTGTTGATGACGGTCTTCTTCTCGTATCTGTTTGCGTTATAGTCGGTCTTTGGCCTGTAGTGGCTGGGCTTGACCACCTCGATGACCGTCTCCCACTTGACCTGGGGCGTTGCCTTGGCAACCGCGGCCTTGACCGCGCTCTTGTGGATGACGATTGTCTTCTTTCCGCTCGAGGATGGCGATGCAGTGGCGATCACCCTCTTTACAGGGGATGCGCTTGCATGTGTGGGAGTGACCTCCGCAGGTGCGACCTCCACTCTCTTCTTGACCTCCATCTCCTCGTAGCCGCAGGAAAAGCGCTGACAGACATGGTGTTTTCTCTCATACTCGTCCAGAACGGTCATCATGGGCCATCCGCAGGACGGGCAGAGAAGAGTCTTGTCTCCCATCAGGTTGGGATCGAACTTATCCCTGTTTGCCACGACCTGGTTGACCAGATCGGTTGCATTCTTCTTGATGTCCTCGATGAACGGGGCCTCGGACTGCTTGCCGTGAGAGATCTCGGAGAGCCTCTGCTCCCACTTTCCGGTAAGCTCGGCGCTCTTGAGCTGCTGAGGGACAAGCCTTACAAGCTCGCGCCCCTTGGGCGTGGGGTAAAGCTCCTTGCCGCGGCGCTCGATGCAGTTGTTCTGGATCAGCTTCTCGATTATGTCGGCTCTGGTGGCCGGTGTTCCCAGACCGTTCTCCAGATGGCTCTTGAGCTCGGCATCCTCCACGAAGCGTCCTGCATGCTCCATTGCAAACAGAAGATCGGCTTCGGTGTATCTGTCGGGCGGAAGCGTTGCGTTTCTCTTGAGGACCACGTCCTTGATGGTAAGGGCTGTTCCCTCCGCAAGAGAGAGGATTCCGAAATCATCGCCCTCCTCTTCCTGGGCTATTGCGCTGCGCTTTCCGATGTCTCTTGCAACATCGCGCCAGCCCTGCTTCTGAGGCAGGGTAAGGCGTGCGATAAAGCGCTCGCCCTCGACGGTGACCTCGACGGTTGTGGTCTTGTACTCGTAATCGGGAGAGAGGGTCTCGAGGAACCTGGTTATTATCAGCTCCCAGAGCGCCTTCTCGTTGGCTGTGAGCTTGGAGAGATCCACCTTCTGCTCCGTCGGAAGAAGGGCATGGTGGTCGCTTACAAGCTCGTCGTTGACCAGACGGCTCAGGTCTGTTCTGATTCCGTTTCTGAGATAGGAAGAGGCCCTTGCGCCGAAGGCCGTGTCGCTGAGGGCGGCAAGCCTCTCGGGAATGGTCGGCACTATGTCGGCCGTGATATAGCGGCTGTCGGTTCTGGGGTACGTGACGATCTTGTAGACCTCATAGAGTCTCTGCAGGGTATCCAGTGTCTCCTTTGCGGAGAATCCCAGAAGGTTGTTGGCGTCTCTCTGAAGCTCGGTAAGATCGTATGCAAGAGGCGGTTTCTCAGCCTTGGGCACTTCCCTGACGCTGGAGACGGCTCCGGTTGCGCCCTTGAGCTTTGCAACCAGGGCATTGGCCTTCTCCTCCTCGGGGATCCTGATGGAATTGTCCTCCGAGTACCAGGAAGCCTTGAAGGTTCCGAAATCCGCCTTGAGAGTCCAGTAGAAGCGCCCTGCGAAGTCCTCGATCTCGTCCTCGCGGCTTGTGATCAGCGCAAGCGTCGGAGTCTGGACGCGTCCTGCCGAGAGTCTTGTGTCGAAGTGGCAGCTCATTGCCCTTGAGACGTTGTAGCCTACATACCAGTCGGCATAGGTTCTGCCCTCTGCCGCGGCATAGAGATTGTCGTAGTCGCTTGCGGGCTTGAGGTTCTCGAAGCCCTGCTTGATCGCCATGTCGGTCTGGCTGCTGATCCAGAGCCTCTTTGCGGGCTTGGTGCAGCCTGCCTGCTTGAGGATCCAGCGGGCTACCAGCTCGCCTTCACGTCCGGCATCGGTGGCGATGATGACGCCGCCGACATCCTCGCGGTCAAGCAGTGTCTTGACTATATCGTACTGATCCTTGCTCTTCTCGATGACCATTGTATCGAGCTTGGGAGGCAGGATCGGGAGATTGCGCAGATTCCAGTGCCTGTATTCGGCCCCGTAATAGTCAGGGGGGCAGAGAGTCACCAGGTGCCCGAGGGCCCAGGTAACGACATATTCATCACTCTCAAGGTACTTGCCTCTGTTCCTGCATCCGAGGACGCGGGCAAGCTCTTTTCCCACACTTGGCTTTTCAGCCAGAACTAGTTGCTTCATAATTTAGTATAATAATGTAGATTGACAGCTTCGAACAAGTTGTAACTACAGTTTATTTTTGTAAACTCAAGAGGCCCACTTTCGACATTCATTTGCTTGACTAGTGCACATGTTGTAGCTATCATTTGAGTATAGGAAATTTTCAAAATCAGGAGACGAAAATGGCTTACAGAATCACAGATGCATGTGCAGCATGCGGAACATGTGCAGGCGAGTGCCCTGTCGAAGCAATCAGCGAAGGTGACATCTATGTCATCGATCAGGACAAGTGCGCTCAGTGCGGAACTTGCGCCTCGGTTTGCCCGGTCGGAGCAATCGTCGAAGAGTAATAGATAGCACAGAGATCATGGGGCTGCGTAATGCAGCCCTTTTTTTGTCTCTACAGACCTATCGAGTCAGTGCACAGGCTGTCCAGAAGCTCGTTGTCATGGCTCACCACGATGATGGACCTGCCCTCCGAGTTCAGTTTCTTAAGGATTTCGCAGAGCGCATCATAGCCGAAGGCATCCAGGCCTGCGGTGGGCTCGTCCAGAACAAGGATCTCCGGCTCCATTGCCAGTATCCCTGCAAGGGCCACAAGGCGCTTCCGGCCGCCGGAGAGGGAAAACGGGGATTTCTCGAAAAGGTCTTCTTCAATGCCCAACTTCTTCAAGGTCTCCTGAGCTTTCTGCCTTGCCTTCTCCCTGTCCTTGAGAATGTTCATCGGGCCGTACGTCACGTCTTCCAGAACTGTCTTTCCGAACAGCTGGCGCTCGGGGAACTGAAGCACCATCAGGGGCTTTGTCGAGACCTCTATGCTTCCCGCCGAGGGCTTCAGAAGGCCGCAAATCAGCTTGGCCAAAGTGGTCTTTCCGCTGCCTGATCTGCCGTAAATCCCAAAAAATGTTCCGGTTTCAATACAAAATGAGATATTGTTCAGGATTATTGCATCTTTTTCGTATCCAAAGCTTACATTGCTGAATCTGACCATCAAATGCCCCCTATCCTGAGAAGGATCATGACTGCCAGAAAGCAGAAGATGCAGATGTAGGATGCAGCATCCTCTCTCCTGTAGCGAAGCGGATTCAGCTTACCTGAAGTCTCGCCGTAGAGCCTGCTGTCCATTGCAAGCGAGAGCTCCTCAGCCCTTCTGAAGGCTGAGGCGAAAACCGTAATTGCAAGAGGTCCCAGCGCCCTTGCCTTTCTTATCAGACTGCCTTGTGTGAAGTCTGCTCCCCTCATGCTCTGGGCATCCAGAAGGTCCCTTGCCTCATCGGTCAGAATCGGAACAAATCGGAAAGCAATGCCGACCATGGTTGCCAGATCATGTACCGGGACTTTGAAGACCCTGAGCCACGAGA
>CAKJZO010000041.1 GCA_918298275.1 Spirochaetota bacterium | reverse complement strand
ATCCTCTTCAAAGGTGAACCGGCCCGGTTCAGGATCTGGGCGTTTCCAAGACTCACCTGTCCCAGAATGCTCTGGCTTCCCATCAGGATACCGGCCTCAACCTTGAGACCGTTCGCATCAATATCGGCGCTCGACGTCTTTCCCCCGAGCTTACCTATTCTCATATCTATGGAAACGGCATCCCGGCCGTCGTAGGAGCCTTCCGCACCGATGGAAGAAACATCGAACGACAGGTTGCCGTCATCCTTTGAAATGCCTGCATCATCTATTGAAAGCGTAAATGACGCCTTGGAATCCGAAAGTCCGTAATTTGCAGAGACTGTCATCGAATCCAAGAACATACGGATCTTGGAATCATTCAGGGCAGCCGCAGCAAATCCGTTTTTAACAAAGATCGCAACTGAAACCACGCCGTCCTGAAGCTGGGCGATTGCCGAGAGTTCCGAAACCTGTGCAATATCCGTATATGACCCCGAAAGGACCGAAATGTATGCGACCTGATCCGGGCCGACATAGGCTCTGATATCCCTGGCGACCGCCTTCCTGCCTTCGAGGGCGCTTCCGCCGACCTCGATCTCCGGGATATTCAGCTCCGCGCCTTCCAGGACTAGACCTGAGCCTACTCGTACCGAGGCGTTGATACCGTCGCTGTCAAGATCAAATCCCCTGTAGCTTGCATGGACCGACAGGTTGCGCACATTTGCGCTGATGCCCGTTTCGAGAAGAGGATTGCCCTTTTTGCCCTGCCCTTCAGACGGCTGCGCAGAGGAGTCACCGGTCTGCTGATCCTTCTGACCAATTGAACCCAATGCGCGAATCAGGGAATCGATTGAATTGTCATCGGCGGTTATCGTGATGTCATTGATGTTGACATCCAGCTTCTGCGAGCTTTTTCCAAGGGCAAGTCTGATGACATCCCAGAGTGTCAGGGAGATTCTGATTTCAGAAATCCTGGCAACCGGCCTGCCTTCCACACTGAGGCTGAGGTCGTTGACTTTCAGCGAACGCATCAAGGTGCTTTCCATCCCCTCCATCTGGATTTCTATGGCAGAATCACCGCTGGGAAGGAAACTACTGATGAGAGAACGGACCTTGTCCATGCCGTACGTAGCAAGGCGCAGCTGCAGTACTACAAGCAGTACAGCTGCAACGAGGAACACAGAGGCTACGACTGATGAGACTGTTCGTCGGAACTTCATCGCAATGATTATAACAATTGTTCTTGTTTAAAGTAACCGAACTCAATTGAAATAATGTGTATTTTGTGTGTAGTATTATCTCATCACGCGGAGGAACCGAAGATGTCAGAGATATTGAAGGGATTCTGGGTGCTGGAAGGCCTTGACGGAGCCGGCACAACCACGCAGCTGAAGAACCTCGAAGCCTACATGCAGGACAAGGGGCTCCCCGTGTTCAGAACAGCAGAACCGACAATCTACGAGACCGGCAGATTCATCCGGAGAGTCCTTTCCGGAGAGGTCAAGGTTCCACAGTCAACGATAGCCTATTTATTCGCTGCAGACAGAGATAATCATATTAATAATCCGGAATACGGCATCATTTCACACCTGAACAAGGGCGAGGTTGTAATCTCGGACAGATACTTTTTCTCCTCGTTCGCCTACCAGAGCATCGGTTTCGATCCCGATGTAGTGATGATGCTCAACAGCCGATTCCCCTACCCAGAGCTGGTGCTTTATGTCGATACTCCCGTTGAAGACTGCATCAGCAGGATCGACAGCCGCGGAAGCGACAAGGAAATATATGAGAAGCAGGATTATCAGACCAAGGTAAGGGAGAACTACGAGAAGTTCTTCTCGAACCTTCCCGAAGGCTGCCGCCTCATCCGCGTCGACGGCACGCTCTCAAGGGAGGAGATTTTCTCCATTCTTATTCGGGAAATTGGAATCTGATTTTGTTGCTGTTTGTTGCATTTTTCAGTTGCGGGCGTTTTTTTCAGCGTGTTACAATTACCATATCCTATACAGAGAGGACAGTAAGTGCAGACCAATTGCGCAATTGAACTGAGGAACATCAGGAAGACCTTCGGCTCCATTGTCGCCAACGACGAGATCAATCTCCAGATCAACAGAGGAGAAATCCTCTGCCTTCTGGGTGAGAACGGAAGCGGTAAGACTACACTGATGAACATGCTCTCCGGCATCTACCAACCGGATAGCGGTGAGATCTTCAAGGATGGCCGGCAGGTTGCCATCCGCTCCCCCAAGGATGCCTATGCGCTGGGAATCGGAATGATCCATCAGCACTATCACCTTGTGGATGTCTTCACGGCAGCCCAGAACATCATCCTTGGTCTGGAAAACGAGAAGATGGACCTCGGGGCCGTCAATGGCAAGGTCAAGGAGATATGTGACCGCTACGGCTTCAATGTGGATCCCAAGAAAAAGATCTACGACATGTCCGTCTCGCAGAAGCAGACCATCGAGATCGTCAAGGTCCTCTACAGGGGTTCCGAGATACTGATCCTGGACGAGCCGACCGCAGTCCTCACTCCGCAGGAAACGGAGAAGCTGTTCGCCGTTCTGCGGAACATGAAGGAAGACAACAAGGCGATAGTCCTGATAACGCACAAACTTGCCGAAGTTCTTGCCGTATCCGACAAGGTCGCCATCCTGCGCAAGGGCAAATACATCGGAACGGTCGAGACAAAGGACGCCACGGCACAGTCGCTGACTGACATGATGGTCGGCCGCGCGGTTACCCTCAATATCGACAGACCCATCTACAATGATGTCCATGACAAATTGGTAATCGAAGGACTTACGGTAGTTGACAACGAAGGCATCACCAAACTGGACAATGTCTCGTTTACCGCAAGAACCGGTGAAATCCTCGGTGTTGCAGGCATTGCAGGCTCCGGTCAGAAGGAACTTCTCGAATCCATTACGGGCCTCTACCCCATCAAGGGCGGCTCGATCAAATTCATAGACGGACTGACTCAGATAGAGCTCGTCGGAAAGACACCCATGCAGATCCGCCAGGTCGGCGTCGGCATGGGATTCGTCCCCGAGGACAGACTGGGAATGGGACTGGTCGGTTCCATGGGAATGACAGGCAACATGATGCTCCGCTCCTGGAGAAACGGAAAGAGCATCTTCTTCAACAAGAAGACCCCCGAAGGCCTTGCGAACAAGGTCTGGCAGGATCTGGAGGTCGTTACCCCCTCCACCGATTTCCCGGTTCGCAGAATGAGCGGAGGAAACATCCAGAAAGTTCTCGTAGGAAGGGAAATAGCTTCCAAACCACCTGTGCTTCTGACCGCCTATGCAGTCCGAGGCCTTGATATCAACACTTCCTATGCCATATACAACCTGCTTACCGAACAGAAGATGCACGGTGCGGCAGTCCTCTACGTCGGTGAGGAACTTGACGTCCTGCTTCAGCTCTGCGACAGGATCCTCGTCCTCTGCGGAGGCAAGGTCAGCGGCATAGTGGATGCAAGGACCACGACCAAGGATCAGATAGGTCTGTTGATGACCTCCGTCGGAGGAAACGAAGGAGGTGAAGAATGAAAGAGAAGAACAAGACACCCCTGATCAGGCTCGCAAAGCGCGTAAAGACCGACATGATGAGCCCGAGGAAGGTCTGGGCAATCAGAATCGGATCCATCGTCTTTGCCTTCATCCTTGGCATGATACCGATCATAATGGCAGGACAGAACCCCTTCCAGAGCTACGGAATAATAATCAGCGGAGCTCTCTCCAAACCCGGATATATCCGCCAGACGGTCAAGAGAGCCATTCCCCTTCTGGGTGTTGCCCTCGCAATCGCCCCCTGTTTCAAGATGAAGTTCTGGAACATCGGTGCAGAAGGACAGATCACGATGGGAGCCATCTTCGCCTCCGCAATCGCGATCTGGTTCCAGAACAGCCTGCCGGCCTTCCCTCTTCTGATGCTGATGATGCTTGCAGGAATCCTCGGAGGCGCCATCTGGGCATTCATACCGGGTTTCTTCAAGGCCAAGTACAACACGAACGAGACACTGTTTACCCTGATGATGAACTATATAGCAATAGGAATCGTCAGGTGGCTGCAGGGCGGCCCGTGGGAAGGAAGACCCGGAACACAGATCATTCCGATGTTCTCAGACAAGGCAAGGTTGCCGAATGTATTCGGTATCTACTGCGGATGGATAATCGTTCTGGTTCTGGTAGTAGTCGTCCACATCTATATGAACTATACCAAGCACGGCTATGAGGTCGCCGTCATCGGAGACTCCGAGAACACCGCGCGCTATGCAGGAATGAACGTAGGCTGGATCATGATGAGAACCATGCTTCTTTCGGGTTCTATCTGCGGAATTGTCGGATGGATGCTGGTTTCAGGTGCCAACGGAACCCTGAATGCGGATGTCGCAGGCGGTGTAGGCTTCACTGCCATCACGGTCGCATGGCTGAGCCAGCTCAACAGCTTCGCCATGATAATCATCGCAAGCATGCTCGCAATCATCGGAAAGGGCTCCGCAACGCTGCAGACCAAGCTGGGAGTTCCCGCCTCGGTTGCCGACATAGTATCCGGAATACTTCTGTTCTGCATGCTCGGCTGTGAATTCTTCATCAATTACAAATTGATATTCAGGAAGAAGTCAGACAAGGAGGTGCACGCATGAACATCCTCAATTCCTTCGTACTTCTTTTTGCAGCTGCAGGCGCCTACGGAACCGCACTTATGTTCGGAACCATGGGAGAGATCCTAACCGAGAAGTCAGGAAACCTGAACCTCGGTGTCGAAGGTATCATGTACATGGGCGGAATCTTCGGCCTGATCGCCCCCAACCTCTATGAGAGCGCCGTCGGTGAAGGCAATGCAAACCCGTTCGTAGCAATACTGCTTGCAATAATCGCAGCATTTGCGGTAGGAGCCCTTGCAGGCGCCCTCTTCTCCTTCATCACCGTAACGCTCAGGGCCAACCAGAACGTAACCGGTCTTGCAATGACAACCTTCGGAACCGGAGTCGCAAAGTTCGCAGGAGAGCTCCGCCGCCTCAAGGTCGGTGGCTACGTCACCCTCTCCAACCGCCTGAAGTTCGCCTTCGACAAGCACATAATGCCTGATTTCCTCAAGAAGATACCCGTAATCGGCAAGATCCTCTTCGACCAGAGCGAGTTCTTCTATCTTGCAATCATAGTGGCAATCCTGCTGCACCTGTTCTTGACCAAGACCAAGACCGGCCTTTACCTCAGGGCAGTCGGAGAAAGCCCCGTGACGGCCGATGCCGCCGGTATCGACATTACAAAGTACAAGTATCTGGCAACCATCGTCGGAGGCGGAATCTCAGCCATCGGAGGCATGGTCTACACGATGACAACCGCAGGCTGTGTCTGGATCGAAGCCTCTCTGGCAGGAACCGGATGGCTTGCAGTCGCACTGGTTATCTTCTGCACATGGAGACCTCTGAAGTCCACATGGAGTTCGGTCCTCTTCGGTGCGCTGATGATCATGTACCTGAGAATCATAATCAAGGGCTTCCCGATCGAGCTCTACAAGATCCTCCCCTATGTCGTCACCATCATAGTTCTTGTCATTACAAGCATGAGGAACATCAGGGACAAGCAGCCGCCCGCATCGCTGGGAGTGAATTACTTCCGAGAGGATCGCTGATTATCGGAAATGCAACAAAATGCAACAGAAATACAGTTTTCTTTGTGTTTTGTGCATATTGAGTTAATTTTTGAATAGTCGTAGACTATCGATATGCAAAACTTAGGGCTCTGCCCGCAAAGGAGTGTTTATGAAAAAACTAGCAGTAGTTCTTTTGGTTGCTCTCATTGCAATGACAGCAGTTTTCGCCGCCGGTGGAAGTGAAGCACCCGCAGCAACAGCAGCAAAGACAACCAAGATCGGTTTCGTAGTCATCAATGATGAATCGGACCAGGGCTATACCTGGAACTTCACCAACGGTATGAACGCAGCAATCGAAAAGCTGAAGGCTGAAGGCTACAACGTCGAGCTTCTCACGAAGAAAAACACAACAGAGTCCGCTATCTGCAAGGACAACAACATCGAGCTTGCAGAGGAAGGTTGTGAGATCATCTTCAACAACAGCTACGGATTCGAGCCCTACATGCTCGAGGCTGCCAAGGAGTATCCGAATGTCAAGTTCGTCGGAATGACAAACTGTGCAGGACAGGTCGATGACAATCCCAACACCTTCAACGCATTCGCAGCCATCTACGAGGCCCGCTATGTTGCAGGTATCGCAGCAGGTATGAAGCTCCAGCAGGAAATCAACGAAGGCAAGATCAAGCCCGAAGAAGCAGTCATGGGTTATGTCGGAGCCTTCTCCTTCGCAGAGGTCATCTCCGGTATGTCAGGCTTCTACCTCGGCGCCAGAAGCGTCTGCCCGAGCGTTACAATGAAGGTCTACTTCGTCGGAACATGGGGCGATGCAACACTCGAGGAAGCAGCAGCCAATGCTCTCATCGATGAGGGATGTAAGCTCATCTCCCAGCACTCTGATACGACTTCTCCCGCTCTCGCAGCTCAGAAGGCCGGTGTCTACCATGTCGGTTACAACACAGACATGACAAAGGTTGCTCCGAATGCATCCCTGCTCTCCTCCAGAATCGACTGGTCCAGATATTTCTACGAGTTCATCAAGAACCACATCGACGGCAAGGAGAACCCGTCAGACTGGGCAGGAACCTATGCTGAAGGCGATGTCAAGGTCACTGACCTCAACACAGCCATCGCAGCTCCCGGAACACAGGAAGCAATGGACAAGGCAATCGCAGCCTTCCACGCAGGCACACTGCACGTCTTCGATCTGGATACCTTCACGATCAACGGTCAGAAGGGAACAAACGAGACCATGTATGACAGCTTCGCTGCTGTTCAGGGCAATGCCACATACGATGGTTACTTCCATGAGTCAGAGCTCCAGAGCGCACCGTACTTCGTCGGCGTCATCGACGGAATCACATGGCTCAACGTTGCTTACTGATTTACGATTGAAACAATTCGGGCTCGCGTCTGCGAGCCCTTTCTTTTTGTTCTGATAAAAGAAATTAAAGGATATCAAGCAATGAGGTTACAACCTCTGTTATGGAGCTTTTCTGCTCCTGTGTCAGCGGCATTGAATTGACGCTCACTGTATCCAGTTCCTGAGTGAACATCTCCTTGAGGGCAGCAACATCGACCTTCTGTCCTTCGCGTCTGAGGTTGCCCACATAGCCGGCCTTGATCAGGACAGAAAAAGAAGAAGCCAGATCTTCGCTCTTGAGGCGGAAATCCACTGAGATCTCATCATCGTCCATCACAAGAAGAACTGTTTCTATGTTCTCCAGCGCCTGCTCCGTGATATCGAAACCAAGCTCGATCATCGTCCTCGGATTGGACACATAGACACCTATCTGGGATGAGGCAAGCTTTCGGGCATCCTCGTCCGAAATATGGGCAGGACGGCCCTCGGTGTATGTCTGTTTGTAGTTCTCAACCACATCCGAAGTCGAGAAAAGTATGATTCCGTTGGCGGGAACGGCTGCCTCCAGGCCGGACTGATTGTCAATGAAGAACTTGAGCTTCGTCTTCTTGTCCTTGGATGAGGAAAAAGCAGACGATACCGTAAGGGCTCCGTTTACCAGATTCTTTGAAAAGTCCCCTTCTATTGCCCCGTAGTAGTCGAACTCCGAGAAGTCGGTAGTCACCAGGGGAACATCGGTTCTTCTGTCCCTGAGAGCCACGGAGAGGCGGCTCATGCGCTCGGTGATGTAGGAAATGGCGGGATCTTCGCTTGAGATGTAATCGGAGACATCAAGCAGATCCGCATTGACCGTAATAACGAATTCGCCGTCCAGACCCAGACCCTGGAAGTACTCCTGGTCCCCTATCGGACTCTTGGTCACGCAGGAGGCCAGAAGCAGTACGCAAAGAATTGCTACTAAGGTCGGAAGGACGGCAAATCTCTTCATCAATACCCCATTCAGGCTTTCTTAATGCTGATCTTTACGCCGAAGTCATTCTCCGGGACATCGAGATCGGCATCGAATGTCGATGATGTGCAGAGAGTCTCGGACTCGATGAATGACTTGAACTGCTCGTATGCAGCCTTGACCTCATCGTCTCCGCCGAGGACCAGTCTGATCCTGTCGGAAACCTCAAGTCCGGTCTCCTTTCTGAGCGTCTGGATTGCACGGATGATATCTCTGGCAAGACCCTCGTTGAGAAGGTTCTGGTCAACCTCGGTATCGAAACCGACTGTCAGCTGACCCTCGTTGAGGACCTTCAGGTTCTCTTTCTCCGTTCTCTGGATGACAAGGTCATCGGCAGAAAGCTCAACATTCTGGTGATCACCGTACTCGACCTTGTGGGAAGCACCCTCGAGG
>CAKJZO010000040.1 GCA_918298275.1 Spirochaetota bacterium | reverse complement strand
CCCCAGTACAAGGATGTCAAGTTCGTCGGTCTCGATGTTTCGGAGTATGACCTTGTCATCGACGCAGGTCTGAAGGATCTCTCAAACGTCTACTGCATCGTCTACCAGGAAGAGATTGCCGGTTATCTGGCAGGATACGCAACAGTCAAGCTCGGCTACACACACCTCGGATTCTGCGGTGGTATGGCTGTTCCTGCTGTCATCCGCTATGGTTACGGTTATGTCCAGGGCGCAGATGCTGCAGCCAAGGAGCTCGGTGTCGATGCTGACATCCAGTTCGCTTATGCAAACCAGTTCTTCGGTGATGCCGATATTACTGCAGCCATGGATGCAATGTATGCAAACGGTGCTCAGGTCGTCTTCGCTTGCGGCGGCGGTGTCTACACATCAGTTTGTGAAGCAGCAGCCAAGGTCAAGGGAAAGGCAATCGGTGTTGACGTTGACCAGAAGCCCATCTTCGATGCAGCTTACGGCTACTCAATCACAGTCACTTCAGCCATGAAGGGTCTCTATGCTTCAACAACAGCAACTCTGCAGACCATCCTCGACGGCAAGTGGGACACAATCGTCGGAAAGATTGCAAACCTCGGTCTTGCTTCAGCAACCGACATGGATGCCAACTACGTCGGAATCCCGACCGGTGCAGGCACAGAGTGGTCAGACAAGTTCACAAAGGATGACTATGCAAAGGTCGTCGCTGACATCTTCAACGGCAAGATCGTTGTTGACAACGATTCTTCCAACGCCGAGCCGAAGGCATCAACTCTCAAGATCAAGTACATCGGTAACATCAAGTAAGTTTTCTGAGAGTTTTTCACAGAGGGTGCGAGTCATTTCGCACCCTTTTTTTATTTACTTTGACCATAGGAAAGAATACAATGAAATATCTTGTGTTAAGGTAGGTATATTGTGGCTGAGCAGTATGCAATCGAGATGCTGAATATCACCAAACGCTTTCCGGGTATCATTGCAAATGACAACATTACATTGCAGCTCCGACGCGGTGAGATTCATGCGCTATTGGGGGAGAACGGAGCAGGCAAGTCAACTCTGATGAGCGTGCTTTTCGGCCTCTACCAGCCCGAGGAGGGCGAGATAAAGAAGGACGGCAAAGTCGTGCAGATCCGCGACCCGAACGATGCCAACGACCTTGGAATCGGAATGGTCCACCAGCACTTCAAACTTGTCGAGTGCTTCAGCGTTCTTGATAACATCATCATGGGAGTAGAGCCCACAAAAGCAGGTTTCCTCCAGAAAAAGGAAGCCCGCCAGAAGGTTCTGGCCCTGTCAGAGAAGTATGGCCTCAAGGTGGATCCCGATGCCCTTGTGGAAGACATCACGGTCGGCATGCAGCAGCGTACAGAAATCCTGAAGATGCTCTACAGGGAAAACGAGATCCTGATTTTCGACGAGCCGACTGCAGTCCTGACTCCGCAGGAGATTACGGAGCTGATGCAGATCATGCGCAACCTCAAGGCCGAGGGCAAGTCGATTCTCTTCATCTCCCACAAGCTTGCCGAGATCATGGCTGTCGCAGACAGATGCTCGGTCCTCAGAAAGGGCAAATACATAGGTACTGTCGATACCGACAAGACCAGCATCGAGGAGCTTTCTGCCATGATGGTCGGCCGCAACGTCAACTTCCATGTAGAGAAGAAACCAGCCGAGCCCGGTGATGTCATCCTTGAAGTCGAAAACATGACGGTTGCATCGAAAGTTCACAAGAACAATGCCGTCAAGAACGTATCCCTGAAGGTCCATGCCGGAGAGATCGTCTGCATAGCCGGAATTGACGGAAACGGCCAGAGCGAGTTCGTCTACGGACTTTCGGGTCTCGAGCCTCTTGTAAGCGGCAGAATCCTCTTCAAGGGTGAGGATGTCACGAAGGCTTCCATCCGACAGAAGAGTATCATGGGTTTCTCCCATATACCCGAGGACAGACACAAGCATGGGCTGGTTCTGGACTACAGCCTTGAAGATAATCTTGTGCTGCAGACCTATTTTCAGCCCGAGTACACGAACAAGTTCGGATTCCTTCGCAGGGATAACATCAGAAAGAAGGCAGATGAGCTGATTGAGAAATTCGATGTCAGAAGCGGGCAGGGTGCCATTACGTCTGCACGCTCTATGAGCGGCGGAAACCAGCAGAAGGCAATCGTCGCCAGAGAACTGGACAAGGATCCGGAGCTTCTGATTGCGGTCCAGCCTACAAGAGGACTGGATGTCGGAGCCATAGAGTTCATCCACCAGCAGATAGTTGCCCAGCGTGACGCAGGAAAGGCGGTCTTGCTGGTATCGCTCGAGCTGGATGAGGTAATGGATGTTTCGGACCGCATTCTGGTCATGTATGAGGGTGAGATTGTCGGCCAGTTCGATCCCAAGAAGACGACACAGGAAGAGCTCGGCCTGTACATGGCAGGAGCCAAGAGAATGGAGGTGCAGGCATGAAGAACAAGGATTCCAAATTTGCCAACATCATGAAGACTGACGGAATGCAGTCTCTCATCTCCTCGCTGATCTGTATTGTTCTGGGTCTTTTCCTCGGTTATATTGTGCTCCTGTTCATCAATCCCACAGGTGCATTCAAGGCCATTACCGATGTCATGAAGAACTTCTTCTACTACAAGGGTTCGACCATCAGGCTGAAGTATTTCGGAAACACCCTGGTCAAGACGGCTCCGCTGCTTATGTGTGCGCTGAGCATCCTTTTCAGCTACAAGGTTGGTCTGTTCAACATCGGATGCTCGGGTCAGTACACGGCAGGTGCCTGCGCAGCCCTCTATGCTGCCCTGAAGTGGAACTGGGGATGGTTCCCGTGCCTTGTCCTGGCAATTGCGATGGGAGCTCTTGCCGGTACCCTGGTAGGTGTTCTTAAATCCTACTGCAACGTGAACGAGGTCATTTCAGGTATCATGCTGAACTGGATCATCCTCTACGGCACGAACACGATTCTGACAGACGTGAAGGAGCTGGCTTCGCCTTATACGCTTCTGGTTAAGAAATACAGCCCGCAGTCGATCCTGCCTTCGCTGGGACTGGGAAAGCTGTTCTCAAACAACCAGTACGTCACCATTGCGGTTCCGCTTTCGATCCTGATTGCAGTTGCCGTCATGATAGTCCTGAACAAGACCAAGTTCGGTTATGAGCTGAAGGCCACAGGCTTCAACAAGAACGCCGCAAAGTACTGCGGAATGAAGGAGAAGAGGAACATGATCCTTTCGCTTCTGATTTCCGGGGCCCTTG
>CAKJZO010000039.1 GCA_918298275.1 Spirochaetota bacterium | reverse complement strand
TGGTGGTGATGTTCATGATGATCGTGATGCTCTTCGTGGTCATGATCGTCATCATCGTCCTCGTCGTCTCCGAGCTCGCCCTCTTCAAGGGCCTTGCACCAGCCGGCTGCTCCGTAGACGGTATCGAAATCGAAGGACTCGGTGGCCAGGATGTCCTTTACAGGTACGTCTCCGTGGCTGGTCTCGATGACATGGACGCCCGGATGGAGGGCCTGGACAACCTTGCGGACCTTGGCGAGGTCGCTCTCGCTGACAAGGTCGATCTTGTTGATGATGAGCGTCGAGCAGAACTCGATCTGCTGGATCAGAAGGCTCTCGATGTCCTCTTCCTCGATCTGGTCCTTCTTCAGGAGGTTCTCGCCGCCTGCGAACTCATCCACAAGTCTTGCTGCGTCCACGACGCCTACGACGTTGTCGAGCTTTCCGTTCTTGATCAGCTCAAGTTCCTGGGCAATCGGCATGGGTTCGCAGACTCCGGAGGCCTCTATGAGGATGTAGTCGTATTTGCCGGTCTTGATCATCTTCTCGATGTTGGTAGCCATCTGGCTCTTGAGTGTGCAGCAGATGCATCCGTTCGTAAGAGGAACGATGTCGCTGGTATCAGTTATGTTTCCGCCCTTTGCAATCAGGGATGCGTCCACATTGACCTCGCCGATGTCATTGACGATGACGGCGACCTTATAACCCTGCTGGTTGTTCAGGACTCTGTTGAGCAATGTGGTCTTTCCCGCTCCGAGATAGCCGCAAAGCAGCGTGATGGGTGTCTTTTGCTTCTTTACTACAGTCATGATTATTCTCCATGCTTATTTATATAGCGCCACAAATATAACAAAAAGAGCCGCCTTCGGAAAGAGCGGCTCCTGATGTTCGACCCATTGGGTCATTTGCCTTCGTATGCAACCAGAGATCTGAAATCGTAGCCCTTGAGCACTTCCCTTCCGTTGAGGCCCTTGAGCTCGAGAAGACAGATGATCCTGGCAACAGTACCGCCGAGTCTCTCGATCAGTTTGGTGGCGGCCTTCAGAGTTCCGCCGGTGGCGACAAGGTCATCGACCAGAACGACTTTGTCCCCGGGCTTGATGCTTGACTTGTGGATTTCGATGGTAGCCTTGCCGTACTCGAGGTCATAGGACTCGGAAACGGTCTCGCGGGGAAGCTTGCCTGCCTTGCGCACGGGGATGAACGGCTTGTGCAGCAGATATGAAAGCGGCATTCCGAGGATGAAGCCCCTGGATTCGGCACCAGCGATGGCATCGAACTCCAGTCCGTCGAGAAGCTTCACAAGCTCGTCCACGGCAAGCTTGAGTCCGTCTGCATCCTCAAGTACTCCGGTGATGTCGCGAAACATGATTCCGGGCTGGGGGAAATCGGGAATGGTTATGATATAGTCTTCAACTTTCTTCATGGCAGGCTCCTGCATTCTGTCTTTACCTTTCGGCAATGAGAATGTTATCACATGAGACGTTTACGGTAAACCGAAAACCAATGCGGAATTGGACTATGGAACTGATACATTAGTGTGCAATTTTTTCACACCGCATTCAAAAACTACACACCTAAACAATTTTTACACACTACATTTAGGCGGTTTTTACCCGTTTTTCGGGTTTTTCACCCCGTTTTCGGCACTTGGCACGGTACTTGCTAATAAAAAGGCAGAGCAACAGTTTTTTTCAATATACCTCCTTTTAGTGTGAAGCTCCCGGATCAAGTTCATCCGGGAGTTTTCTTTTTCCGTATGGGGGTATTTCCTTGTTGCGTTTGTACTGAAGTCAGAGCACTTCGTGCGTAAAGCAGCTGAAAGTGCCGGTATGGCATGCCGGACCGTCGGGATTGACCTCTATCAAAAGCGCATCGTCATCGCAGTCGCTGGTTATCGAGACTATGTGCTGGAAGTTGCCGCTGGTCTCTCCCTTTAGCCAGAGCTTCTGTCTGGAGCGGGAGAAGAAGCATGTGAGCTTTCTCTGCATGGAGATTTCCAAAGACTCCCTGTTCATGTAGGCAAGAGTCAGAACCTGTTTGGTCTTATGGTCAACTACGATGGCCGGAATCAGGCCGTTGGCATCGAATTTCAAAGCATTGATATCGGTCATAAGCTATTGTCTCCTAAATCAGCCTCATGGGTATTCCCTGTCTCGAAAGCTCCTTCTTGAGGGTCTTTATGCTCACTTCCCCGAAGTGGAAGATTGAGGCCGCAAGCCCGGCATCCACCCTTGGAAGGGTTTTGAACAGAGTCACGAAGTCCTCTATGCAACCGGCACCTCCGCTGGCAATCACGGGAACGTTCACTGCATCAGAGACAGCCTTCAGCATTTCCAGGTCGAAGCCTTTCTTCACGCCGTCAGTGTCGATGCTGTTGAGCACGACCTCACCCGCACCGTTTTTCACGCAGTCGGATATCCATCTGACCGCTTCAAGGCCGGTGTTCTCCCTTCCGCCCTTGGCAAAGACGCGGAAGACTCCGTCAACGCGCTTTACATCTGCAGAGATGACCACACACTGGCTGCCGTACCTGAGGGCAGCCTCTCTGACCAGAGAAGGATTGCGGATGGCTCCCGAGTTTACGCTTACCTTGTCCGCTCCGCACTTCAGGACGCGGTCGAAATCCTCTATGGAGTTTATCCCTCCGCCTACCGTCAGGGGGATGAAGACCTTTTCGGCAGCCTGCCTCAGGATATCTGTGAAGATGGCCCTGCCTTCTGCCGATGCGGTGATGTCATAGAACACAAGCTCGTCGGCTCCGCAGCGGCTGTAGAAATCTGCAAGCTCCACCGGCGAAGACACATCGCGAATACCCTCGAAGTTGACACCCTTGACTACCCTGCCGTCACGCACATCCAGACACGGTATGATTCTCTTGGTTATCATGACTGCCCCTCCGCAACGGCGTTTGCATCCTCAATCCCGATCGCACCCGTATAATAGGCCTTGCCGATGATAGCCCCGTAGACTCCAATTTCCTTAAGCGTGCGAACATCATCCAGTGTCGACACCCCGCCGGATGCGGTTATGTCCATGGAGATCTCGGAAACTATCTTCCTATATAGATCCAGGTTGGTTCCCTTCATGGCCCCGTCCTTGGATATGTCCGTTACGATTGCAGTCTTCACGCCCTCTTCTTCAAGCTCGTGAAGGAAAGCCAGACCGTCTTTGTCGGACTTCTCAAGCCATCCTTTGACGGCGACCTTGCCGTCCTTCAGATCCACTCCTATGGCTATTCTGTCTCCGTAGAGTCCAAGGGCTTCTCTTCTGAAATCAGGGTTCTCCAGAGCTGCCGTTCCGAGGATCACGCGTGAAACGCCTGCATCAAGATAGCGCTTAACAGTGTCCAAATTACGAATACCCCCTCCGATTTCAGTCAGTATATTCGGATATTGAGCAATCTTTTTTACAACATCCATATTGATTGCAGAGCCTTCCTTCGCACCGTCAAGGTCGACTATATGGATTGCCCTGCAGCCCTTGGAGATGAAGTCTTCAGCCACTTCCCACGGCCTTTGGCTGTAGACGGTGACCTGGTTGTAATCGCCCTTATAGAGGCGTACGGCCTTGCCGCCGAGAATATCTATCGCAGGAAATATCAGCATATCAGGACACCTCCACGAATGCTCTCAGGATGTTCAGCCCGACGTCTCCGCTCTTCTCCGGATGGAACTGACACCCGTAGACATTGTCCTTCTCCACGCTTGCAGTCAGAAGCCCGCCGTACTCGGTTACCGCCGTAGTGCAAGGCTCGCATCCGGTTGCGTGGTAGGAATGGACGAAGTAGACGTAGTCCCCTTCCCTGATATACTTGAACAGAGTGCTTCTGTTTCTGAAGATCAATGCATTCCATCCGATCTGCGGGATCTTGAGTCCGCTCTCTATGGATTCCGAAATCGGTCTTACTTCTCCTTTTATCAGACCAAGCCCCTCATGGACGCCGTCCTCATAATCCCTGTCGAAGAGAAGCTGCATCCCAAGACATATTCCCAGAAGTGGCTTTCCGCTTCGGACCAGATTCAGAACCGTTTCCTCAAGGCCGCTTTCCTTCAGGGCCTGTCGGGCATCCTTAAATGCGCCCACCCCTGGAAGTACCAGCCGGTCTGCCTTTCGGAGTTCGGCTTCGCTTTTGGTCACTACGGCCTTTTCCCCTATTGCGGCAAAGGAGCTCTGGAGGGAGAACAGGTTTCCTACTCCATAGTCGATTATCGCAGTCATCAGAGAACTCCTTTGGTGGAGGGAATCTCATCCTTGGCGTTGGGGTCCGTTGCAATAGCCTTGGCAAGCGCCCTGGCCACAGCCTTGAACATGCCCTCGGCTATGTGATGGGAGTTGCGCCCGTCAAGCTGCCTGATGTGGAGAGTTATGCCTGAATTGGAGGCGAATGCGATGAAGAACTCCTCCACCAGCTGGGTATCGAAGGTCCCTATCTTCTCTGTTCTGAAGGAGGCATTGAAACAGAGCATCCCGCGGCCCGAGATATCCACGGAAACCAGGATCAGGGCTTCATCCATCGGAAGGATGATATCCCCGTAGCGGCAGATTCCCCTCTTGTCCCCGAGAGCGCTCTTGAAAGCCTGTCCCAGGGCGATGCCGATATCCTCCACGCTGTGGTGGTCATCGACATAGGTATCGCCCTTGCATGAAAGATCCAGATCGAATCTTCCGTGCCGGGAGAACAGCGTCAGCATGTGATCAAGAAAACCC
>CAKJZO010000038.1 GCA_918298275.1 Spirochaetota bacterium | reverse complement strand
TGTATCATTTGACATGGGTTGATTGAATGGCTCCTTCGGTCTAATTTTTTGTGGTTAAAGTAATTATATCAGAAATCAGTGCCGCAATCAACCTTTTTCTTTGTTTATTTCACTGCAGTACAAGCATTTAGATACAAAAAGGGACCATCGCTATTATGCGACAGTCCCTTTTCATTCAAAGGAAATCAATTAATTGACAACCTCGTAATCCGCATCGGAAGCTCCGGCGTTGCTCGGACCGCCCTGAGGTCCCTGAGGACCCTGCGGACCTGCTCCGGGCTGAGGACCGGCACCACCCTGCGGGTTGGCGTTCTTGTACATCTCTTCAGCCAGCTTGTAGGAAGCCTGCTGCAGTGCCTCGGTCTTGGCCTTGATCTCCTCGACCGATGCGCTCTGGTTTGCCAGAACTGCCTTGAGGTCTGCAAGTGCGCTCTCGATGGCTGCCTTACTGGAAGCATCGACCTTGTCACCGTAATCCTTCATGGCCTTCTCTGTCTGATAGACCAGGCTGTCGGCGTTGTTGCGGGTGTCGATTCTCTCACGCTCCTTCTTGTCCTCTTCTGCGTGGGCCTCGGCATCCTTGACCATTCTGTCAATCTCGCTGTCATCAAGACCGCTGGAACTCTGGATCTGGATGCTCTGCTCCTTGCCTGTTCCGAGGTCCTTGGCGGAAACGTGGACGATTCCGTTGGCATCGATATCGAATGTGACTTCGATCTGAGGTACTCCTCTTGGGGCTGCCGGAATTCCGACGAGGTCGAATGTTCCGAGAGTCCTGTTCTGGGATGCCATCTCACGCTCGCCCTGAAGTACGTGAATGCTTACTGCGGTCTGTCCGTCGGCTGCGGTTGAGAACACCTGGCTCTTTCTGGTAGGAATGGTGGTGTTTCTCTCGATCAGTCTTGTGGTGACTCCACCGAGGGTCTCGATACCCAGTGAAAGCGGTGTGACATCGAGAAGCAGAACGTCCTTGACTGAACCGCCGAGGATTCCGCCCTGAATTGCGGCGCCCATTGCAACGACTTCATCCGGGTTGACTCCCTTGTGCGGCTCCTTGCCGAACAGGGCCTTGACGGTCTCCTGGACCTTGGGCACTCTTGTAGATCCGCCGACGAGGATGACCTCATCGATATCGGAAGCGGAAAGGCCTGCATCCCTGAGTGCGTTCTGGCAGGGAATCTTGGTCCTCTCGATGAGGTCGTCGATCAGCTGCTCGAAAGCTGCTCTGGTGAGAGTCATCTGCAGGTGCTTCGGACCTGTTGCGTCTGCCGAGATGAACGGCAGGTTGATGTCTGTGGATGTCGAGTTGGAAAGCTCGATCTTTGCCTTCTCTGCGGCTTCCTTGAGTCTCTGCAGAGCCATCTTGTCGGTTGACAGGTCGATTCCGGTCTCTTTCTTGAAGGAAGAAACCATCCACTCGATGATTCTCTGGTCGAAGTTGTCTCCGCCGAGGTGGGTATCACCGTTAGTAGACTTGACCTCGAAGACTCCGTCGCCGAGCTCGAGAATGGAAATATCGAATGTTCCGCCGCCGAGGTCGTAGACTGCGATCTTCTCGTCCTTGGAAGCATCCTTGCCGAAACCGTATGCAAGAGCAGCGGCCGTAGGCTCGTTGACGATTCTCTTGACCTCAAGACCTGCGATCTTTCCGGCATCCTTTGTTGCCTGTCTCTGTGCATCGTTGAAGTATGCGGGAACCGTGATGACTGCCTCGGTTACCGATTCGCCCAGATAATCCTCTGCGGTCTTCTTCATCTTCTGGAGGATGTTTGCGGAAATCTCCTCAGGGCTGTACTCGGTTCCGCGGATGTTGATCCTGACGGTGCCGTTGTTGCCCGAAACTACCTTGTAAGGGATCATTGAAAGCTCATTGGGGACTTCGTTGTACTTGTGTCCCATGAAACGCTTGATCGAGTAGACGGTGTTCTCCGCATTGGTGACAATCTGGTTCTTGGCAGGCTGTCCGACAAGGCGGTCACCCTTTGCAGTGAATCCTACAACAGACGGAGTGGTTCTCTGACCCTCCGAATTGGCCATGACTACAGGCTCCGAGCCTTCCATCACAGCAACGCAGCTGTTGGTTGTTCCCAAATCGATTCCGATAATCTTACCCATATATTCAATCTCCTAAATCCATATCAAATTTTTCTTATGCCGATAATTTACTTACCCGCAAACGAATCGTCAAATATTCTCTCTATATTTTTATTCGGGCTTGCCGATTTTCACCTTCGAGGGTCTTACGACTCTGCCGTGCAGCGTATAGCCCTTCTGGAACTCCTCCAGTACGGTCTCCTTGTCAAGGTTCTCGTCGATGGTCATCATGCAGGCCTCGTGCAGCGAAGGATCGAACTCCTGCCCCACACTGTCTATGCCCTTGAGTCCCCAGTTCTTGTCCAGGGTGCTCAGAAGCTGGTTCTGGGTCATCTCGAAGCCCTCGATCAGGGCATTGAGATCGCCGCCGTTCTTGGCTGCTGCCAGGGCTCTGTCCATGTTGTCCAGGAATCCCAGGATATCGCGGATAAGGCTCTCGTTTGCAAACTGGACTGCCTCTTCCTTGTCTCTTATAAGGCGCTTGCGGTAGTTCTCAAGCTCTGCCTGACGACGCAGCATCTGGTCCTTGAGCTCGGCATTGGCTGCCTCGAGCTCTGCTACCTTGTTCTGCAGGATCTCTTCCTGAGAAACTTCTTCAGTCTGCTCTTCCTGTGCAGGCTCCTCGGCCTGGATTTCCTGTTCCTCGACCTGAAGCTCCTCTTCCTGCTTCAGTTCTTTCTCTTCTTTATTGTCATGTTTACTCATATTCATGTCCTTTTGACAAAGCAAAGTTACATATACGTTTACAAAACGTCAAGGCTTAGAGCCCCACTCTATTGATACTTCACTATACGCACTCAGACGTAAAAAACTCCGGAAGACAGTGCTGAGCCGAAATGGCAGTGCTATCTGCACGACATAGAGGCGAAGCATTTGTATTCCGGGAGTATTTTACGTCTGATCATCGAAGGGGATGACTTCTTCTTTGCCATAGGTCTCCCACTTCTTGAGATCCATATCCATGATGTCCATGTTGCGCAAATCGCCGCTGCCGATAGGAAGCTCATCGTCTACGCCGCCGAAGGATGCAAAGTCATCGGTTTCGGAAATACCGTCTCCGTAGGTATTCTCCTCTTCGGGAGCAAGGTCATCGGCATAGTCTTCCTGTTCATACTCCTCATCGGTCTTGGGTGTGAACTTGGGGGCCTTGAACTTGGGAAGGTTGTCCGCCTTCGGCTTCTCTGCCTCGGGTGCAACCTGGGAGAGAACGGAGATTTCTTCCCGGAAGTCGGTCTTTGCAAAACCTTCGCTGTTCTGACCCATATCGGCCTCGACCATCTTCGGAGTCTCCGCGATGGGCTCGGAAGGCGTGGTGCTTACGAAGGTCTTTGCCTTGGCTTCAAGGCGCTCTGCGATATTGCGAGCCTCGTCGATCTTGGTCTCAAGCTCTCCGAAGAACTGCTGCACGGTATGGATGACGGCCTGGAAGGCATCGTCCAGCTTGCGCAGGCGGAAATCCGTCTCCGTGGCTGTGCGTTCCTTGAAATCGGTAAAGACCTCTGCGCTCTCCTTGTGGAGATTCTCGATGGCCTCGTCCATGTTGCTGTCTGTTTCGCTGACAGCCTGGTTCATATGGTCGATTGATTCGCGCTCGAGCTGGATGACCTGCTGCTCATGGCGGCGCAGGTGCTCGTCGGCATCCTTCATATCCTGCTTGAAGCCGTCGATGACTGAACGGACCTTATCCAGCCTGTCGACCTCGTCCTGAACGGTCTGGACCTTGAGATCGGCATCCTTTGTCAGCAGCGCAAGACCCTCGAGGGCTGTTCTGTAGGTCTCCATGGTGTTCTTGAGCCTTACCAGGTCCTCGGAATAGGACTTGAGTTCACCGAGCTGGCTGTTTACTGTCTGGATCAGGTTCTTGACCTCCTGATCCTTCCGCGAGACCGTCTGCTCCAGCTCCACGGCATACTGTTTGAAGTTGTTGTCACTGGCCTCGATATCGCCCCTGTAGTTGTCCAGAAGCTTCTTGACCGTAGCGAGACCACGGCTCCGGTTGTCGGATGACCTGAGGGTGAAGATGATGATGAGGGTAATGATAAAGAGTGCTATTGGAAGCAGTACCGGAAGCAATTCTGTCAACATCTGTTGTCCTCCATCTCGGCCATAAGCCATCTGTCGAATTCATCCCAGGTCCCGAAGACCGCCTTGGCAAGAGGATATCTTGCTTCGGTCTCCCCGGGCTTGTACCCTTTTACGTTGACAAGCACTGCATCAACACCGGCGTCATTTGCACCGATGATGTCCTTTTTGTAGCTGTCACCCACGTAGAGTACATCCTGCGGGTCCATTCTAAGATTATATAACAAATATTCAAAACAGTGTGTATCAGGTTTCAGGCGTCCCACATCATCGCTCGATGCGGCAAAATCCACATATTTATCCAAATTCATGGCCTGAAGCTTGTGAAACAATGGAAAATCCGTGAATACACCAATTTTTAGGCCATTGTTCTTGATTTTTGCAAATGTTTCGGCAACACCGTTGAACGGGGTTGTTTTCTCGTAGAGTTTCCCCATTTTGTCATAGGCCCACCTGTGGAGCCTGTCGTATGTCCGTCCGTATCTTGTTCTGAAGCTCTCCTCGGAGAACACGTCGTCTCCCTCCGCACCCGTTCCGTTCTGGACGATCATGGCCTCACGCCACCTGAAAGGAATGTCCTGTCTGAAGGCAGCCTGATGCCTGCGGAATTCACGCCTGGCCTTCCGGTATTTCAGGCCGAAAATAGGATGGGTTAAGCTCAGACGGAAGATGCGCCTGTTCATGGTGCCTATGGGATATAGAGTTCCGTCGATGTCAAAGCAGATGGCCTTGTATTTCACTTTCCTCTGGTCTTCTTTGCAGGACTCTTTGCTGCAGTCTTGCTGTTCTTGTATGTTTCCCTGGCCTTCTTGACCGCAATGGCCTTGGCCTTGGCGCCGACCTTCTTTGCAGCGGGTTTGGCCTTGGCCTTGCCGCCGGCTGCAGGCTTCTGGGTAGTCCTGGGTTTTCCTACGTCTTCCCTTTCCTCTACTGGCCGCACCTTGGCTTTCTGGCCGAGCTTATGGTTGCTTTCGCTGCGCTCCCTTTCGCGGAGATCGATCTCGATGGGAATATCATTGAACCCGAGATCGCGTCTGATGCAGTTCTTGAGGTACTGCACATAGGTCTGCGGGAAGTCCTTCTTGCGGTTGATGAAGAAGAGGAACTTCACGGGCTGCGCGGAAATCTGAGTGCCGTAGTAGACCTTGAAGTGTCCCTCTGCTCCACGTGAGGGCTGGTAAGCCTCTCCCCACGCCTTGAGAGCCGTGTTCAGAACCGCCGTATCGATTCTCTTTGCCAGCTGCACGTTCACCTTAAGGGCGGTATCCAGCATTTCGGCAACACCGTCTCCTGTTGCCGCAGAGATGAACCGAATGGGTGCGAAGTTAAGGATCGGGAACTGGAAGCGTACCCTGTCCTCGATGGCCTGTCTCTCATTGGGAAGGCCTTTGAGGAGGTCTGTCTTGTTCAGTGCGAGGACAACGCCCTTTCCGCGGCGGACTATCAGGTTTGCGATCTTCTTGTCCTGCTCGGAGAGTCCCTCGATGGTATCGACCACCAGAAGCACCACATCGGCCTCGTCGATGGTCTTGATTGCCCTGTTGACCGAATAGTACTCCACATCCTCCTCGACCTTGGCCTTGCGTCTGATTCCGGCTGTATCCAGGATGGTGAACTCGTTGCCCTTGTATGAGAAGCTGCCCTTCACCACATCCCTGGTGGTGCCGGCAATGGGGCTGACGATTGAAAGATCAAGACCCGTGAGAAGGTTCGTAAGGGTGCTCTTTCCGGTGTTGGGCTTTCCGAGGACCGCAAGCTTGATGCTGTGCCTGTCGTCTTCCTGCTGCAGGTCCTCGACATCCTCCAGCTCATCTTCCAGATCCAGCATGCCCAGAAGGGTCTCCTCAAGGGTATCGATTCCAAGTCCATGGGAGGAAGAGATGCCTACGATGCGCTGATAACCGTAAGAGAAATAGTTCCAGATCAGGTCCTCGCGCTTGTAGTCATCGATCTTGTTGACAACGAGGACAATCTTGTCCGTGTAGGGTCTGAGGACCTTCAGAAGCATCTGGTCCTCCGGTGTGACCTCGGTGCAGTCCATCATGAACAGGATTGCATCGGCTCCGTCGAGCAAAGACAGGCTCTTCTTGGAAACCAGTTCGTCAAAGCCTTCGAGGTCCAGCTTCACTCCTCCGCTGTCGGTGAGGTCCACTGCATGGCCGTTGAGAATCCATCTTTCCGTTATCGGGTCACGCGTGACGCCCGGTGTGGGGTCCGTGATTGCCCTTCTCTTTCCTATGAGTCTGTTGAACAATGTCGATTTGCCGACATTGGGTCTTCCGATTATCACCACTTTTTTCATAGCCTTACTTTATCCTACAAACGCATTTAATCCAAGTATCCCGTTTCCTGGCGGTCCTTGATTTTAATGGCATGTACGGATAGACTTCAACCATGACTTCGGACATAAAGGCCGTCTTCTTCGACTTCGACCACACACTCTACTCCCACAGAACCAAAACGATACCCCAAAGCGCGAAAGACTCCATAAAAATACTGCAGAAAAATGGAATCAGGTGCGTTCTGGCCACGGGTCGCCACATGCTGGAGCTGGAGCATTTCCCCGAGGTCTTCACAGTCGGTCTGGACGGCTATGTGACCATAGACGGCCAGCTCTGCCTCGATGCAGAGCGGAATGTAATCTTCTCAAATGCAATCACTGGAAGAGCTCTGGAGGGCCTTCTGGACATTTTCGGGGCAAAGAGAATACACACCATCCTCTGCGAAGAGAACTGCATGTACTCCAATACTCCCAAGGACGATAAAATCCAGGGTCTCAGCTATGCTGCCAACATCCGGCACCCGGTCGGAGAGTACACCGGAAACCCCATCTACCTCGGTGTTGTCTATGTCACTCAGGATCAGGAAGACTGGCTTCATTCAGTCCTCCCCGGATGCAACTTCCTCCGCTGGGGAACGGAAGGAGTTGACATCACCCCCTCAGGATGCGACAAGGTAAGCGGAATCAGGTCCTATCTGGACTATTATCACATACCGAGGACCCAATACATGGCCTTCGGGGATGGAGGCAATGACAGGGCCATGCTCCAAAGTGCTCCGGTCGGAGTTGCCATGGGCAATGCCTGGACAGAGGTCAAGGAAATTGCCGACTATATCACGACCGATGTGGATGACAACGGCATCCGGAATGCCCTGATGCACTACGGCCTTATCTAATACCGTTGGACATGCCCGGAAAGTTATTGTATCGTTAGTGTTATGATTGAAGATCTTCAGGACGAACTTCAGCAGGAACAGCCTCAGAAAAAGGAAAAACCGCAGAGAAGCAAAGGCGCCTTCCTCTTTCTGGCTTTCATTGTGTGGATCATCTATGCAGCCGTGATAATCCTTGCAAGCCTCCCGAAGATGATACGTGCAGTCCGGGAATCAAATATCGCTGAAACAGTAGCCAACATGGAGGATATCCGCATGGCTGCAGAGACCAGATATGCCCGGCTGTGCTTTGCAATCCCCAAGCAGGATGGAAGCGCATCATTTGTGGTGTGCACCCAGAGAATAAAGAAAACAGGAGCCTCTGAATACCATGATGTCATCGAAGGTCTCCTCTCCGGCCCTCAGTCCGAGGCTCTTTCCATCGGTGCCATCACCTACATCGCAAAAGGAACAAGCCTGATCGGACTTACCGTTTCGGAGGGCACTGCATTCGTGAACCTTTCCGAAAGTTTCATGGATTCGGGCAAGAACTGGGGCACAGGCGGCCTGGACACGGCCTGCAAACAGATCACCAGAACCCTTCAGGCCCTGGATCCGAACATCAAGAACACCATCATCATGATTGACGGCGATGTCCTGTCTCTGTAATTCAGATGGTTCTCATATACCTCTTGCGGGTACTTCCGTCATAGGCAGACCATTCAGTGTTGTTGGAACTGACTTCAAGGGAAACACCTTCTCCGAGAGTCAGGGTTCCTTTGCCTTCCCCATTCTTTCCCATTCCGATTCCGTCACCACCTTCTCCGCCGCCTACAGCCAAAATCTGGCCTCCGTTGATGATGACATTTGCTTCTTCACAATTCAAGCAACCTCCGATGCCGGCACCATAACCTTCATCGCCTACAGTTGCATTTACGGTTCCCCCGTTTATGATTATCGTTCCGCCGTAACCGCCGTATCCACATCCGATTGCGGCTCCATGTTTGCCGGCGGTTGCCGTAACAATTCCATCATGGATAGTTACAGTTCCGTTACCGTCGACTCCGCCACCGATTGCTGCTCCACTCTGACCGGCGATTGCCGTGACAGTTCCATCATATATGGTTACCGTTCCGCTGCGGAAGTCTCCGCCGCCGATTGCGGCTCCATATGTACCGGCGGTTGCCGTGACAGTTCCATTATATATGGTTACCATTCCGATGCCTTGGTTTCCGCCGCCGATTGCAGCTCCGAAGCAACTATCGCCAATGCATGTTACATTGACAATTCCACCATTTATTGTAACTGTTCCGTCGCCTTCCTTTCCGCCGCCGATTCCGGATCCATGACCTACATTGTGTGTTATAGAGACATTTCCATCATTGATGATTACCGACCCGTTACCGTCATTTCCGCCACCGATTGAGGCTCCGAATATGCCGTTATATGTTGCGGTGACATTTCCGCCGTTGATGGTTACTGTTCCGCTACCATTATCTCCGCCACCGATTGCGGCTCCATATGTGCCGTTATATATTACATTAACATTTCCCCCGTTGATGGTTACTGTTCCGCTACCACCACCTCCTCCCCCGCCGATTGCGGCTCCATATGTGCCGTTATATATTACATCAACATTCCCGCCGTTGATGGTTATCAGACCGGAATTGCAGTATCTCTCCCCTCCGATTGCAGCATAGAAATATAGCGGACTTTCATCAGGACAAAAGGCATTCAGGGTTCCTGTTCCGTTGCCCATGGCATCGATTGTCAGGCTGTTACCCTCGTTGACGGTGATTCCTTTTGTTGCAGTCAGCGTGTATCCGTCCGAAAGAAGCAGTGTGACGTTCCCGTTTACGGTTATGCGGTCTTCTATCGTGACATCGCTGTCAAGCAAATATATGCTGCCGTTCGTCAGGGTCGTCATTTCACTTGTCAGAGCAATAGCCCACCGGGCATACAGGGTTACATTTTCGTCGATGCAGATTTCCTGTTCATCTGCATACGATGTTCCGCTTCCGTCTGCAATGGTATTCCATCCCATGAACAGATGATCATCCCAGGTAAACGAATTGACATCCAGAGGGTTGAATGAGCCTTCGAGGACTTTCTGGCTTTCCATTGTCCCTTCTGCTCCGTTTGCATCGAAGGTTATATACCTGAAATGCCTCCATTGGGCATACAGAGTGAGATCAGAATCAAGGCTTATGCCCTGACCGTCGGAATAAGCTGTTCCCGTTCCGTCGGCAGTTGTATTCCATCCCGTAAATATTGCGTCTGTCTTCTCGAATGCATTGCCATTGAGCTTCGTGGGAATACTTTTCCCGGTTTTCTGCGAGGCCATAGCACCTTCAGTGGCTCCGTTGCCGTCAAAGAATATTGTTGCAGTGAAAGCCTCATCCACAAGTGTATCGTTCTTGCAGGAGATTGCCACAGTCAGGAGAAGAAGTGCTGCAAGGATGCATGAAACCGTTACGGTTATGGTTTTTCTTTTCATGATTTAACCCTTATGCGGATTATAGCACACCGATTATTGTAGAAGAAGTGCGTTCAGGAACTCTTCACAGGAAAGGTAATTGGTTCCGTCTTTCTTCTTTTCCAGCAGGGTGAGGAACTCGGTGTTGCCCTTGTGACCCTTGATGGGACTGACCGTGGCCTTGAGGATGCCTACTCCGTCCTGGCTGAGGTTTTCGTAGACATTTGTCAGGGTCTGCTTCATGAGGTCGGGGTCCTCGACCACGCCGAAGAAGTTCTCCTGCCACTTGGGGACCTCGAACTGAGGCTTGATCAGGGCAATCAGAAAAGTGTCGCCCACAAGATCCAGAATGTGGCTGGCAGCACCCTTGATGGAGCGGAACGAAAGATCTGCAACTGCTGCCTGTGCAGGCGGAACAATGTCCTTTCTCTGCAATGTCATGATGTTTTGTTTCTCATGAACATAAACACGGGCATCGTTTCGGATTTTGAAATCCAGAAGATTGAAGCCCACGTCCACACTGTGCACGGCCTTTGCGCCGTTTTGAAGAAGGCAGTCCGTAAAGCCTCCGGTAGATGAACCTGCATCCAGCATCACCAAGCCGCTTACATCGACGTTGAATTCGCTCAGGGCCTTTTCCAGCTTGAAGCCGCCGCGTGAGACGTACTTGGGAAAGCTTATTTCCACGGTACTGTCGCTTCTGAAGGTCTGTTTCGGATCCGTGCATAGTTCTCCGTTGATGTAGACGTTGCGGCAGCTTACCAGAGCGCTTGCCTGGTCCTTTGTCATCTCGGGATTCTGGAGTCTTAGTAGTTGTACGGCATTCAGTTTAGCCATCGATTCTCTCTATGCTGATTGCCTTGCCGGTATCGGGGTCGGACTTGATGCACACGCCGTGGATCTCCGCCACGTTGTCGTGGACCTGGGCCTTAAGCGGCATCTGCGTCAATTGCCTTCTGATTGCAAGTTCGGGATCGCTTCCGATAATGCTGTCCTTGGGACCGCACATCCCGAGGTCCGTGATGTAAGCGGTTCCGTTGGGAAGGATCTTCTCATCCATGGTCTGTACGTGGATGTGGGTTCCCACAACCGCAGTTACCTTGCCGTCGAGGAAGAAGCCCATGGCTTCCTTTTCCTCGGGGCTTTCGGCATGAAAGTCCACAAAGATTGTCCTGACCCTGCTGTCCAGCTTCTTGAGGATGTCGGTTGCCCATTTGAAAGGATCCTCGATCGGGAACATGTTCACCCTTCCCTGAAGGTTCATCACGCACACCCCGTCCTTGACGGTGTAGCCGTGGCCCTGTACAAGGTTGCCGTAGTTGGCAGGCCTGAGCAGGTTGTTCTGGGAATCGAGGTACGGAAGAATCTCTTCCTGCTGCCAGATGTGGTTGCCGCTTGTTATGACATCCACGCCAAGGCCGAAGAGCATGTCCACCTGACCGGGAATCAGGCCGAAGCCCTTGAACGCATTCTCGCCGTTTGCCACGACGAAGTCAGCGCGGTACTTCTTGATGAGTGTTGACAGTTTCAAATAAAGAACCCTGCACCCGGGGTCTCCGTAGACGTCTCCCAGAAGCAGGGTTGTGAAAGTCTTGTCCGACATGTTGCTCCGTCAGCGGGCGTACTCTACGGCACGCATCTCGCGGATTATGGTGACCTTGATTCTTCCGGGGTATCTGAGCTCGGCCTCTATGCGGCTGGCAATCCCCTTTGCAATCTCCTTGGCCCCGTCGTCCGTGACGGTGTCTGCATTGACCAGGATCCTGAGCTCGCGGCCGGCCTGGATGGCAAATGCCTTGTCGACTCCTTCGAAGGACACTGCGATGTCCTCGAGGCTCTCAAGACGCTTGATGTAGTTGTCCAGAGTCTCGCGTCTGGCACCGGGACGTGCGGCGCTGATGGCATCGGCAATCTGAACGATGATGCTCTCGATGCAGATCGGCTCCACGTCGTTGTGGTGTGCCTCGATGGCGTTGACGATCTTCGGATCCTCGCCGAGACGCTTGGCAAGCTCGGCACCGAGCTCGGCATGGTTGGACTCGCTTTCCGATGCGATTCCCTTTCCGATGTCGTGCAGCAGTCCTCCGCGTCTTGCAACAGCCACGTCTGCTCCGACCTCGGCGGCAATCATGCCGGCGATGACGGAAACTTCCCTGGAGTGTGCAAGCACGTTCTGGCCGTAACTGGTTCTGAAGAACAGTCTGCCGAGTGCTCTGACCTCTTCCTGGCTCATGTTGTGGATTCCGAGGTCGAAGACAACCTTGTCGCCTTCTTCGGCGCAGATGCGGTTGACTTCCTTGGTGACCTTGGTCACTACTTCCTCGATTCTTGCCGGATGGATTCTTCCGTCCTGGACAAGGCGCTCGAGTGAGACACGCGCAATCTCCTTGCGGATCGGGTCGAAACATGAGATGACAACGGCCTCCGGAGTATCGTCGATGATGATGTCTGCTCCGGTGAGGGTCTCGAGGGCTCTGATGTTTCTTCCTTCGCGGCCGAGGATGCGGCCCTTCATCTCGTCTGACGGCAGGTCGACGGAACTTACCGTACTCTCGGAGACGACCTCCGTGGCAAGGCGCTGGATCGTGGTGATGATGATGTCGCGGGCGGTCTTGTCAGCTTTGGCGATGGCTTCCTGCTCGATCTTGTTGATCAGGCTCTGACCGTCACGGCGGGCTTCGTTCTGCATCTTTTCGATGAGCAGGTTCTTGGCCTCTTCGCTGGTCATGCTGGCGACACGCTCGATTTCATGCTGCCACTTCTCTTCGCTTTCGGCGATCTGTTTCTCACGAGTATTGAGTTTTGCTTCTTTATCCTGTTGTCTTGACTTGACAGCATCCAGGCTTTCCTGGACCTTCTCCAAGTTCTCTTCCTTCTGGAGCAGTCTTCTCTCGAAGCGCTGGAGTTCAGCACGTCTGTCACGCTCTTCGCGTTCCTGCTGCTTCTGCTCCTTCAGAAGTGTATCTCTAGTCTCGAGCAAGAGTTCCTTGCTCTGAGCTTCGGCTTCTCTAATGGCTTCTTGCTTCAGTCTCACAGCCTGCTGCTCAACCGAAGTAAGCTTGATTTTTCCATAAAGCCAGCGGCCAAGCCAGCCTAATCCTATACAACATAGACAAAGAAGGATCCATATGAATGTGTTCATACATTCCCCCTTTTATATTGGTTAATCTTATTAGCTGATAGAAATACTGTCAAGTAAGATGAGACAAACCGTTACTAAAAACAGGTTTATAGGAGCTCTAAGAGCTCAACAATGTCCTGAATTTCATATGTCGGCTGAATTTCTGAGGTGTTTTTCTCATTATAGACATTCAAATAGCAGGTATCCAAGCCGAAATCCACTCCTCCGCGGATATCGCTGAACAGACTGTCGCCTATCACAAGGGCCCTGCTCTTCTCAAAGCCCGGGATGCTTCTCTGCACGTATTCGAAGAACCTGACATCGGGTTTGTCATAGCCTATTTCATCTGAAATGAATATTCCTTCCATAAGCTCTGCGACCCCGGAACCCTCCAGACGGCTGTGCTGGGTGGTAGCCACTCCGTTGGTGATTACATACAGCTTGTAGTCCTTTCTGAGCTTTCTGCATACGTCCAGGGCGCCGGGTACGACCTGACATCCCTTTCCCAGTTGTGAGCGGTAATGATTCTCGGTAGCCACCGGATCGGCATTGATGCCGAGTTTCTCGTATAGAGTCGCAAAGCGCTTTATCAGAAGCTCCTCCTTGCTGATCTTCTTCTCCGAAAGCATCTTCCAGTACATGAGATTGATGCCGTGGTAGAGACTGATTGTATCTTCATCATAGGCAATGCCGAAGGTCCTGAACGTATCGATCAGCGAGGCTCTCTCGTTCGCATCGAAATCCAGAAGCGTGTTGTCGGCATCGAACAGCAGAAAGGAATACTTCTTCATGGTGCTAGAGTATAAAAAAACCGGAGTCGTTACAACTCCGGCTTGCCCTTTCCGGGGGCTCTCTCAGGAAGCGGGAACTCAGTTCTTCTTCTCTTCCTTCTTCTTGTCCTTGGCTTTCTTCTCAGGCTTCTCAGTCTTCTTTGTCAGCTCAAGGATTGCCATCTCGGCAGCATCTCCAAGGCGGTTAGCTGTCTTGATGATGCGGGTGTATCCACCGTTGACGTCAGCATAAAGCGGAGCGATCTCGGTGAACAGCTTGTTAACGACAGCCTCATCGTAAAGGATTGCGGCAGTCAGTCTGCGGTTGTGCACATTGTCAACCTTGGCTCTTGTGATCATCTTCTCGGCAAGACGCTGGACTTCCTTGGCCTTGGCCTTGGTTGTCTCGATTCTCTCATAGCGGAACAGGCTTGTGACCATGTTTCTCTTGAGGGCTTTGCGTTCTGCGTTGTTTCTGCTCAGAGCGTTGAATCCAATCTTATGCTTCATTGTTCTCTTCCTTGTTGCCCGGAACTCTGATGGAGTTCTTGAGGACACTGTAATCTGTCATTCCAAGTCCAAGGTTCCATTCCTTGAGCTTGTCCTTGATCTCGGAGAGGGACTTCTTGCCGAAGTTTCTTGTCTTGGCAATTTCCTCTTCGGTCATCTTGGTGAGGTCTCCGATTGTGCGGATGTTGGCGTTCTTCAGGCAGTTGCTTGAACGAACTGTCAGCTCCAGCTCCTCGACGGAAGTGTTGAGGATCTTGCGGACCTTCTCCTCTTCCTCATCTACCTCATCACTGCTGTTGACCATGCTCTCATCGAAATTGATGAAGATGGAAAAATGGTCCTTGGCAATCTTGGCGGCCTCTGCCAATACATTCTCCGGAGAGATCGTGCCATCGGTCCAGATCTCGAGGTTCAGCTTGTCGTAGTCGTTTCTCTGACCTACACGGGTAGGCTCGATTGAATACTTTACGCGTGTGACCGGAGAGAAGATGGCATCGACAGGGATTGTTCCGATGACTTCGACGTAATTCTGGCTGACTTCTGCGGGGATGTAACCTCTTGCGAAATCAATCTGGACGACCATCTCGAGGTTGGTGTCATCCATCATGTCGAAAATCTCGATGTCCTTGTTGATGACTTCAACGCGGTCCTTCTCGAAATCGGCGCCGGTGATTGTGCCGGGGCCCTTGCACTCGAGTGAGATGGTTGCTGTCTCGACGTCCTCAGGCATGGTGAGTCTGATCTTCTTCAGGCGTGCGATGATCTCGCAGATGTCCTGCTTGACGCCCGGAATGGCCTCAAACTCGCTTGAGACAAGATGGGATGTCCCATCTGCATCGAAATAGGTAAACCATACGGCAGTGATTGCATATCCCTGGATCGAGGACAGAAGAACTCTGCGAAGTGTGTTACCGATGGTAGTTCCGAAGCCTCTCTCGAACGGATAGGCGGTGAACTTACCATAGTTGGCTTCAACTTTGCTGTGCTCCATTGAAATCGATCTGGGTTTCTTGAAACCCTTCATTAGGTTCTTGCGTGCCATTGACACTCCTTTTCTTGTCCTAAGCCGCCTTTTCAGGCAGCTTCGGAAAACAAATTCTCAATGCTTATCTGGAATACAACTCAACGACCAGCTGCTCGTTGACTCCCTCAAGCTCCTTGACCTCTTCCGTTCTCGGCACTGCCAGGAACTGTCCCTTCATGTTGTCTGCATCGACAGAGAGCCAGGGGCAAACTCCGCTCTTGCTGACCTCGATGAGGCTTTCCTTGACCACAACCAGCTTCTTGCTCTGAGGAGCAATCTCGACTGTATCGCCGACCTTGAGTCTGTAGGACGGGATGTCCACACGCTTTCCGTTGACGAACACGTGGCCGTGGCTGACAAGCTGAGATGCCTGCGGGCGGCTGCATGCGAAATGCATTCTGAAGACGACGTTGTCAAGTCTGCGCTCGAGAAGACCGATAAGGTTGTCACCGGTCTTGCCGCTCATTCTGTTGGCCTCGTCGAATGTGAGCTTGAACTGCTTCTCAAGCATGCAATAGATTCTCTTGAGTCTCTGCTTTGCACGAAGCATCAATGCATAGTCTGTCGGCTTCTTTGCGCGAGCCTTGGGATCCTTGCCGGGAAGTCCGCACTCTGCCGGATTGTTCATCGGGCACTTTGCGGAAAGGCATCTGGAGCCCTTGAGGAAGAGCTTAGCTCTCTCGGCTCTGCAGTATCTGCACTTTGGTCCTGTATATCTAGCCATATTCTATCTCCTCGTCAGATTCTTCTGGTCTTTCTCGGTCTGCATCCGTTGTGCGGGATCGGAGTCACGTCACGGATTGAACGAACCTTGAGTCCGAGATTGCCAAGGCAGCGGATAGCGGACTCACGTCCCTGACCCGGGCCCTTGACAAAGACGTTGACCTCTCTGAGACCGTAGTCCAGAGCCTTCTTCGCAGCTGTCTCACAGGTTGTCTGTGCAGCATACGGAGTTGACTTCTTGGCGCCACGGAATCCGAGACCGCCGGCACTTGACCAGGAAATGGCGTTACCGTTGAGATCGGTGATCGTCACGATGGTGTTGTTGAAAGTAGCCTGAATATAGACATTGCCTTCAAATACGGTCTTCTTGACCTTAGCTTTGCGCTTTGTAGTTGTTGCCATATTCTACTCCTTACTTCTTCTTTCCGGCGATGGTCTTCTTCTTGCCCTTGCGTGTTCTGGCATTGGTCTTGGTTCTCTGTCCGCGGACAGGAAGTCCCTTTCTATGCCTGAGACCACGATAGCAACCGATGTCCATCAGTCTCTTGATGTTGAGGTTGACCTGTGTGCGAAGTCTTCCCTCGACAGTATAGTCGTTTTCGATTACCTTACGGAGCTCGGCCAGAACGTCGGCGCTGAGGGTGTTGATGCGGGCATCCGGATCGACTCCGGTCTTCTTGCAAATCTCCTCGGCAGATGTTCTTCCAATTCCGTAGATGTATGTCAAAGCAATCTTTGTAGCCTTGTTAGGTAAATCTACACCTGCAATTCTTGCCATCAAAGGCCTCCCTAATTATTTCTGTCTCTGTTTATGCTTCGGGTTCTCGCAGACAATGCGAACAACGCCGTTCCTTCTGATAACCTTGCATTTATCACACATAGGTTTAACACTTGCTCTTACTTTCATGATCTGCTCCTTCGCAATTATAAATTCTTCGATTTGATCTTCTTGACGCCGACAAATCCTTCGTGGTGGTGCATCTTCATGATACTCTCGATCTGCTTCATCATCTCAAGGTCAACACCGACAAGGATGATCAGTGACGTACCACCGAACAGCATTGCGACGGATGCCGGGAACTTGAAGATCAGCTGGATCAAAGTAGGAATCAATGCAATGAAAGCGAGGAAGAGAGAGCCTGGGAGAACGATTCTGTTGAGGACCTTTGTGAGGTACTCTTCAAGTTTCTCAGCTCTGACTCCGGGAACGCTTCCACCGTTCTCTCTGATCTGCTTGGCCATCTCAACCGGGTTGAGAGAGACCTGCGTGTAGAAGAATGCAAAGGCGATGATCAGGATGGTGTAAATGATGATGTAAGGGGCACCTGACGGATCAAGCCAATTTGCAACTGACTGCAACCATTTGACGTTGGAACCTAAAGCCTGGGCAATCTGAAGTGGGAATGAAAGCACTGCTGATGCGAAGATTACGGGAATAACGCCGGAGGGGTTGATCTTGAAGGGGATGTAGGAGCTCTGGGCACCGTACATTCTTCTTCCGACAACTCTCTTTGCATAGTTCACGGGAATCTTTCTCTCGCCAGCCTGCTCGCAGACGACCAGGGCGACAACGACGACAAACATGACAAGCACGATAACCAGGAATACCGGGTTGATATAGTTGGAAGCGCCCTTGCCTGCGATGACACCTGAAATCAGAGTGCTGAGTGCAGACGGGATTCTTGCAACGATACCGGCGAAGATCAGCAGCGAGATACCGTTTCCGACACCGTACTGTGTAATCTTCTCTCCCAGCCATACGAGGGTCATCGTACCGGCTGTAACTGTCAACATAGAAATGAGTGTGAAAGGAAGCATGTCAATCGTGATCACGCCCGGAACATAGTACTGGATGCTCCTGGCGTAGACCGTAACGACGAACGACTGCAGCAAACACACGACGATAGTACCATATCTGGTAACCTTCTGGATCTTTCTCCTGCCCTCGGCATCCTCACCCCACTGCTTCAGCTTCGGAATGATGAGCATGAGCAGCTGGATGATGATCTGCATCGAGATGTAGGGCATTACGCCCAGGGTGAACAGGGAGAAGTTCGAGAAAGCACCACCTGAGAAGAAGTTCAGGTACTCCACCAAGCCGAGGTTCCCCGATGAGGACTGGCTCAGGAAGTACTGCTCAAGAAGGGTCGGGTTTACGCCGGGAACAGGAATGACTGTTCCGATTCTCGTGATTGCGAGAATCAGGAGCGTGAACAGGATCTTCTTCCTGAGATCTTCCATTTTGAACATGTCGGAAATGGTGTTTGACATCAGTACCTTCCTTATTTGATTTCGCCGCCTGCAGCCTTGATCTTCTCGGCAGCTGCAGCAGAAACCTTCACACCGTCAACGATAACTTTCTTCGTGATCTCTCCGTTGGAGAGGATCTTTGCTTCAACATCGCCCTTGACGATGCAGAAATCCTTGAGTGACTGGAGATCAACCGTCTCACCGTCATTGAAGGCCTCGTTGATCATATCGAGGGAAACAACGACATACTCTTTCTTGAACGGGTAGTTGGAGAATCCTCTTCTTGCCGTGCGGCGGTAGAGAGGCATCTGTCCACCCTCGAAACCGAGACGGGGACCGCCACCAGAACGAGCGTTCTGTCCGTTCGAGCCCTTTCCGCAGGTTCTACCCTTGGATGATGCTCCGCGGCCAACGATTGTCTTCTTTCTGTTGGCACCTTCCGGTGCGTGAATCTGTCCCATATTAAATCTCCTCAACCTTCACAAGGTGCTCGACGACACGGACCATGCCCAGTGTGCTGGGTGTTGCTTCCTTCTCGACGTAGCTGTTGATCTTTCCGAGTCCGAGTGCCTTGACTGTGGCTCTCTGCTTCGGAAGGCAACCTGCAAGACCTTTGACCAATTCAATGCGAATTCTTCCTGCCATAAATCACCCCCACATCTCTTTGAGGTTCTTGCCTCTTTCTTCCGAGAGCTTCTTGGCTGAGAACAGGTGCTCAAGACCATCGAAGGTAGCCTTGACGGTGTTGATGGTGTTCTTGGAGCCGAGGGACTTGCTGAGAATGTCCTTGATTCCTGCAGCATCACAGACGGCACGGACTGCACCGCCGGCGATGACTCCGGTACCGGCTGAAGCCGGCTTGAGGAGAACGCTGGCGCTCTTGAAGTTGCCCAGGATCTCGTGAGGGATTGTGGAATCCTTGAGGTTCACTGTGATCAGGTTCTTCTTTGCGGTCTCTGTAGCCTTGCGGATTGCATAGGAGACATCATTGGCCTTGCCCATTCCGTATCCGACTCTGCCCTTCTGGTCACCTACGACCACGAGAGCTGAGAACGATCTGCGTCTTCCGCCCTTGACGGTCTTGGAAACAGCGTTCAGCTTGATGAGCTTCTCGATGAATTCCTTGGGCTGGTTTTCTCTTTCTCTTCTATCTCTATTTCTTTCCATACTACCCACCTTAGAACTTCACACCGGCCTTTCTGGCGCCGTCGGCGATAGCCTTGACTATTCCGTGATAAAGGTAACCGTTTCTGTCGAAAACAACAGTCTGGACACCCTTCTCGAGACATCTCTGTCCGAGGATCTCACCGAACTTGGCTGCGTCCTCAACAGTGTTTCTGAGATTGGAGAGTTCCTTCTCGACGGTTCCTGCGCTCACCAGAGTCATGCCTGTCGTGTCATCGATGACCTGTGCATACATGTGCAGATTGCTTCTGAAGACGGTCATTCTGGGTCTCAGGGCTGTTCCGGAAATGGATTTTCTGATATGAAGTTTCCTTCTTGCGTGTTTTCTGTTCTTGTCAATAATTCTATTCATATCTTCAACCCGCCTTATTTCTTACCTGACTTGCCGCTCTTGGAGCGTACAAATTCGTTCTCGTACCTGACTCCCTTGCCCTTATACGGCTCAGGCTTTCTGAGGCTGCGGATTTCCGCAGCTGTCTGGCCAACGAGCTGCTTGTCGATTCCGGAGACTGCGATCTTGGTCGGTCCGTCGAGAGCGACCTTGATTCCCTCGGGAATGACATACTCGATGTCGTTTGCATAGCCGAGTGTCATGACAAGGATGTTCTGCTTGAGCTCAGCCTTGTAACCTACGCCGATGATGACCAGGTTCTTCTGGTATCCGTCGGAAACACCGATGATCATGTTTCTGATCAACTGTCTCATCAGTCCGTGGGCAGCCTTGGTGGGCTTGTCCTCGTTCTGTCTTGTGACGATGATCTTGTCGGCTTCGATGGCGACGTCGATTGCAGGACTGATTGCCTGAGTCAGCTTGCCCTTTGGTCCTTCAACGGTAATGACTCCGTTTGCGATGGAAGCCTTGACCGTCTTAGGC
>CAKJZO010000037.1 GCA_918298275.1 Spirochaetota bacterium | reverse complement strand
CATTTGTCGGACAGAACTACGGTGCGGACAGGATCGACAGGGCCAGAAAAGGCGTGAGGACCAGCTTCGCCATCGGCCTTTCTGCATCATTTACCATCGAAGCCCTCATGCTTCTCTTCTCGAAATATGCATACCGGCTGTTCGTCACCGATGCAGCCGTAATCTCGATCGGAGTAAGTATCATCAACCTGATTGTCCCCTTCTACTTCACCTACATCTTTGTCGAGATCCTCGCAGGAGCAATCAGGGCAACGGGCAAAACCCTGGTATCGACGCTGTTCACCGTCTTCTGCATAGTCGTCATGCGCACATTGTGGCTCCTTGTCATCCCCAGATTCTTTTCCAGCCTTGAGGCGGTCCTGCTCTGCTATCCTGTGACGTGGATAATCTGCGCCGCGGCATTCATCCTCTATTACAAGTTCGGCAATGTCTACAGGCATACTAAAGGAGAAGCATGACAGCAATACTTCCCGTCGAACCAGCCAGAACACATTGCCTCGCACTGATGGACGAACTGGACTCATCGGCATTAGGAGAAGCCCTGATGAAACCGGGCCGCGGACGCATGTTCGGAGTTTTGGTCTGCACGGACGGGACAGTCCTGAAGGCTTTCTCCGGAGAACTCGAGGGAAGCTATACTGCAGAAGGCTTTGTCCCGCCTGTTTTCGATGTTCGGAAGTTCGAGTCAATCATGACCCGTTACGACCATCTGATTAAGAAGAATCTCAACCACAGAGAACTCTCGCGCCAGTGCTGGGCAGAGCTTCAGAAGCTTTACACCTTCCATTGTTTCGATGGTTCAGTTAAGCAATTAACTTCAATTAAACAGGACTTACCATCAGGTACAGGCGATTGTTGTGCTCCTAAGCTACTTAGTTATGCATACTCCCTTGATAAGAAACCGCTGTCCCTTTGCGAGTTCTTCTACGGCAGCGGGAGCTTTGGTCACAAGAGCTTCAATACCCCGTGCGATTCAAGGTGCAAACCGATCCTTCCCGCGATAATCGGACTTGATATCATCTACCTCGACGAAGACATAGTGGTAGTCAACAAACCAAGCGGAATGCTGGCAATCGAAGGCCGTGGAGAGGACAAGCAGGATTGCATTGCCTCCAGAGTAAGGAATCTCTACCATTCCTGCATCAAGCAACCCTGCATTCATCGCCTGGACCAGGCGACAAGCGGTCTGATGGTTCTGGGGCTGACACAGGTTGCTCATGACAGGCTTTCCAGGGACTTCGAACAGCGCAAGGTGCATAAGGAATACGAAGCACTTGTCGAAGGCCTGATCCTGGAGCAATCAGGGACCATTGAGCTTCCCATCCGCTTGGACATAGATAACAGGCCTCATCAGATAGTTGATTTCGAGAACGGTAAAAAGGCCGTAACCCGATGGGAACGCCTGAGCATAGAGAACATGGACGGAAGAAAAGTAACAAAGCTCAGACTGATTCCCGAAACAGGAAGGACGCACCAGCTCAGGGTCCACTGTGCCAATGCCCTGAATGCACCGATACTCGGAGATGCTCTATACGGCAAAGCTCCTGATGAGAAAACTCCGCGCCTGATGCTTCAGGCAAGAGTCCTTGAATTCACTCACCCCACAACAGGGAAGATCATGCGTTTTGAACTGGCGCAGGAGTTCTAAAGCTCAACAATCCCAATTGACACTCAATTTGCACTATGCTACTTTAATTGCGGTATTTACATATTGCCGGAGTGGCGGAATGGTAGACGCGCTAGACTCAAAATCTTGTGTCCGCAAGGGCGTTCGGGTTCGAGTCCCGTCTCCGGCAGAAAGACAGCCCTGGTATTATCCGGGGCTGTTTTTTGATATGGATCACAAGCATCGTAATTCCGGACGGTGTGACGGAGATCATTTCAAACACATTCTCCGGTTGTACTGCCCTTGAAAGCGTGACACTCCCGGCAAGTTTGACATCAATCGGCAGCAATGCCTTCAAAAACTGTGAATACCTTCACCTCAACGGCATTACATTCGGCGGGACAATTGCCCAGTGGGCAGCAGTATATAAGACCACAGGATGGAGCGTTGGTGTCAATGCATCCTGCAAGGTTCACTGTACCGACGGTGATGTCTCGATCTGATATCTGAGGTCAGAGCACCGGATTCTCAAGCTTTCCGATTCCTTCGATCTCGCATCGGAAGATATCGCCGGGCTTCAGGAAGGCATCCGGATCGTTCTTGCCGACTGCAACACCTGCAGGGGTACCTGTGGCAATGACGTCTCCCCTATGGAGCGTCATGCCCTGGTTGAGATCCCTGATGATATCGAATATCGGTCTTCTGAGAAGGCTTGTCCTTGAATCCTGGACAAGCCTTCCGTTTTTGTAGCCCCTGATGCAGAGGTCAAAGGGATTCTCGAACTCGTCCAAAGTCACTATCACGGGTCCCATGCCGCAATAGGTGTCTATGCTCTTTCCAAGGGACCACTGCTTGTACTTGTTCTGAAAGCCCCTGGAAGTGTAGTCATTGATGATGGTGAAGCCAAAGATAACTGACTCATCCACATCGGACCCCGGGGCCATTTCCTTCCCTATTATGACTCCGAGCTCAGTCTCGTAGTCACACTTGGGATCGAGATCCAGCCTTGATCTGAGAGCCTGGGCGTCTCCTATGCAGTCATGGACCCTTTTTATGAAGTAGATTGACTCGTCGTTCTGGACTGATGTCTTCATCGTCCTGCTGAACTCGTCGGCATGGCTCCAGTAGTTGAGACCTACGCAGAGCATGTTCATATCCCTTGTAAAGGGACTGAGGAGAGATACGTCCTTGATATCGATCGCCTCTGAGGCAGAAGTTATCTCATCCTCCGTGAAAAGCCTGTCTCTCAGGATATAGGTATCTAGATCAGGTTCGTTTGCCTTTATGGGGTAGACCTTATTGTCAACGAGGATTCCGTATCCCCTTTTTCCCTCTGATTCGTAAGAAAGATATCTCATCTGCAACTCCAAAAAAAGAAAGCGGTCGCCCTATTATAGACAACCGCTTTTTCCCAATCAACCCGACTTAGGTCAGGGCTGCTTTCCGATATAAGCAAGGATTCCGCCGTCAACGTACAGGATGTGGCCGTTGACGAAATCACTGGCGTGGGAAGCCAGGAACAGAGCCGGTCCCTGAAGGTCCTCGGGAGTGCCCCACCTTGCTGCCGGTGTCTTGGCAACGATGAACTGGTCGAACGGATGCCTTGAACCGTCGGGCTGTCTCTCCCTGAGAGGAGCTGTCTGCGGTGTGGCGATGTATCCGGGTCCGATTCCGTTGCACTGGATGTTGTGCTCTCCGTACTCGGAGCAGATGTTGCGGGTAAGCATCTTCAGACCGCCCTTTGCAGCGGCATAGGCGCTGACTGTCTCACGTCCGAGCTCACTCATCATGGAGCAGATGTTGATGATCTTGCCGTGTCCCATCTCGATCATGCCGGGAATTACTGCCTTGGAGCAGATGAAAGGACCGTTGAGGTCGATGTCGATGACCTTTCTGAAATCCTCGGCCGACATTTCGATCATGGGGATTCTCTTGATGATACCTGCGTTGTTTACGAGGATATTGATCTTTCTGCCGAAATCCTTCTCGATGGCTGCAACGGTTGCCTTGACCTCATCCTCTTTGGTGACGTCGCTGAGATAACCTCTGACATCAGTGATTCCGGCATCCTTGTAAGCCTGAAGGCCCTTCTCGAGCTGCTCGGGATTGTTTGTATTGACTGCGATGCTGCAACCGGCCTTGGCAAATGCGGTGGCGATTGCAAATCCGATTCCATAAACAGCGCCTGTAATCCAAGCTAACCTTCCCTTTAAGGAAAACTGTTCAGTAAGATAATTATCCATAGCTTCTTTCGCTCCTTTTTATTCGCTTATATATCCGAGTATAGTGGATATTTCATTACAACTGGCGCACACATTTTTCACTATTGCGTCTATTTGAGTCCTGTCCAACCTGAATGTCGGGGTGGATAGGCTCATGGCAGCAACGGTGTCCCCATATGTGTCCTTTATCGGGGCGGCAACACAGAAGACGCCCTCCTCGTGCTCCTCATCATCAAAAGCATAACCCTGGCTACGCACCTTTTCAACTTCGGAAAGAAGATCTTCAACGCTGCAGATCGTCTTCGAGGTATAGCGTTTGAGCCCTTCCTCCTTGACGATTGTCCTGATCTTTTCATCCGTCATCGATGCCAGAAGGCATTTTCCGATTGCAGAGCAGTAGAGCGGAATACTCCTTCCGACCCTGGAGTTCATCCTGATCGTGTACAGGCTTTCCCTCTTGAGAACGTATACTGCACGATTCTCTTCCAAAATACCGATGTGTACGGTCTCCCCGGTTTTATCCCTCAGCCTTCCTGCAACCGGATTGGCGACATCCAGAAGCTCAACGCTTCCCAATGCCCTGGAGCCTACGGTGAACATCTTAAGGGTCAGACTGTACTGGTCAGAGCTGTCCCTGGAGACATAACCGTGCTCGACAAGAGTCGTCAGGAGACGAAGAGCCGTAGCCTTCGGGAGATCAGCTTCTCGGGAGAGGGTCTCCAGATTCGCAGACCTGACCCGTGAGAGCGTCTCCAGAAGGTAAAGAGCTCTTCCTGCTGCACCGAGTTCCATCATTGACCTCAGCGCTTCATGGCCGCAACGGCTTCAGCGCACTTTGCGGTGATCTCGTCCCATTTCTCGGCATCGATGGCGTCGGCCTTGGCCATCCAGGAACCGCCTACTGCAACTACATGCTTGCAGGCCTGATACTGTGCGATGTTTGCCATGCTGATACCGCCGGTCGTCATGAACTTGACCTGTGGGAACGGACCGCAGAGGTTCTTGATCATGTTGACTCCGCCTGCTGCCTCTGCAGGGAAGAACTTGAGGGTTGTAAGACCGAGCTTAACTGCCTTTTGGACTTCTGTTGCCGTGCAGGTTCCGGGGAACACTGCAACATCCCTCTCCTGACACCATCTGACGATTTCCTCGTCAAGGCCCGGGGAGACGATGAATCTTGCGCCGGCGGCCACAGCCTTCTCGGCCTGCTCGATTGAGATGACCGTTCCGGCTCCGAGATACATCTGGGGAACTTCCCTGTGGATTGCCTTGATTGCATCCTCGGCAGCTGCAGTTCTGAAAGTGACCTCTATGCAGGGGATTCCGCCTGCAAGAAGTGCCTTTGCCAGAGGAACGGCCTTATTTGCATCGTTGAGTGCGATAACCGGAACAACTCCGACGCTCTTGATTACTTCATTGAGTTTCTCATTGTATTCTGACATTCTATTCTCCTTTTATCATAGGCTAGAATCCGCTGACGAAATGCGCAGAAACGCCAGATGGATTATCGCCTATCTCTGGACTCTGCCCGAGCCGTCACCCTTGCACAGTGCCTCAACCTCGCTCTTTCTCGTGAGGTTGAAGTCTCCGGGGATCGTGTGCTTCAGTGCGGAAGCTGCAACTGCGAAGTTGAGGGCATATTCCTCATCATCATAGTTTGAAAGACCGTAGATGATTCCTGCAGAGAAGCTGTCTCCTCCGCCCACACGGTCGATGATATCCGTAATTTCATAATGGCGTGAAAGATAGAAGCCTGTCTTGCCGTTGAGAGCTGCGGACCAGCCGTTGTGGTCTGCACTCTTTGACTCTCTGAGGGTCACTGCAACCTGTCTGACATTGGGGAACTGCTCCTTGACCTTGTCCGTAAGAGCTTTGTAGGCTTCCTTGTCCAGCTTGCCTGATGTGACATCCTGATCAAGCTCTATGCCGAGGCACTTCTGGATATCCTCTTCGTTTGCAATCACTACATCGGCGTACTTGGTAAGCTCGCGCATTACCTCAGGGGCGCTCTTTCCGTACTTCCAGAGCTTCTTCCTGTAGTTCAGGTCGATGGAAACCGTTGCTCCAACAGCTTTTGCAGCCTTCATTGCCTCCAGGGCGCAGTCTGCGCAGCTCTGGCTTACTGCGGGAGTAATTCCGGTCACATGGAACCATGTGGCACCCTGCATGATTGCCGCAAAATCATAATCGGAAGGCTTTGACTGTGCAACTGAGCTGTTTTCCCTGTCATAGACTACAAGGCTCGGTCTCTGGTTTGCACCGGTCTCGAGATAGTAGATACCTACCCTTCCGTTTTTGGTCATATATATTGCATTTGTATCAACACCATGGCGTCTCAGCTCACTTACTGCGGCCTCTCCGATGGCATTCTGCGGTAAAGCCGTGACAAATACAGCCTTCTCTCCGAATGTTGCAAGTGATACTGCGACATTGGCTTCTCCACCACCGAAAGTGGCTTCGAGAAGCGGTGACTGGAAGAATCTCTCATGCTCTGGAGACTTGAGTCTGAGCATGATCTCTCCGAATGTAACGTATTTATTGGACATGATCCGACCTCCGTTTTCATGTCCATTCTATTTCAACGAAAAGCTACTGTCAATGAAAAATGGAACAATGTTTCATTTTTATTTGTTTTCCATTTTCCGGATGTGTTCCTGCGCAGTCTTCTCTATAAGGGCATCAAAGCCTACAAGAGCTGCAAACGGAGCAAACTGCGCAGCCCTGTCCTCGTCAGGCATCCATGGATAGTTTTCGGATTTATGGTGCTCAAGATCGATGATATCGCTGTAATCCCTCATGCCTTGTGCCCTCCGATCTGATTGTTGCGCTCGACTGTCTTGGCTCCCTCTTCCAGGTTCATGCCTCGTAGAATCGCATTTTTTCCGAAGCGTTTCTTTATCTCAAGTGCAGCCTGCATCTGGCGCTTCTCCTTGGCAAGCCGTGCGCGGTCCTTCTTGCGTTGTGCCTCCAGCTCATCATAATCCGTAAACAGGTCCAGCTGCTCGCTAGAACAGCTCTGCTCATATCCCTCATGGACTACGTTTCCGGCTCCGATAGTTACTCTGCGCACACAGAGTCGTTTATCGACTATCTTCTCATACAGGTTCTCAACTGCCTGCCTGATATCTACGGCAGATGATGTATAGCTTTCAAACCTCTGCGTGGCGTTTACACCCTTAGGGACCTTCCGCCCGTACCAGTCATAGCCGAATTCTCCGTCGAATCCGTCAGGACACTGGGAATCGTAGTTTACGGCTATCCCAACAGAATTGGTCACAAGGGATTTCTCCACCAGATCCAGTGCAAGATTGTCAGCCATTTCCTTCATGATCAGAAGTCCCTTTTCCCAGCTATAGGCCTCGGGAAGCACCTGGCTTGTGCTGAGGCTGTTGCTCTGAGGCTTGTAGGCCTTGATCTGCGCCATCGTACATGGTTCCCAGCCCCATGCATGGTCTATCAGAAGCTCCGCATTGACTCCGAACATCTCGTAAAGCAGACGCTCGTTCTTAAGTGACATGCGTGCGACATCCCCCATGGTGAACATACCCATTGCATTGAGCTTGGCAGCATAGCCGTGTCCGACCCTCCAGAAATCCGTCAGAGGTTCGTGCGTCCATAGCTTTTCGCGGTATGTGTGTTCATCCAATTCGGCAATCCTCACCCCGTCGCTGTCTGCAGGAATATGCTTTGCCTCGATATCCATGGCAACCTTGCAAAGATACAGGTTCGGCCCTATGCCTGCGGTTGCAGTGATTCCTGTTTTTGCAAGGACATCACGGATCATCTTCATGGCAAGTTCACGGGCTGTCATCCGATAGGTGCCCAGATAGTGGGTCACATCCATGAACACTTCATCTATGGAATAGACATGGATGTCCTCCGGTGCCACATAGTCAAGATAGATGTCGTAGATCTGGGCGCTGACATTCATGTAGCGGGCCATATGAGGCGGGGCAATGACGAAATCCAGTTCCAGAGAAGGATCCTTCTCAAGTTCGGATGCATAGCAGGATTTATCGCGGAATCTATGTCCCGGAGCATTGAGCTTCCGCTTGGCATTGATAGCCTGAACTGCCTGAACAACTTCAAAAAGACGAGGTCTTCCGGGAATTCCGAGTGCTTTCAATGATGGCGAGACGGCAAGACAGATTGTCTTTTCTGTGCGCGAGGAATCAGCCACGACCAGGTTGGCATCCAGAGGATCCAGCTGCAGGCTCCTGCACTCTGCCGAGGCATAGAAGCTCTTGAGGTCAATCGCGATGTATGTATGGCCGCTTCCCATAATGCTTAGTATATGTTAAGTATCAGCTTTCTTCAAGCTCTTACTTCAACCTCTACATATCCGTCCCGAAGGCAAACCGGACAGATACTCTTTCGAAGTCGGTTTCGACGGTTGCTCCGAGCTTTAGCTTCAGGTTTGTAAGGTACTCACCGAGAACAGGAGTCAGTGAGAATGCCGCGGTCATGGAAAGCTTTTGACCGAACACATCCGTTCCGGTTATGTAGTTGGCATTGTACCTTATATCCAGGGTAAAGCGCTGGAAGTGCAATCCGAAGAGAACCACGGGAATAGCACGCTGTATCTCCCTGCTGTAAAGGACTACTGTTGCTGTACCGTCCAATCCCACGACTTTATTGAATGTATCGTAGATTGCATCCACAGAAAGGCTGAACGGAAGATTCGTGACATTCGGACCGTCGCAGTGCCACCACATCAGCTGCGGCAACCTCAGGGCAAAGCGGGCACCCGGTCTGAGGTCGCTGAGATATGCAGTAGTCGAGAACCCGAACACCGCGTACGGGTTCATTCCGGTTCTTCTTGCAAAGGTATGTGAGGCTGAAATGTAGGAGGCAATTCCGTAGGTCAGGCCGCTTGACGGGCTGCTGAATGCCGCGAACTCGAACTTCCCCGAAACGCCGAGAGAGTTGAATGAATCAAGCTCGAAACTCAGTGATGAACTTATTCCCGCATCCAGAATCAGATCCCCTTTCTGGATTGTAGTGGGATCGGCAAAGACTCCGGTTCCGTAGATTGCCGACAGATACACTGAGAACGGGATAATGCCGGAATATGTGAAGGTATATGACCCCATTACGCTTGTAACCTGATAGCCGGCGGCAATCTGATGTGTGAATGTCTCGGTAGGGTCCGTCGTAAGCCAGGTCAGTCCCAGACCTATGCTTTCCGAGGCACCTACCTGCACCATACCGAAAGGAAAGAGGATTCCATCTTTGAAGTATTTGATAGCCCGATATCGCTTTGATGCTTCCGAAAGTGCAAGTGTATCCGGTTTGGGAGCATCTTTTGCGCTCTCGAGTCCAAGACTTGACGCTTTCTGCAGATTCATGTCGGCTATATCGGTTTTCCTGAGTTTGATCTGCTCGAAATACCTGGCGACAAAGACCACGCTCTCATTGATTCTGATCGGGCTGGAAACTCCGCCGCTGATATCCGCATCTGACAGAATCATTTCCGCATTATCTGAGAAGATGCTAAGCTCGCCGTATCGGCAGAGGTTCGTGGACTTGGCATCATCGGGACACCATGAGAAGCAGAGAACATCCCTCTCTCCGTCCCTGCCCCTTGCAAGCGAGAGTATTTCGATATTGTCAGGATTGCTTACCAAGTTTACGGACATGTCCGAAACTGACAGTATGGCTATGTTCTGGCAGGATGCATGGCTGTACAGGAATGCCGCACGGCCATCCCCTATATCGACGATGTCCGTTGCGATCACGTCGAAACCCAGTTCAACGCTCTTGCCTTCAACCGCCTCAAATGTGGCCGGATCATAGAGGTCAAGATACGTGTTCTGCCCTGCATTGGACCAAAGCAGGACATAGTCTCTGCCGTCATATGAGACAAAGCCTCCTTTTCTGAAGCTCTTGCCTTCCGAAGACACGAACCTATGGATCAATGAGGCCTTCCCGTTTCTTAATTCATAGAGCATCACACAGGATGAAGACTGAGTGATGTTGGAGGCAAGCATCCTCGTGCCGTCCGATGAGACACTGAGGTTCTGCTCATCGGTATAGACGGAAAGAACCGACTTGCACGCAGAGAGGTCATCGGAGAACCTCAGTACGTCCCAGCAACTGTAGTCATAGACAAAGAGACTTCCGTCCGGGGCAAGAACCGGAGAGGCATAGCTGCCGCTCTGCGTCCTTGATTCGACTTTCTCCGCATCCTTCACATCCTCCGGTATCTCGACCCAGTCGTAGAAGTCCTGCCATGCCTGTTTCACCGGAATTCCGAAGACATTCCTGATCTTTCTGAATGTGGACCAGCTCAGCTTCGAGAAATCTACATAGAGCGAGGCGACCTTGTCATAGCCATATGTCAGGGAAAGATACTCCAGAAATGCTGCAGCGAAGTTGTAATACAGAAGTCCCGAAGGGTATGTGTCCCTGGCACCGGAAACCTCGAGCCAGGACGGGAATAGCCCCTCGATCTTGGCCTGCCGTACTATCTGCATGGCATAGGAATCGTTGAGTCTTCCGTATCCGTCCATACTCTCCGTCAGAACAGCTCCGCCCTCGGAGAGAGACGGATACATGTAGAGAATCGGAGAAAGCGAAAGGATATCCCCGAACACATTCGACATGAACTGCATGAACGGACCTCTGATGTTGAACTGGAAGGCATGAGTCAGTTCATGACGGAAGATGTAAAGGATGGTCTGCGGGTAATTGGAAAGCTGACCGATGTCCGAAACCGTATCGAACATGACTATGTGGTTGGCCGGAGAACTTGTGAAGTAGGCATTGAGGGATTTGTACTCGCCGGTGACCACTACCGGAATATGCAGTTTGGGATCGAAACTGTAGAATTCGACAAGAGAGGCATAGATATCCTCGCAGTTGTTGTACAGCAGGGCAGCTGTTTCCAAATTCGAGCTACGGTAGATGATATCGAAATGCTCTGTATATGCAGTCAGAAGGCCTGCGGTTCCCCTGGTGACGGAAGCCCCCAGAGGAGCGAGGATGATTGCAACGAGGAAAACAGCCAGAAGACGTCTGGTCTTGATCATTGTATCTGCAGAAGCTCCTTCTTCTTATCGATGGCAGCGGCTTTCTTCAGCAGTGCGATTGCCTGTTTGAGCTCCGCTTCAGCGCCGTCGAACAGAGGAACAAGGCTCTCATCCTTCTTGTCTGCAACGGTCACTATGGCATAGCGGCAGTAGTCGGGAATCTTGACCACGAGATCCTTTGCAGCAGCCACATCGAAATCCTCCCTGTCATCGAAAAGGTACATGACCAGGAGCCGAGTGGCTTTCTTTTCCGCCTTTATGATCTTCGGGAGAAGTTTGACAGCTTTTGAAACATTCTTGTATGCCGCCCTTGAAGTGCAGAGAATGCGGAACTGGCGAGTCAGTTTCTTGAGCTTGATGATCTTCTTGGTTCCCATTTTGAGAAGGTCATCAGCACCCGCACGGATTGTAAAGAGCTTAATCAGAAGGTAGAGAGCAGCCCAGAAGACTATGGTGATCGCCATCTTTGTGAAGCTATCGGTTTTCAGAAGTTCAGCAAATGTCATTTTCCTGCCTCCTTGCGATAGCTTACCGTCACCTGCGGGAACGGTATCTGTATACCCTTATCAATGAGCTTCTTCGTAAGCTGCTCATTGAGATCCCAGTTCACGGTCCAGTAATCAGCCTTCTTGCACCAGACCCTGACATTCAGGGTGATTGCGGAATCATTGCTGTAGTTGTAATGGCAGGCAGGCGCCGGTTCCTCAAGAACAAGCGGGTGCTTGGCGGCAACTTCCAGGAGCATCTTCTTGACCTTCTCGGGATTCTCGCTGTAATCGATTGCCACCGAGATGTCCATTCTCCTGTTTTCATTGACCGAATAATTGATCATCGGGGTGGAGAAGACAAGTGAGTTGGGCAGCATGACCTGTCTGTTGTCCGGTGTGGTCAGAACGGTATGCATGAGCTTGACTTCCTTGATGGAACCTGCAACGGAACCGATCTCGACATAGTCACCTTCCTTGAACGGACAATTGATGACAAGCACTATTCCGTTGGCGACGCTGCTGAGTATATCCTTGAGCGCCAGCCCTATGGCCAGGGTTGCCGCTGAGATTGCACTCACCACTCCGGTAAGGGGAATTCCAAGGTTCGCCAGACACAGAAGCAGCAGTGCCAGAAGAAGCAGAAACCTTACAATCGTGAGCACGAAGTTCACAAGGGAATTGTCCATACTGCTTGCCAAAAGAGCGACCTTAAACTGCCTCATCAGATTGCCGACAATCAGATATCCGAAGATAGCTGTTGCCAACACCGCAATCCAATTGAAGCCTGTTTGCTCAAGAAAGTTAGTGAATTTCTCCATACTTACTCCATTTGGGCTATTTTTTTCGTTATTTCGTTCTGTTTCATTCTGAGATCCGAAACTGATTTCAGCTCGGCATCGACCTTCTGCTGAAGCTCAGCCTTCTGATTCTCTATGGCCTGAATCTGGCTGTTGAGATGGTTCATCTGCTCCGACAGCTGTGACAGCTGCATGTTGTGGATCTCGATGTCATGCTCCATCATCAGATGGTCCAGATTGAGATTCAGCCTTGCAATCTTCCCCGTCTGACGAATGACCTGGGTACAGCATTTCTTCAGCTCGTCCGGTGCCTGGTTGTCCATCCAGTAGGGAATCCCCTCCGCCAGGATCCGGCCGTATGTGGAATAGAGATCCGAGAGCCTGTCCGCAATCTGGTTCTGGGTAGCCTGGAGCTCCCTGAGCTTGCGGTTCTCCTCTCCGAAGGCACCCATGCTCCGAAGCGATCCCTGAGCCTCGTCGATCATGCTCCTGTGGTCGAGGATATCGTTCTTGTAGTTCTTCTTTGCAAACTTGATCTGGTCCATCTCATCCAGGATTCCCTTGGCCCTCTGACCGGGAACTTCCCTGAAATCCCCTGAATTGTAGATCCTTCGTCCGGTCTCGGCAAAGACGGCATCCAGACCGAGGCGCACCTTCTCCATCTTCTTCTCATAGACCGATACCATGAAGGCAGGCCCGGTTGCACGGTATTTGTCAAGCTTGGCACCGAGCTCATCAAGCTTGTGCTCGTAGTCCCTCATGGGCTCAAGACACTTTCTGAGGCGCTGGGGAAGCTTGCCTGCAGAATCGATTTCAATTGCAACGGCGCCCAGGGATGATATGAGTACTGCGAAACGGTTATCCAGCTCCTTCATCGAGAGTCTGGTCTGTTCAATTCCTCTGCCGCCTGCGGACATCTCGCTGACAGCTGTCTTGAGAGCCTCGATGCGCCTGTCCACGTCATCCTTTTCGTTGACCAGTTCAAGCAGCTTCCCGTACGGCTCACGGCTAGGTTCATAACCTATCGCATCATGCCAGGCAAAAGAAACCTCACCCAGCTCCTGATACATCTGCAGGAGTTCCATATGGGCTCTTTCAATTTCCCTCTTGAGGCTTTCGATATCTGCAGTGATATTCGGCATATCAAGAATATACCACATAGTTGTAAATAAGTCTTTAAAAACGTCTGCTAATTAATTCCAAAATGTTGTATACTACCTGCCGAGATAACAAAAACAATCCTTAATCAGGAGCAAGATATGGCAGAATCCATTAAAGATAACATCAAGGAAGACGACGGACAGAAGATCAGAGAGCTTGTCGAGCAGATGAAGCTCTACAACAACCCGCAGGAACTGGAAGACATGAAGAAGCTGATGAAGAAGAACGTGAGCTTCACCATGCGCGGCTATCTTCTGGCTTATCTCTACATCACCAGAGGCAGCAACACACAGAGACCTCAGAGACAGGAGAGGCAGGAAAGAAAGCCTCAGCAGAAACCCGCGGTCGAGAACGCGACATCCTTCTACATCAACATCGGAAAAGCAAGCAAAACCAACCCGAGAGAGCTTGTGGAGTTCATCTGCGAAAAGACCGGCCTGAACTCAGAAGACATCCTTTCGGTAGCCTATAAGCAGAACTACTCTTTCGTTTACATAAGTAATGACAAGACTGAGGGTATCATCGAAGCTGTCAACGGCCAGACATTCAAGGGCAGGAAAGTCAAGATGAACTACAGCAAGGAGAAGGATGAGCAGAATTGAGATAGAGTGCATCAGGGTCGGACTGATCCAGACCAACTGCTATCTTGTCAGGGTCGATCAAGACCCCGGCAATCCCTTTCTTGCAGTCATAGATCCGGGTGACGATGCGGAACTCATCGAAGCCCATCTGCAGTGGAAACCCACACATATCATCCTCACCCACTCCCACTTCGACCATGTGGGAGCCCTTTCGTCCCTTCATGAACGCTACCCGTCGGCAATAATCGCCGCGGGCTCGGCAGAAGACTTCGATCCGCAGAGCATAGAAGAAGTCACACGGCGCGCCATGGGGTATTATTGTTCTGCATTACCTCTGGCAAAGAACGGATTCAAGGTTCCTGCACCGGATCTGCTGCTCAGGGACAAAGACATGATAGGACCCTTCAGGGTTCTCCATACACCGGGGCATACAGATGGTTCGATCTGCCTCTACAGTCAGGAAGATAAGGTCCTGTTCTCCGGAGATACCCTCTTCAGGCATTCCTACGGCAGAACCGACCTCGGAGGTTCCGAGGAACAGATCATGAAATCACTCAGATGTCTGCTGTCGCTTCCCGAAGACACAACGGTCTATCCCGGTCATGACGAACCGACCATCATATCCGACGAGCAAAGATATTTCGGATTCTAAACAACAGCATACACAGGCAAGAATTCGCTTTCAGACCGAGTTGAAACGAAAAGACAGTCCGTCTGGACGGCTTTGAGTTGAAACGCGGAAATGAAAGATGAATTATTGCCTGTCAGCGTTCGGAACTGCGCTTGCAGGGCATACAGAGAAGCGCATAGGGAATTGCCCTGAGTCTGTCCTCTGGAATCTTCTTCCCGCACATGGCACAGACACCGTACTTCCCGTTCCTGATTCTCACAAGAGCCTGATTGATTGCGTTGAGCTTGCCGGCATCGATCTTTCCGATGGCTTCCATTTTCTTGGAAGCGAGGTCATCGCTGGCGATGTCCACACTGTCACCCGTACCGGATGAGCCTACGAGGTTCTGGAAGTCACTGTCTGACTTCGAAATCTTGGCAAGCAGGTTGCTGCGCAATTCAAGGAGATTCTGCTCCATTTCCTTCTCAAAGGCTGTCATCTCATAATCCATGTCAAACTCCAGGCGACATTAGTCGCAGTGCTAGTCAAATAGCATAAGTAATATGCACATGAAAGGGGAAACCGTCAAGATAAAAAAGCGTTTAGTTTTGTGTTTAGTTCATTTTCTGTCGGGGAACATGATGTCATCTGAAAAATGACCGTATTCTGATCCCTTCGGGTTTTTGCCGCTCCGCTTGGTTGTCCGCCTGCGTTCTGTGCGTTCCCTGGTCTGCTTCCTATACGATCGGCCTGAACTGATGAGCATGGCAATCGGCCTGGTGGACTCCACGTTTGCGCAGATGATCTGCAGGATGCTCAGAAGCGGCACGGCCAGGAACATACCGACAATACCCCATACGAAACCGAATGCGCTGAGAGACACGAGGATGATGAACGGGCTGAGGTTGAGCGAGTTGCCGGAGAGTCTCGGATCGAGGAAGTTTCCAACAATGTTCTGGACAAGGATGGCACCTATGCCGACAAAGAGGATCGGTCCGATCGACGGGGCGAACTGGATTATGGCCATCAGCGTGACCAGAACCGTAATAATGATGCTTCCGATGGTTGGGATGAAGTTGAGCACCACGGCCAGAACTCCCCAGAGGAGAGCGAAATCCAGTCCGACGATAAGACATATGACGTAGAAAAGAGCACCGGTCAGAATGCTTATGAAGACCTTGATCGTAATGTACTTGCTTATCTGCCTGATGATTCTTTCCCAGATTACCGTAAGCTTGTCCCCTTCCCCTTCCTTGATGAAATTCAGGAGCTTGGGGATGATCACATGCCGTTCACCGAGAAGGAACACAGTCATGAGGATGATAAGGAGAACGCTGCTGAGAATGCTGATTGCCGAACTGGAAACGGATCTGAGCGTAGGCATTATTATGCTTCCGACCCAGTCGATCTTAAGAGCGGAGAAGAATGACACATCTTCCGGAATATCAATCCATTTGCTTGCCATTCCCTTCAGAAGCCCGTCAAGGTCATTTATTCTGGCAGCATAATCCGGGACTTTCTGGATCAGCATATCGACGCTGAAGAACACGAACCACACGAAGAACAGAACAACGGCGGCTATGACCAGAACTGCAATTACCGTAGCCAGCCAATTGGGGAACTTGGCCTTCTCCAGGGCAGATACCAGAGGCAGCACAAGGAGGAAGATGAAAAATGAAAGCAGAATCCTTATGCTCACTGCTCCGGAAATCTTGCTTATGGCAAGGACTGTGATGATGAGAAGTATGGTCATCACGGTCTTCAATGTGGAAATATTCTTCTCGGTTTTCTCGTTCATACATCCAATGTTAACCCACCTTGGAAAATCTCGCAATATGACATAAAATGTGCGCATGGACAACAACGGCAATCTGGACCGCATAGAGATAGTCCTCTGCGACACTCAGGACGGAGCCAACATAGGCAGTGTCTGCCGGGCAATGAAGACCATGGGACTGACTCATCTGACCCTGGTGACGGACAGAATCTATGACGAGGAGCGTATCCGCACCCTCGCTCTCCATGCTTACGACCTTTATGAAAACCGAAGGGAGTTCACCGACCTGAAACAAGCAATCAGCGACAGCATCCTTTCGGTTGCAGCCACCAGAAGGTCAGGCAAGGGCCGAAAGACCAGCAGGGTGAATCCCGAGGAACTTGCCGAACAAATCAACGGTCTTGGTGCGGGAAAGGTCTCGGTAGTATTCGGATGTGAATCCAACGGGCTCTCGGATGAGCAGGTCAAAGCCTGTTCCACCGTGGTCACCATCCCTACCAGCGACAAGTTCCCATCCCTGAATCTCTCCCAGGCGGTGCAGATCATCTGCTACAGCCTGTTCCAGCGCCTGAGACCCTACAGAGGGCAGTCCAACGTAGTCCCGTCATCAAGGATCGACGCTGCATCAGATACATGCATTGATAGCCTGAAATCCATGGGATACTTCAAAAATGATGAGGAGATATCAAGAACTAGAGAATTCTTGACATCAATCATGGAACGTGCGGGAATGACCGAAGGCGAGGTCCAGACGATGGAGAAAATCTTCACCAAATCACAGAAGATAGCAAAACATAAGACCAGGGAACAAGGAGAAACACAAATATGAAAAAAACAGTTTTGAGAAAGTATGCGCAGCTGATCGCCAAGTGCGGCATCAATGTGCAGAAAGGACAGGAAGTCGAGATTACGGCTGCATTCGATCAGCCGGAGTTCGTCAGGATGGTCGTCGAGGAGTGCTACAAGCTCGGCGCAAAGAAGGTCATCGTTGACTGGACGGACCAGAAGACATCCAAGATCCATGCAAAATACAGATCTCTCGAGACCATGTCCACCATGGAAAAGTGGGAGAAGGAGCGCTGGCAGCATCGCGTCGACACCATCCCCTGCAGGATCTACATCGAATCCGAAGATCCGGACGGAATGAAGGGAGCCGACCAGAACAAGCTACAGCAGGCTTCACAGAAGCTCTATCCGATCATCAGAAGCTACAGAGACCAGCTGGAGAACAAGTACCAGTGGTGTATTGCAGCTGTTCCCGGCGAGGCTTGGGCAAAGAAACTGTTCCCGAATCTTTCGAAGCATCAGGCAGTGGAGAAACTCTGGGAAGCCATTCTTGCAACCAGCCGTGTCAATGATGACCCCATCAAGGCATGGGATGAGCACAACAAGGACCTTCTCAACCGCTGCAACTATCTTAACAGCCTCGGAATCGACGAGCTGCATTACGAAGCCTCCAACGGAACGAATTTCACGGTAGGCCTGATGGAACTGTCACAGTTCTGCGGTGGCGGAGAGAGATCGCTGCAGAACATCTATTTCAATCCCAACATCCCGTCAGAAGAGTGCTTCACCTCCCCCAAGCGCGGCAGAGCCGAAGGAATCGTCTATGCTACGAAGCCGCTCAGCTTCATGGGCCAGCTGATCGAGAACTTCTGGATCAGATTCAAGGACGGCAGGGCTGTCGAGTGGGATGCAGAAAAGAACAAGGAAATGCTCACGAAGATGATCGAGATGGACGAAGGTTCACATTATCTCGGCGAATGCGCGCTTGTTCCGGTAGACTCCCCCATCTCCAATAGCGGACTTCTGTTCTACAACACTCTCTTCGATGAGAACGCCGCCTGTCATCTGGCACTCGGTCTCGGATTCCCGGACTGCGTCAAGGGCTTCGAGAACATGACGCTCGAGCAGTGCAGAGAGCTCGGAGTCAACAAGTCGATGATACACGTGGACTTCATGATCGGCTGCAGCGACATGAACATCACTGCAAAGACAAGAGACGGAAAGACAGTACCTGTCTTCCGCAACGGAAACTGGGCTTTCTAATCGACAGATTCGATGATACCGCCGACCAGGACCTTGTCGTTGTCATAGACGACAAGGCTCTGGCCAGGTGTGGCGGCCTTGACGGGAACGTCGAAGACCGCACACAGCCTGTCCTGGGAATCGATGGAGACCTGACAAGCTACAGGGACACCGGTGGAACGGATCTTGGCGCTTGCATGTATTGTTGAGGGCAGATCCTCGATTGAAACCCAATTGAGATTAGTTGCCCTGACAACGGTGTTGATGGTGTTTTCTTCATAACCTACCACCACCCTGTTTCCGGGAACATCAAGTGAAATCACATAGAGAGGCTTCGGAGCGGAAACCCCGAGGCCTTTTCTCTGTCCGATGGTATAGTTCCAGATTCCGTTGTGACGGCCCAGGACCTTCCCCTGCATATCGACGATGTCACCCGGGGTCGGTTCGACGTCAAGGAGATCGGCATAACTTCCGCTGTAGAAGTCCTGGCTTTCGCCCTGGTCTTCCGGATGGAAGCCAAGCTCCACGTCTATTGCCCTGACCTGTTTCTTGCTCATCGATCCCAACGGAAAAAGGGTCCTTGCAAGCTGCCTCTGGGAAAGCCTGTAGAGAAAGTAGCTCTGGTCCTTCAGAGGATCCATTCCCCTCTTCAGGCAGTAGCGGTCATTCTCCTTTTCAATCCTTGCATAGTGTCCGGTGGCAAAATAGTCGAATTGAATCCCGGCTTCTCTTGCATAATCGACCATGGCTCCGAACTTGATCTTCTGGTTGCACCAGATGCACGGGTTGGGAGTCCGTCCTCCGAGGTATTCATCCTTGAAGTTCTTGAGGACCGTGGACTCATAAAGATCTGCAATATCAAGTACATGATGTTCTATTCCGAGCCTGTCGCAGATCGATCTGGCCTTGTCTATCTCTTCCTTCTTATTTGGGGAGAAACAGGCGTCCTTGGTAGCATCCCCATGGAAGACTCTTCCGTCTTTCCAAAGCGACATGGTGACCCCGGAGACCTCATAACCTTGTTTTTTCAAGAGATATGCAGCAATTGAGGAATCTATTCCGCCACTCATTCCTACTAGAACCTTACTCATTCAAATCCTCCCGGGATACTGTCATCTGGCTTTGAAAATGACTGTCAGCACACCGCTTCCGCCCTCGGATGCCTTTGGGACTGTAACCTCACGGACCTTCGGATGGCTCTGGCAGATTCTGATTATCGAAGGCCTCAACACTGCCTCTCCGTTTTTGGAATGGATGCCTTTGCCTGTGATGATATGTACCTTTCTCAATCCGCGGGCAAAGCTTCTGTCCAGAAACTGCCTGGTTGCAACGGCGGCATCTTCCAGTATCATCTCGTGCAGGTCAAGTTCATCCTGAGCCGCCATCCGCCTTATCTGGTTTATCGACGGATCATTATCCTTGGGTGCATCGGAGACCCGGGCGCGCCTAGCGATTTCACGGCCCTCATCGTGGGTTTTCTCCCACTGGCTGTATATATCTGCAAAGCTCTTTCCGGACATGTTTCTCCTTGACCAAAGTATGGTATTGCACTATTCTAATTCAGCTGGTCCTGTAGCTCAGATGGATAGAGCACATCCCTCCTAAGGATGGGGTCGCGCGTTCGAATCGCACCAGGATCACTTGGGGGCTTCTTCATAAGAGAAGCCCTTTTCTTTTTGTTCAATCAACATCCGCGTGTTCGGCGGTCTTGAAACCGGCATCCACGGTAATCAGGAGATAGAATCTGACGGTATGGCCGTTGCTCTGATAGCGGGTACAGATATTCAGAACCTTGCAATCGTTGTACTCGTCCGTGAGATCCCTCTTGTGGAGGTTCGCTGTAAGAGCCGCGCCCTTGGCGTCTGCAATCTTGATTCTGGTAGAATCCCTTACTACTTCAAGAATATCCTTCAAGGTCATTCGCTACCTCCTTGTCAAACGAACAACTTAAGTTTCTTTCCGATTATCGGATAACAACCTCCCCAGAAACCCACCAGAAGATATCTGATCGCTCTTGTGAGGGGATTATAGATTCCGATTGCATTCAACAGCGCTTTGCAGGCAACCATCAGGATCAGGACACCGAGCATTCCCACAAGGAATCTGATGACTTTCCTGCTCCATGAGCCTTCCTCGATTTCAAAATCATATTTGGTTCTCTCGAGGGCAAAACCGAAACCCAACCCTCCGAACATCGCAAACGTTATGTTGAGATCCTCGAAAGCCGTGGCATCGATCTTCTCAAGAAGAAGCAGGATGGATAACAGCAGCATCCCTGCAGTGAACACTATGCCGATGATTACGGCTATCCGGATGGATCTTGCCTTGTCATCGTACAGCCTGTCCAGCCATGAAGCCATCAGAAATGATACTCCGCAGCCGATAAGAAGACCGCCGGCAACATCCATCGGCCAATGAACACAGAGGTACATCCTGGAAAGACCGACAAGCACGATCAGAGCAGCACAGCTGATGGACAGCCACCTTTTCTTGAATGTGACTGCAAGCGAAGTATATGCACTGGCGGCGCATGTGGTATGGCCGCTCGGGAATGAATAACCTGTTGCAGTATTCTGGCGCACAACATCCAGACCCTCGATTACGGTCCATGGTCTCGGGAATCTGACTATGGCTTTGGCAACACCCATTACATTCATCGCACTCAGAAGCGAAAAAGCGGTTATAAAACCTTTTTTCTTGCTGATGCACCAGTACACGAAAAGGGAAATTGCAATCAGAAGATACTCTTCTGCAAAAATTGTGAAAGCCTGAGCCAGAATATTCTGGAAACTGCTATGAGTTCCGCTCAGGAATAGCAGTATTTGCTTCTGTATTTCCATATCCATTCTCCTGCAATGGATTATATATATTAAAAGATTGTTTTCCAAGGAAAATGAACATCAAAGCTTGAATTTGAAGTTTTTTTCCCGGCGATGTTGACAAACAGAAACAGATATTGTAATTTCATAATGCATTTGGGATCTTGGTGAAGCTGGTTATCACGCCACCCTGTCACGGTGGAGGCCACGGGTTCGAGCCCCGTAGATCTCGAAAATGAGAAAGCAGGTCGTTTGACCTGCTTTTTTCATTATTTGTGGTTTATAATCATATCATGATTCTCAAGACCATCGCCCACATCCACAATGACTACACGGAAAAGTTCGGCATCCCCAGACAGAGCGGACTTGCCCGGAACATCTCCAGAATAGTATTCGAAGAGGAATACAGAGATGCGAACGCAGTAAGAGGTCTTGAAGGTTTTTCCCATATCTGGCTTCTTTGGGGATTCTCGGAAACACCTGAAGACCAGACCTTCAGACCGACTGTCAGACCACCAAGACTTGGTGGAAACCAAAGAGTCGGAGTATTTGCAACAAGGTCCCCGTTCAGGCCAAACCCTATTGGATTGTCAAGTGTAGAGCTGAAAGAGATCATCAAAACCGATGAAGGACCTGTTCTTGTCGTTGTCGGTGCTGACCTCCTGGACGGGACGCCGATCTATGATATAAAGCCCTATCTCAAGCAGTTCGACTGCCACAGCAACGCAAGGTCAGGCTATGTTGAAAGCAGTGAATACAGGACCCTTGATGTCGTCATCCCTTCTGAGTTGCTTGAAAGAATTCCCGAGGATTCGAGAGAACCACTTGTCCAGGCTCTTGAGCAGGATCCCAGACCTCATTACCAGGACGATCCGAACAGGATCTACGGCATGAAATATTCCGACCTGGATATCCGCTTCAATGTCTCAGGCGACACGCTGAGGGTGCTGGATATCTCCGAATCTTAAAGTGATGCTTCAAGCAGTTTTTTCGTATACTCGGACTTGGGGTTGTTGTAAACCTCTTCGATATCACCCTGCTCCACGATTCTGCCGCTTTTCATGACAAGGACCCGGTCACAGAGCTGATAGACCACATTCAGGTCATGGGAGATGAACAGGAAACTCAGATCGAGATCGTCTCTCAACTCCTTTATCAGATCCAGAATCTTGGCCTGGATCGTCACATCAAGGGCGCTCACCGGTTCATCGGCAATGAGGAATCTGGGTCGTTGGATCAGCGCAGCGGCTATGCATACCCTCTGTCGCTGTCCACCTGAAAGGTCATCGGGCTTTGCATTCCAGCATTCTCTGGGAAGCTTGACCCTTTCAAGCATCTCGTAGACTCTTCTCTTGCGTTCCTTGGCATCGTATTTTCCGAACACCCTCAGAGGTTCCTCCACAGCCCATTCTGCAGTGTAGACAGGGTTCAGGGAACTGTAGGGATCCTGGAAGATTATCTGAGGCCGCTTCGTGTGGTGAATGATCTCTCCTCTCTCCGGCTTCAGCATTCCCAATATCATTCTGGTCAGCGTTGTCTTTCCGGTTCCGCTCTCACCGACAAGACCCAGGATCTCACCATGGTAAACGCAGAAGTCAACATCCTGGATGACCTCCTGGTAACGCTTCCTGGTTCCCAGAACTCCGCTTTCGCGATAGCCGCCGCTGACATGTCTGACCTCAAGGACGGGTTCTTTCATCCGAACCTCCTTTCCCTTGTCGGAATGGCCTTAATCAGGGCTTTGGTGTAATCGTGCTGTGGATTGAGAAACACACTCTCGGTATCTCCGATCTCCACAATAAGGCCCCTCTTCATAACTGCAATCCTGGAGCAGAGCTTTCTCACCACGTTCAGATTATGGGATATCAGAAGCATGGAGATTCCAAGTCTGGCGTTCAGCTTCTTCAGAAGTTCAAGTATCTGAGCCTGGATAGTAACATCCAGGGCAGTAGTCGGTTCATCCAGAAGAAGAAGGCTTGGTTCTATCACTATCGCGGCAGCAATCATGCAACGCTGAAGCATGCCTCCGGAAAGCTCATGGGGATAGCAATCATAGATCTGTTCAGGGTTCTTTAATTCGACAGAAGCCATAGCTTCCAGAGCTTTCTCCCTAATCTGGGACATCGAAAGATCAGTGTGGATTCTGAGGACCTCACCTATCTGATGACCGATCTTCATCAAGGGATCCATGGAACTCATGGGCTCCTGGAACACCACTCCGATCTCCTTGCCGTGGAGCTTGCGAAGTTCGCTGCGCTGAGCATGAAGGAGATCCTTCCCGTCAAGGAGGATGTCACCCGAATAGGTGCACTGTCGTCTGGGAAGCAGTCCTGCTATGCTCATGGCCGTGACGGTCTTTCCGCTCCCGCTCTCTCCGACGAGGCCGACAATCTCCCCGTCGTTTATGGAAAGGGAGATTCCTCCGACGGCCTCCCTTTCCCTACCGTTGAACCTGACATGGAGATCATTGATGACAAGCATTCAATCCACCTCCTTAGCTCTAGCCTGAAGGCCTTCGCCTATCAGCCCTACACCGAAGACCAGAAGCACGATGGACAATCCCGTGCTGAGTGCATACCAGGGGGCGATGGAGACCATGCTCTGCGCCTCTGAAAGCATATAGCCCAAAGATGAGTCCGGAGGAGTCACGCCGATTCCCAGAAAGCTCATGCTGGCCTCTGCCAGAACGGCGTTGTTGAAACCGATCGTCAGCGCCGGGAGGAGAACCCTTCCGGTATTGGGAAGAAGGTATACGAAGATTATGCGTGCATGGCCGGCACCCGTAAGTCTGGCACCCGTGACGAAGTTCCTGCTTCTGAGCGAAGCGAACTCGCTTCTCGTGACCCTGGCAAAACTTGGTATGAAGACCAGCCCCAGGGCAAGCACGACGCTGTATTTGCTTCCGGGCCCCACAAGACTGACTATCAGAAGTGCCAGAAGAAAGCTCGGGAATGCAGTCAGAGCATCGTTGACTCTCATCAGAACCACATCCACCGCACCTCCGAAGTAGCCGGTCAGCGAACCTATCAGGATTCCACCTGCGGCCCCGATGATGACTGTGGACAAAGCAATGACCAGAGTGTTTCCTGCACCTTTGACTATTCTGGAGAATATGTCACGCCCGAAGTTATCGGTACCGAAGATATGATTCCAGCTGGGACTCTGAAAACGGCCGTACTTCATGGCTGTCGGCGAGTATGGAGTCCAGAACATTCCCACTATGATGACAAGGACAAGCAACAGGGTGATAACCGCCCCGACAATGAGGAAAGACTTCGGATCAATCGAGCTATCTTTCTTCGTCATGTCTGCCCTCTTCTCAACCTCGGATCCAGGACCTGATTGATTATGTCTGCGATGAAACTTGCGAACACCACCCAGAAAGTCAGAATGACGACTATGGTCTGAACCACGGGATAGTCCCTGTGAAGGATGGATGTAACAAGGAAACGACCCACTCCGGGTATTCCGAGCACCTGCTCAACCACAATTCCCGCACAGACAAGTTCTGCCAGGGTTTGACCGAGGAAGCTGATGACTGAAACCAGGGAGTTCTTCAGAACATGTCTGCTCAGCACGCTCCTGCGGTCATTGCCTCTGCTTATGGCGGTACGGACATAGGCCTTGTTCATTTCGGAAATGACTGTGGAGCGCATCATGCGGATTGTCATGGCTATTCTGGGAATGCTGAGACAAACTGCCCCGAAAAAAAGATGCATGAATGATGGCCAGAAAGATACGGAGAACCCTTTGAAGTCACCCGGAGTGAAAAGCCTGAATAATACACCGAAGATCCATGAGAACACTATACCTGTGAAAAACGGAGGTATGGCCATACCAAGCTGATTGAAAATGGTTCTGAGCCAGATCATGGTCTTTCCGGTAGCCTTATATGAGAAAACCCCGAGGGGAATAGCCACGAGGATTATCATCAGAAAGCTCAGAAGGCTCATGGAAAGCGACAGCATGAGCTTGGAACCGACCAGTTCCCAGACAGGTTGTCTGTAGGAAAAAGAGACACCGAGATTTCCGGAGAAGAAACCTAGAAGCCAGGACAGATAGCGAGCCATGAAAGGCCTGTCCAGTCCCAGTTCATGTCTCAGGGACCGGACCTGTGCTTCCGTAGCCTCTGTTCCGAGAATTGTCCTTGCCGGATCACCAGAGATCAACGAGAAAGCCCCGAATGTCATGAAAGACACCAGGATCATGGACAGAACCAGAATCAACAGGCGTTTCAGGACATACAGCAGGACTTCGTTCATCAGTTTTCCCAGAAAAGCGTAGAGACGTCCATGACGTACAGCGGGTAGAGGACATAACCTCCGAGCCCATTTCTGACTGCAATCAGATCTGCCAGATCCTGAATGTAGACATTTGCTGCATTCTCCGTCAGATTCATCTCAAGTTTCTTATAGAGTTCGGTCTGAGCGGCATCATCGCTTTCAGAGAGAGCCAGTGCCAGGACGGCGTCATATTCGCTGTTGCTGTAGTTTGTGAAGTTGTTTCCGGTCGTGGTGCCGAAGCGCTCAAGCAGTTTCCTGGCCGTCATGTTGTCACTGGTGACACCTGTGACGGTAGTCTGGAAATTGCGCTTGCTGTAGACCTCAGACAGCCATGTACTCCAATCCAGCAGGTTCAGTGTTGCATAAATCCCGACATCCCTCAGTTGCTCGGCGATGACCGTTGCAGCGTTGACATGGGGCGTGTAGTTGCTGGGCACTGAGATCGTCATCTTGAAACCGTCCGGATAACCGGCCTCCGACAGAAGGCTTCTGGCCTTCTCCGGATCGTAGCTGTAGTAATCCGTCAGTGAATCCACATAGTACTTTGCGAAAGACGGGAACATGGAGGTTCCGAGAGGCACGCCATAACCGTCGAAGGCGATGTCTATGATGGCCTGCCTGTCGATGGCATAGCACAGGGCCTGTCTGACCCGGACGTCATCGAAAGGCTTTGCGGCATTGTTCAGATACAGGGCCTGAACAATGTTCATGGTGCCTACCACGACATTGAAGCCCTCATCCAGCTGGGCCGTCTGGTCACTGCTTAGGTGCGCAACCAGATCCAATGCTCCGCTCTGGAGTCCCAGAATCAGACCATCTGCGCTCTCAAGGACCTTGAATACCACAGTCTTTATCCTGCCCTTCTCTCCCCAGTAGGAATCGAAGCTCTCAAGAACCAGACTGTCCTGAACCGATCTTGAGACGAACCTGTACGGACCGGTTCCGACCGGTGAGGTCTCGAGCTCGGAATTGTCCTTCGGGATGATATAGACGTCCATCAGGGCGGCAAGGAACTCATTGCTTGGCTCCGAGAGGATTATGTCAAGCTTCTTTCCTTCGACTTTCAGCTCCTTGATCACATTCAGGGCCTTGAGGTATGCCGCGCTGTCATTGCCGTCCCATCTCCTTTGGATGGAATAGATGACATCGTCCATTTCCACCGGCTGACCGTTATGGAACAGAATTCCGTCCCTGAGTGTGAATGAGTACACCAGACCGTCAGCGGATCTGGACACATCTGATGCCACTGCAGGAACAATCCGTCCTGAAGAGTCAGGTTTCACCAGTCCTTCGAAGACGTTGAAAAGAATCTCCTTGGTCCCGGCGGCAGTCATATGATGCGGATCCAGACTGTCGAAGTCCTGGGCAACGCCGATATAGACGGTGTTATCCCTTGCATGGGCGCTGATATCCGTTTTTCCCGGATTCGCCTCAGATGCAACCTTCCCACCCCCCTTGGTGCAACCTGTAAGAGCAAACAGCGCCACAAGAATCATAACAACTGCGATCCTTATGGATTTCATCTTATTCTCTCCTCGATTTCAGTTATTTGATGAAGGAAACGGCCGTTTCTTTCGTCATTGACTTGCAGGCCTCTTCGTCTCTCTGATACTCCTTGGCGATTCTTATGTTCTTGTCGCCGTGGCGCAGATAGTAACCGTATTTTCCGTGATAGATTCCGAGGTTCTGGCCTTCATAGTCACCGAAGTCAATGACAGCCTGTGCATTGTTGCTTCTTCTGGTGGAAGCCTGAGCAGCGGATGAAGCGGCTTTCTTGCTCTCCTTGGGAGTGCTCAGCATCTGTCTGGCCTGCTCCTCTGTAATCTCGAACAGCTCGCTTGAAGTCTTTACGCTTCTGAACTCGTTGCCGCATCTGACATATGGACCGAACTTGCCGATATCGGCAGTGATGACCTCGCCTGCCTCATCGGTTCCGATTACCAGCGGAAGGTTGAAGTATCTCATGACGATCTGGGGATCGATGGTCTTGTTTCCCTGATACTCCTTGGGAACCTTGAAGCGCTTGATCTCATCTGTCTGGGCCCTGTCACCGACCTGCCAGTAATCACCGAACTTACCTGTGCAGTAGAGAATCGGCTGACCGTCTTCTGTCTCTCCGAGCTTCTCGGGGGCATTGGACTTGACTTCGGCCGGTTTTGCTCCGTCTTTTCTGAGAGCCTCGATCATCTGGTTGGTTACAGTAGCGGGAGTCCATTCTGCCGGAACAGAGATAAACTTGCCGTCCTCTCCCCTTACATAAGGACCATAGGGACCGAGGAAGATCTCGTTATCATCAGTAAGCTGCGGGAGCTCGAGTTTCTTGACGTCCTTGGAATTGATCTTGACCTTATTGGATCTGACCTGCTGATCAAGACCTTCCTCTCCTTCGTAGAAGTTCTTGAGGAACTGAAGCTCGTTCAGCTCGCCCTTGGCAATCTCATCGAGCTTGGTCTCCATATCGCTGGTGAATCCGTAGTCGATCCTGTCGCCGAAATACTTCTCCAGAAGCTGGATTACGCCGAAGCCCATGAATGTGGGAACAAGCGTACCCTTGTCTCTGATGACATAGCTCTTCTCGAAGAGCCTGTCGATGATGGAAGCATAGGTCGAAGGTCTGCCGATTCCGAGTTTCTCGAGTGTCTGGACCAGAGAAGCTTCTGTATAGCGGTTGGGCTCCTTGGTCTCGTGGAAGACATCCTCGAGCTTCTTGAGATTCAGAATCTGAGAAACCGTAAGCTCCGGAAGCGGAGTCTCCTTGTCCTCGAGAGCAGCATCGGGGTCGTCGGAACCCTCTACATAGACTCTGATGAAGCCGGGGAACTCGATTCTAACACCGGTTGTCATGAATACTGCCTTCTTGCCGTCGTCGGTCTGTGCATCGATCAGAACAGTGGTGTTGAGCTTCTGGGCATTCTTCATCTGGGAAGCAAGCGTTCTCTTCCAGATGAGAGTGTACAGGTCAAGTTCCTTGCCGGAAAGACCTGACTCCTCGGGAGTTCTGAAGTGCTCGCCTGCAGGTCTGATGGCCTCATGGGCTTCTTGGGCATTTGAGCTCTTTGCACTGTAATATCTGGCCTTTTCAGGAACGAAATCCATGCCGTACAGATTTATTGCAGCTTCTCTTGCAGCAAATGTACCTTCCTGGCTCAGAGCCGGATTATCTGTTCTCATGTAGGTGATGTAACCGTTCTCATAGAGGCTCTGGGCAACTCTCATGGTCTCCTTTGCGGACATATGGAGCTTTCTGTTGCTTTCCTGCTGGAGAGTACTTGTGGTAAACGGGGCGGCAGGATACTGAAGAACCTGCTTCTCGCGCACATCACTTACCGAATAGGAGCTACCTTTCAGGGATGCCAGGAGATTGGCGGCATCGTCCTTTGTGAGCAGAACGACCTTCGGGCCTGCGGAATAGTGTCCGCTCTCACCGTCGAAGTCCTTGCCGTTGGCTACCCTGAGACCTCCGATGGTCTCAAGAGATGCGCTGAAGCCTTCCTTGAAGGTTGCCTTCAGATCCCAATAGACGGACTTCTTGAATGAGAGTCTCGTTCTCTCGCGGTCAACGACAAGCTTGAGTCCGGGTGACTGGACGCGGCCTGCGCTGAGGCTCTTGTTGGAGAGCTTGGACCAGAGAACGGGAGAGATGGTGTAGCCGAAAAGCCTGTCGAGAACTCTTCTGGCTTCCTGGGCATGGACAAGATTCATATCCAGATCACGGCCGTTTGCAAAAGCCTCGAGAATGGCTTTCTTGGTGATTTCATGGAAAACCATCCTTCTGGTCTGCATCTTGGGCTTAAGGACCTCGACAAGGTGCCAGCTGATGCTTTCTCCCTCGCGGTCCTCATCAGTTGCCAGAATCAGCTCGTCGGCTCCCTTGAGCTCGCTCTTTATCTGGGAGATGACCTTCTCCTTGGTTTCGTCTATTACATACTTCGGCCTGTAGCCGTTTCTCACGTCAATGCAGAGATCGTTTTTCGGAAGTGTTCTGATGTGACCGTTGCTGGCAACGACCGTGCAATCCGAACCGAGAAAGCGTCTGATAGTCTTGGCCTTGGTGGGCGACTCGACGATGATTACCTTCTTCTCAGCCATCTGGATTCTCCTTGTAGATTGTTGATGAACTTGGCTACCGAAAAGGCAGCGCCTAATATATATAGTAATGTTCCGAGAGGTTGTCAATCGTCCTCTGCCAGTTTTTTCGTGTGGTTTTCGACCTTAATCTAAAGATTAAGAATAATTGAGAAAAAAAGGCATATGGGTTATCATGATGCCATGAGAAGAAGTTCAGTCCTTTCTGCAGCAATCTGCCTCTGCACGATCCTTATGCTCTGCTCATGCGTGGTAGCCGAGAAGCTTACTCTGAAAGATGAAATCACCGTCACAAAGGAGCTTTCCGGAAAGAGCCATGTGGATCTCAGTGTGGACGATTTCTTCGTGGGAGTCGTAGAGGATCTATCCGACTGGGAGAGCAAGGGCAACAACGACCCTATAGTGGATGTAGCCATTCAGGATTTCGTGAAGAACCTCGAGGCCTCGAACGTCACATCATCCATACGCTTTCTGGAAACCGGGTACAACACCTACATGGGAGACTTCTCATTCAGCGACTTCTCCACCCTGCTTGTGGACCTCTCCAACGGTCAGGCGGACCAGACGATCGTAACCGTCAGGCAGGTCGATTCCAGAACGCACGTGGAAATAAGCATCAATATGGAAAACTACGCGCAGCTTACAAAGATAATCCCATTCCTCGCAGACCCCAACTTCGAGGTGTACGGACCGCTTTACAACAACGATCTGACTGAAGAGGAATATCTTGAGATGGTAAGCTTCATCCTTGGCGAACAATGTCCCGAAAGTATCGGAAACTCAAAGATTTCCATACAGGTAGTGGCACCGAAGGCTATAGTTTCCCACAACGGGAAACTGCGCAATTCAAAGACAGTGGAGTTCTCTTTCCCGCTTATAGACTTCCTGCTTCTTCACGAGAGCATCGACTTCTATCTCGAGTACTGAGCCAGAGTTAAACGTTAAACCTGAAGAACATGATGTCGCCGTCCTGGACGACATAGTCCTTTCCTTCGATGCGCAGCTTTCCGGCTTCCTTGACCTTTGCCTCGCTGCCGTACTTGAAAAGATCCTCACAGCTGTAGACCTCTGCCTTGATGAAGCCCTTCTCGAAGTCGGTATGGATTACGCCGGCTGCCTGGGGAGCCTTGTAGCCGGCCTTGAATGTCCAGGCTCGGTCCTCATCGGGACCTGCGGTGAAGAAGGTCCTGAGACCCAACGTTGCA
>CAKJZO010000036.1 GCA_918298275.1 Spirochaetota bacterium | reverse complement strand
GCTTACATTCCTGGGCCCTGAGAAGAACGTCCTGATTCTTCCGGTCGTAGCCTTTGCGGTGCTGCTGTTCTGCCTTCTCAAGTTCAAAAAAATCCACCCCATCGTATGGATAGGTGTAGGTGCCATCTTCGGCCTTGTGGCCTTGTAATGGAAAATCTCGGTTCGGAGAATACAAACCATGACGGATTCATTGATCAGAAAGCTAACTGAAGGAAACAGAGACTACCTGAATTCCGGTAGCCTCCAGCTGCGTCTCAAGACAGCAAGGGAAGGGCAGCATCCCTATGCAATCGTAATCTGCTGTTCGGATTCCCGTGTGATTCCCGAGCAGATATTCTCCGCCACCATCGGGGATCTGTTTGTCATCAGGGTAGCCGGCAATGTCCTGGACAACCATCAGCTGGGCAGCATCGAGTATGCTGCAAGCCATCTGGGGTGCAAGCTCATCATTATGTTGGGACACACCGGATGCGGGGCCGTTGCAGCTGCATTGGCAGGTCATGCCGACGGCTACATCTCCTACATAACCGAAGATATTCAAAAGGCGATAGGGGACCGGAAGGATCCCGATGAGGCATGCAAGCTCAATGTGCTTCATGGCGTTGAAAGAATCCGCCGCGAATTCTCCATGCATCCCGAAATCTCGGATGCAGAAGTACGCGGTGCAGTGTATGATATCGAGAGCGGGCTTGTGTCCTGGCTTTAACAAGAGGTATTGAAAATGGAAGAGAACCAGAGAAGAAGAACGGTAACATCGTCAGTGAAGTCGGGAATCGGCTTCGGAAGCGCTCTTGCAATGGTAATCAGCTATGTGAGCTGGCATTCGGTCGGATGGGCAATCCTTCACGGAATATTCGGCTGGCTCTACGTCATCTACTATGTAATCAAGTACTGAGGAGAAAGATCATGCCGTACATTGCAATCAAAGCCTATCCGAAGGATGAAGAGACAAAGAAGAAGCTCGTGGATCAGATCAATGACATCGTTCTCAAGACCTGGGGATGCCCGCAGGAGGCCATTTCCATCTCCATCGAGGAAGTCAAACCCGCAGACTGGGACAGGAGCGTGATGGACACGGAGGTCCGCCCCAAGGCAGACAAGATGATGATTCTCGAGGGAAAGAAGAAGTACTGAACATGCACGAATCAAAACTCACCAGGCAGGAAGCATTCGAGCTTCTGCACAAATACAACAAGGATCCGTTTCACATCCAGCACTCCCTGACGGTAGAAGGAGTGATGCGCTGGTTTGCAAGGGAGCTTGGCTATGCGGAAGAGGAGGAGTACTGGGGTCAGTGCGGGCTTCTGCATGACATAGACTTCGAGATGTGGCCGGACCAGCACTGCACCAAGGCTCCGGAGCTTCTGAAAGAGGGCGGATGCGGTGACGATATGATCCACACCGTCTGTTCCCACGGCTATGGAATCTGCTGTGACGTTGAACCGACGGAAGAAATGGAGAAGGTCCTTTTTGCAGCCGATGAGCTTACCGGCCTGATCTGGTCCGTTTCTCTGATGCACCCTTCCAGGAGCGTCATGGATCTTGAGGTCCGCAGCGTGAAGAAAAAGTTCAAGGACAAGAAATTCGCTGCCGGATGCTCGAGGGAAACCATCACCGTCGGAGCCGAGCGCCTCGGATGGGAGCTGGACAAACTCATCGAAATGACCATCCTTGCCATGAGATCCTGTGAAGCTCAGGTAATGGCCTTCATGAGCAGCTACGGCAAGTGAAACAGCGTAGCCTAAAGGCATTGATACTACCTGATTTACTTGATAATCCTCAAAATCACCTTGCGTAATGTATTGCTCGTTACGTTGCGTCATGTTCTAGAATCCATGCCGAAGGAGGAAAAGCTGTGTCGAAATATACGACGGGAGAACTTGCCAAACTCTGCAATGTCACGGTCCGAACGGTCCAATACTACGACAGTAGGGGAATCCTTGTTCCGAGCGATTTGTCCGAAGGAGGAAGGAGACTGTATTCGGAGGATGACCTCAGACGCATGAAGGTAATCTGCTTTCTCCGCGAATTGGATCTTCCGATCAATGCAATTTCCCAGATTCTCGAGGAAGAGCATCCCGAGAAGGTGATTTCGCTTCTGATTGAGAATCAGGAGAAGTCCATCTCGGATGAGATTGCAGATAAGCAGGAAAAACTGGAGACGCTTCGTGAACTGAAAAAAGGTCTGAAGGGCAAAGAATCTTTCTCCCTCGAATCCATCGGCGACATGGCAGTTGTTATGGAAAGCAGGAAAAGATTAAAAAGACTTCACTGGACAATGATTCTGACGGGAATTCCGGTTACGGCGCTTCAATGGTTCTCGATCATCTTCTGGATCGTCAAAGGGACTTGGTGGCCGTTCATCGTCTGGGTTCTTGTGGCTACCGTCTGGGGCACTCTGATCAGTCGGTATTATTTCAGCCATGTGAAATACATTTGTCCGGAATGTCATGAGGTATTCAAGCCAAGCCTGAAAGAGGCCTTCTGGGCAAATCATACTCCCACTGCCCGTAAGCTGACCTGCACGGCCTGCGGTCACAGGGGTTTCTGCGTGGAAATCTGGGGAGGGGATGAGAAATGACAGCTTTTGAGAACATAGTAATTGGGAAAAGCAGCATCCCGTCACTGATCATTACAATCGTCCTTATGATTGCTATTCCGGTTGTTTCGCTCATCTACTGGCGCAGAAAGCATAGGCAGCAGACCAACATTGGCTATCTCATTGCCGGCATTATAGGGTTTATGGTTTCGGCCCGTGTCCTGGAACTTGGAGTTCATTATCTCTGCATTATCAACGATAACCAGATATCCAGGTTCATAAACTCCCATACCTTGGTCTTTGTGCTTTACGGTATTGCCATGGCGGGTGTTTTCGAGGAGTGTGGGCGGTACATTGTTCTCAAGTTCATTCTCAGGAAGAACCGCACGGCGGAGAATGCGGTCCTGTACGGGATAGGGCATGGAGGAATCGAAATCCTTGCCGTGCTTCTGCCTTCCATGATTCTGTATTTGGTTATTGCCGTATTATTCTCTTCCGGAGATGTGGAAAACGCATTTAGTGTGCTGAAAATCAATGAGGAGACAGCTTCATCTGCACTTCCGTCGGTGCTTGCTGCAGCCTCGTTTGACTGGCAACTGATGGCAATGAACGTCATTGAGCGCATTCTTGCCATGATTGCCCACATAGGATTGACGGTAATAGTGTTCTACGGTATCTGCAATGCAAAATTAAGATTCCTGCCTATGGCGATTATCCTGCACATGTTGATGGATATTGCCCCGGCAATGTATCAGAGAGGTCTTCTGCCGCTCTGGGCGGTTGAACTCTGGGTCGCCATCTGGATTATCTTAATCGCATTGGTTGCACGCAGGCTATATAAGATTTTAAAACCTCAAGAACACTGAAAAGACTTATTGTATAAAGAGCTCTTTACTGTTAATTTGTAGATGGGGGAATTCGAGTAAGCGAGTCTCCTATTGAGACTGCTGAGAGGAGAGGGAATGATAGGAAGGTACTATACCGGAGTGATGATTCTTTCAGTATTCGGGCTGGTTGTGATGAGTGTCGTAGTCATGATCAACCACACTCTTTCCCGTACGAACAAGAAGCTGTTCATTGCCAGTTACATTATGACCATGGCTGGGGCTCTGTTCGAGTGGGGGGCATACAGCCTTTCGGCAACCAGCGCTCCCGTATGGCTGCATATATTCGTCAAGACCATGGAACTGGTGATTGCCCCTGCCATTCCGCTGGCAGTGGTTCCCGCAATCTATCATAACAAACGGCTCATGAAGGCCATGGTTGCAATAGCGGTTGTCAATGCTGCAATCGAGATCATCTCGGCATTCACGGGATTCGTTTTCTATTTCGATGCCGCAAACATCTATCATCACGGGCAGTTCTACTTCCTTTACATTGCAATGTACATTCTGGAAACCGCCGGACTGCTGTTTGCGACAATCATGGCATTGAGGGTATATCAGGGCAAGGACAGTTCGATTCTCATACTTGTCTTCCTGTACATGGTCACCGGTATTTCCATGCAGCTTGTCGACAGCAAAATCAGAGTCGATTACATAACGATCACCATAGTGCTGATGTTCTTCTATATCGTGCATGAGGATATACTCCGAAGTTCCGACAGCCTTACCAAGATTCTTAACCGCCACAGTTACGACACCAAGCTGAGCAACATCAGTGACAGGAGCCTGGTTGTCAATATAGACATTGATTTCTTCAAGCAGTGCAACGATACCTACGGACACCTTTTCGGCGATGAAGTGCTGCGTATTACTGCGGCGGTCATCAGAGCTACGCTGCCGAAGCGAGGTCTGTGCTACAGAACCGGCGGAGACGAATTCTGCGTCGTGATAGAGGATCCTTCGATCAATCCCGATTCATATCTTGAGCATTTGCATGAAAGCATGTTGGCAAAACGTGCAATCATGCCGAGCCTTCCGTTCATATCAACCGGATATGCTGTCTTCGACCCGGCAAAGGAGAGTATCTTCGATGCAATCGAGAGGGCGGACAACATGATGTACAAGTTCAAGAACCTTCGTAAGAAACTGCTTGCCGAGGGCTTGGAGCCCACTTATCCGGAACTTCTGGAAATACTCAGAAACACACCTCTGGCACAAGTCTAATCATGAAAGAGCGTATAAAACTCCTATTTGTTTGCCACGGCAACATCTGCAGAAGCCCGATGGCGCAGTATGTCTTCATGAAGCTGGCTGAAGAGGCAGGGGAAGGGCAGCTGTTCGAGGTTGACAGTGCCGCCACAAGCCGTGAGGAGATAGGCAACTCGGTCTATCCGCCTGCCAGAAGAATGCTGGCATCCCACGGGATTACGCGCATGGACCACAGGGCCAGGCAGATGACGATGGACGATTACCGCTATTATGACCGCATAATCGTGATGGATGGAGAAAACCTTTGGAATGCCAGAAGAATGACCGGAGGCGATCCCGATGGAAAGGTTCAGATGCTTCTGGACCGAGAGGTGGCCGATCCCTGGTATACCGACGACTTCCAGACTGCCTACGATGACATTCTGGAAGGGTGTACCGATCTTCTGGAAGAGTTGATTTGACCTATGAAGAAAGAGTTTCTGCTGGACGGAAGAAGGTGTATCTGCCATGGGAGCGATGAGCCTTCCTGTGTTCTGATTCAGGCGGAGGAATCCGGTAGGCTGGACAGTCTGGAGACTGAGTGTCAGCTGATTGGGAGTTTGACGGACAGGCCCTTTATGCTTGTGGGCTTTTCCGTGGATGACTGGAACAGGGAACTGTCGCCCTGGAAGGCCCCTGCGGTGTTCGGAAACGAGGACTTCGGAGAAGGGGCGGTGGAAACTCTTTCATATATTCAAGACACGCTGGTTCCTCATGTTTTTGAGGTATTCTCTTTGAAACGGGACATTCCTTTGATTCTCGGCGGTTACTCGCTTGCAGGGCTTTTCGCCCTCTGGTGCGCCTTCGAGAGCGACCTTTTTTGCGCGGTCTCGGGGGCATCGGCCTCAGTGTGGTTTCCCGGGTGGCTGGACTATGTCAGGGAGAACGGGTGCAGGGCTTCCCATGTTTATCTGAGTCTGGGGGACAGGGAGGAGAAGACGCGCAATGCCGTGATGGCTACGGTGGGGAACTGCATGAGGGAGATGGACGGGATTCTGACACAGAAGGGCCTTGACCATGTGCTTCAGTGGAATGAGGGAAATCATTTCAGGGATGCGGATATGCGCTGCGCAAAGGGCTTTGCGTGGGCTCTGGAGCGTCTGTCAAACGGATGATCTGAGAATCAGCTGCGGTTCGTACACGAACTTGGTGGGCCTGAATTCTTCTTTTCCTTCCAGGAAGTTGACCATGCTTGCATAGCTGTTCTTTCCGATTTTGAACAGCGGCTGCCGGACACTGGTAAGCGGCGGGTCGACGATCGATGAGGCAAAGATGTCATCATAGCCTACAATTGAGATTTCCTCGGGGATGTTGATGTGATCGGCTTTGGCTTCCATCATTATGCCGTAGGCGACTGTGTCTCCTGCTGCACAGAAGATTCCGTCTACGTCCGGGCTATAGCGTTGCATCCTCTTGAATACGAGTTGTCCTTCCTCGAAGTAATAGTCTCTGATGAAGAACTGATTTCTTTCACTGAATTGCAGTCCGTGGTCCTTCAGAGCCTGGATAAAGCCTTCCTTGCGTTCCTTCTGGGAAAGTCCGAGTTCTTCTCTGTTGCTGTCTCCCAGAACAAGTGCCAGGTTCTTTCTGCCCGTATTTATCAGATGCTCGGTGGCTATGTAGGCCCCATGATAATTGTCCAGTTCAATCTCTATGGCGCCTTCTGCCTTCTCGTCTATGACTATCATGGGACAGTTGTTTTCCGCATATAGCCTGATTATCTCGGGGGAAGGGCTGATGGAAAAGAGAATGACTCCGTCGGCATGCCTGCCCAGACAGATGTCTCTGAGGACCTGATCGTTCTTTTCCAAAGTGGCGAAAAGATTGATCTTATACTCAGTGTTGAGGGTTACGATGCTTTGCTCTATGCCTTTGAGTATTTCCATCTCGAAAGTGGAGGAGAAGAAGTTTGATACTACACCGATGACGTTGGTCTTCCCGCTTACGAGTGATTGCGCAAGGTAGTTCGGATGGTAGTTCAGTTGCTTGGCAGCCGCCTTGACTTTTTCCTTTGTCTTGTCCGTGATTGAAGGGGAGTTGCGCAGTGCAAGAGACACCGTGGTATGTGAAACTCCTGCCAGTTTCGCTACATCCTTGATTGTTATCATTTATGTTGCCGGTCCGTTATGCTTTGATTTTCTTTATAACACCAATTCTAAGAGATTTGGCAATAAGAATAAATCGTCTGACGAATTGGTTTAACGTGAAAATAAAACAAAAATAACACTTTTTTATCTAAAAAAATAGGTGAGCTTAAAAACAGTCAGAATCAGTCCTGAAGCGAGTCCGTGCTCCGGCGGTTTTTTGAGGAGAATCTGATGAAAAACAGGGCATCCAGAAGCACCAGGGCCACGATGACGGCATTTGAACCGAAGAGCCAGTTGGGACTTCTGGTGTAGAGAACCTGCAGGATCTGGATTGCTACTATTCCCAGTACCGATGAGAGTATGAAGGAGAACGAATAGAGGGTACTGGAGTGCTCGCTTGTCATCTGAATGGCCAGCACGCTGTCGGCTATGGTCTTCAGGACTCCGTAGCTCAGGGAGATCAGTACGATTGCCGTAAAGAGCAGGGCGGTGTTGCCCTGAGGACAGAGTATCAGGAGCATGAAGCCTGCAATGGAAATCAGAGACGATATTATCGTGGCAGGATAGAGCTGCTTGGGTCTGATGCGCGGATTGATCAGAAGCATTGAGAAGAGCGTTCCGCCTGCGTAGATTCCTCCGACCATTCCCAGCGTCACTCCGCTCAGACCCCTGTAATCGGCAAAGTAGGGGGTGAAGAACATGCTGATGGTGGTGCCGACGGTGTAGTAGACGTACACCAGGCCGTTGATGATCATGGCCGAGAGTACGGCCTTGTTGGAGAACATGTACTTCAGACCTTTGCCGTAGTTGCGGAGCATTTCCTTGGCGGAGATATCCTTCTTATGAGCCTTGAGGCGTTCACCGGTAGGCGTTTCCTTCACCAGAATGTGTCTTACGATAGCCTGGGCGGTCATGGATACGAAGGAAAGCGCGAGGAAGAGCTTTTCTCCGGCAACCAGGCCCATGCGTGAGACCACAAGGCCTCCGATGGGTGTGGTCAGGCCTGCGCCGACAAGGATGATGTTGAACCAGTTCATGGCTCCTATGCTGTTGTCCTCTCCGGTGTCCTCGATCATAAGAAGGTAATACCCGGTGCTCATGATCCTGTTCAGACCCGTGATTGTCTGGGCAATAAGGGCGACGGCCAGGCTTCCGCTTGCAAGGTAGAGAAGACAGGGCAAAGCGGACGAGATGAGGTCGAACACGAACGTTGCAGTCCGCCGTCCCATCCTGTCCACTATGGGGGCTGCAAAGAGCGAGAACACCAGAGCCGAGGCATTTGCTACCGTCATTAGGGTTGCAATGTCCGAAGATCCGAGGCCCTGTTCCATCAGAAACAGCGAGAGGTAGTAGGTGTAGATGGTGTAGGGTATTGCCCAGAAGAAAAAGCAGTTCCTGCAGATACGGGCATTGCGTTCCAGTTTCATCTGAGGTACTCCGTTATCCTGTTGAATTCGAGAACCGGTTTCTCGATGTCTTCGGGAAGACTTGCTTCAAGGTTCCGTATGCTTGCAAGCGAGCAGGCAAGGGCTCCGATTGTATCGGTATCGCCTCCGAGCTCGGAAGCGAGGAACATGGTCCGCACCGGGTCATCCGTGTAGATGAGCAGGGCGAATACTGAAGACGATGTCTCGTAGCTCGGAAGTCCCGTGCCCAGTACTCTGTAGAGGAAGGCCTTGAAGGCTTCTTCATCCCAGGTTCTTATATTCAGATCCTTCAGGTGATGAAGTCTGTCTTTCAGTGAGGCTCCGGCGCTTATCCATGGGGCTTTTGCCATGCCTCTTGCACAGCCTTCCTCGGCTTTTGCCAAAAGCTCTTCCGTGGTGCACTTTCCCGCATTGTCAAGAGCATGGGAAAGGGCATAGGCATAGGCGTATGCGCTCTCGAGCGCTATTGAATTGTTGTGGGTGCACATCAGGGCATTGTAGATGCACTGATCCAGGTCCTTGTTCAAAAGTCTTGATGCGAATACGGCTGCGGGGACTCTCATGATGCCTCCGCATGTGGTTCCGTTGATGCCTGCAGTGCTCGGATCCTCACCGTTTTTTATGCCTTGCAGGGCTTTGAGGCTGCTGGGGCCGATGTAGTGCTTTTCTACGGCGCCGGTTCCGTCGATCCACTTCAGAAGCTCGTCCACGGTGTTCTCAACGGTTACGTTGCGGTCCTTGAGATAGCGCCTGAGGAGCCACAGGTTCTGCTCTGTGTCGTCGGTGACGGCATACTGAGGCAGGTCGCCATGGGTGATGCTCTTCGAGATATCGGGCATGGACGTGATGCGCCCGAAGCGCTCTGAAATGTCCTGAGGCGTCATGAATTCGGTTGCTTTGCCCACGGCATCGCCGCAGGCAAAGAAGCTGTAATACCTAGATAAGAGCCGTGATGTACTCATAATCCTTTCTGAGCTGGCCGTCGGGGTCGTCGAGATAGTACTTGTAGCTGGGCTCCAGGGTCCAGTAACCCGCAAAGCCGCGCTGCTTGAGAAGAGCGAACAGTTTCTTCCAGTCGACACGGCCTGTGCCGATGGGGATGTGCTTCTTCTCGTCGTAGTCGCTCAGGTGCAGGTGACACGGTACGTTCTCAAGGTCCCGTATGAATACGTACGGATCTTCCCCGCCTTCGATGACCTCGGTGGTATCGACCATGACCTTCATGTTGGGGATGGCAAGACCTTTCACGTAGGCA
>CAKJZO010000035.1 GCA_918298275.1 Spirochaetota bacterium | reverse complement strand
TGTGAACCGTTTCGGTGAGGTCATCTCATACCAGACCGGACCCGTTATCTTCGGAGAGCCGGGAACCAACGGCCAGCATTCATTCTACCAGCTTCTGCACCAGGGAACGGATATCGTGCCCATGCAGTTCATCGGTTTCAGGAAGAAGGAGGGGAATCTCGATGCCGTCAACGGCGGTTCCGACAGCCAGACCAAGCTCAAGGCAAATCTTGTCGCCCAGATAGTGGCCTTTGCCTGCGGCAAGGACAATTCGGAGAACCCCAACAAGGCTTTCGAAGGCGGTCGTCCGTCCAGCGTCCTTGTTGCCGACAGGCTCGATCCGTTCATCCTGGGAGCCATTCTGGCCCACTTCGAGAACAAGGTCATGTTCCAGGGCTTTGTCTGGAACATCAACAGCTTTGATCAGGAAGGCGTCCAGCTGGGCAAGATTCTTGCCAAGAAAGTCCTTGCAGGTTGCGAGGGAGACGAAAAACTACTTGCATACTCGAATCTTTTGGGAATCGAGCTATAATTCAAAATACAATATGCATTCGGAGGCATAAAAATGGGTGTTACACTTATCATCATCGCTGTTTTGGTTGTTCTGGCCCTGTGGTTGGTTTCAATCTACAACAACTGTGTCAAACTGAAGAACCAGGGAGAGGAGGCATACGCACAGATCGATGCCCACCTCAAGCAGAGATATGACCTGATTCCCAACCTCGTCGAGACAGTCAAAGGCTATGCAAAGCACGAGGAAGGAACTCTTACAGCGGTTATCGAGGCCAGGAACAAGGCTATGAGCGCAACCGGAGTCGAAGAGAAGGACAAGGCTGACAAAGCTTTCGAGGGAACCCTCAAGTCCCTGTTCGCACTTTCCGAGGCTTATCCCGATCTCAAGGCCAACACCAACTTCCTGGATCTCCAGGCTCAGCTGACCAACCTCGAGAAGGAGATTCTCCAGGCCAGAAAGTACTACAACGGCGTGGTAAAGACCTTCAATACCCACATCGAGACATTCCCGAATTCCCTGGTAGTCGGAATCTTCGGCGGAAAGTTCAAGAAGATGTCTTATGTCGAGGTCGCAGAGGCCGAGAGGCAGAACGTAAAGGTTCAGTTCTGATTTTGCCTGAGTCTATGAAGAAAATTCTCCTTATCATACTGGTCATGGCACTGAGCGCGTTCAGCCTCTTTGCCGTGGACTATTCCATCAGGGAATACAGAATCAAGTTCACGATAGGCAACAATGCCGTGCACCACGTGGAGGAGACCATCACGGTCAACTTCGAGGGGCCGCATCACGGCATAGTCCGCGAGATCCCGGTGGATTACAGGGAATACAACGGCAAGACCGTTGCCAAGATAAGCAATCTCAAGTGTTCCGAAAACTATTCCACCACCTATGACAACGGCTATCTGATCATGCAGATCGGAGATGCAAACAAGACCGTCAGGGGGCTGGTGGATTACACCATTTCCTATGACTATGATCTGGGTGCGGACTTCAACGACGGTTATGATGAGCTTTATCTGAACCTCATCGGACCCCACTGGGAATGTCCCATCGAGTTTGCAGTCTTCTCCGTCCGTCTTCCTTATGTTCCCCAGGAGCAGTGGCGCGATTACGAAGCCTTCATCGACCATGTGCTGGACAACACGTACATGACAAGCGGTGCCTACGGATCGACCAGATTCGACTGGGACAAGGGCGAGGTCTATCTCAATGAAGACGATGACGGCAGTCTTCTGATCGACGGATACATGGAGGACATGGGTCCCTATGAAGGAATCACGATCCGTATCGATCTTCCGGAAGGCTGGTATGTGGGAGCAAGGGTGCCTTGGGACTACCGGAGTATAGCAAAGACCGTCAATCCCATCGTCTGCATAATCCTGATTGCTCTGGCAATGCTCATCTGGATCCGCTACGGTAAGGACAATATCCCCATCATCGTGGCCAGATTCCAGCCACCGAAGGGGTTCTCGCCCCTGATGGTGGGTTATGTAGCCGATTCCACCGTGGATGACAAGGATGTGATCTCCATGATTTTCTATTGGGCCGACGAAGGCCTTTTGAAGATTGAGGAGAAGAAGAACAACAAGTTCGAGTTCACCAAGCTCAAGGATATCGAGGCATATGCAATCGAGAGCGGCAAGGACATTCCTGCCTTTGAGGTGAAGCTGTTCAACGGGTTCTTCCACTGCAGTGTGGGCGAGAAGGTTACTTTCAAGGATCTGGAGAAGAACAAGTTCTACGAGACGATCATCGAGACCAAGTCTTCTACCAAGAATTATTTCAAAGGCAGCAGGGCTCTCAAGGACAGCAAGAGCAGGAAAATGGCAGGCCTTGTTTCTCTTCTGTCGTTCATTCCGATGCTTCTGCTGACCGTAACCGTTGCCCTCTTTGAGAACGCGGATACTTTCCTTGCCCTCTTCCATCTCGGAGTAGGGTTTGCCCTGTTCATCATGAATCTCATGAGTTTCGACAGCCTGTTCAAGACCTGGCACATGCGCAAGTCAAACATCCTGCCGACAGTCATCAGATTCGCCGTTCCTGTGCTGGCATTCTTTGCTCTGGGATTTCTGGAGACTCTTATCACCGAAGCGGATCCCGATTTCATCCAGCTGATCTTCTCGGTAGCATGCTGCACCTTGATGGCCTTCTTCGGAGCCGTTACGGACAAGAGAACCAAGTACGGTGATGAGGTCCTGGAAGAGATTCTGGGTTACAGGGAATTCATCGACAAGGTCGAGATCGATCAGCTGAAGATGATGATCGAGTCGGATCCCGATTTCTATTACAAGGTCCTGAGCTATGCCGTAGTTCTTGGACTTGAAGAGAAGTGGGCCAGGAAGTTCAAGGATATCCCGCTCCAGCAGCCTGACTGGCTGACAGGTGCCACGGCACTGGATGCCTACTACTGGTCAAGGCTCGCGAGAAGGATGAATACATCCATACCTGCAGCATCAATGCCCAAGTCCTCGATTTCCGGCAGTGCTGGTTCACATGCCGGCGGTGGCGGATTCCACTCAAGCGGATTCTCCGGCGGCGGATTCGGAGGCGGCGGCGGACATGCATGGTGATGCCCTGGGCCTTCTTCTGTCGGTTCTCCTGATCGGACTGTGTCTGGGCCTCTCCATTGTCGTGGCGAAATACGGCAGGAAGAGGCTCGGGGAGTCGCGTTCGGAAGTCGCCAGGAAGATTGTCCACATAGGTGTTTCCAACTGGTTCTTCATCTATGCCTATATCTTTGAGAACGACCTGTGGCCGATTGCAGGCCTTGCGGCGTTTGCAGTAATCAATGCCGTGATGAACATCAGCGGAGGTCTTTCGAAGCTGATGGCCCAGGAGAGCAAGAAACGCAACTGGGGGCTGGTCCAGTACCCGATTTCGATTATTCTGTTGATTTTGATCAAGAAAGCGGGATTCGGGGACACCGTTGCCTTCGGCTGCGCTGTTCTGGGAATGGGGTATGGAGACGGCCTTGCATCCCTCGTGGGACGTCACGTCAAGTCAAGAAGAATAGGGAAGAACAGCAAGAAGACAGTTGCCGGCTCTCTGACTATGGCAGCCGTCACTTTCGTGGTTGTTCTTCTCATGAAGACCTGCTACGGGAACCTGCCGGTTGCAGATGCCTTGCTGTCTGCTCTTGCCTGCAGCGCTTCGGCAACGCTTGTCGAGGCATTCACTCCCTTCGGGCTGGATAACATAACCGTGCCCCTGATAATCTATGTTATTGCCGGACTGCTATGATTGAAACACTTGATTCGTTGATTTTCGAACTTCAATGGCCTCTGCCGATAATAATCATCACGGCAGGGATGGCCCTGATTGCCTTCATTGCATACTCGTTGAAGAGTCTGACAATCGGAGGAGCCGTCAGCGCATTCTTCATGGGCCTGATTATCCTGTGGACCCTCGGGTTTGCCGGCTTTTTTCTTTTCTTCCTGTTCTTCATTTCCTGCACGATAGTCGGCAAGATTTCCAAGAAAATCAAATCCGGTTACAACGGCGGGGAAGTTGCCGAAAAGAAGGGCCATACCCGGGATTTCATGCAGGTCCTTGCAAATGGTCTTATGGCCACAATAGCGGCACTGATCTGGACTTTCAGCTTTGAAACGAAGGCACTTGTCATGTTCGGGGCTGTCGTTGCAGAAGCGACCAGTGATACGTTTGCAGGCGAAATCGGCCGTCTGAGCAAGAAGCAGCCGGTTTCGATTCTCAATTTCAAGACCGTCCCGAAAGGACTTTCCGGCGGGGTGACCGCACTGGGTACGGCAGCTGCGCTTCTGTCTTCTGCTTCAATTGCCCTATTCTGGTATCTGTGGTTCTACGACGTGACCGTTCTCCAGGCCGCCCTTGTCGGCGCCCTGGGCTTTGCAGGATGTCTCGTCGATTCCTATCTGGGTGCCGGAGTTCAGGCCATCTACTATGACAGCAAGGCAAAACAGTTCTCGGAAGACAGCGAGAAGGACGGACGCAAGCTTGAGCTTTCACGCGGCATCCGTTGGGTGGACAACGACGTCGTTAACCTCATCAGCAACATCTTCTCAGGAGTCTTCGCCCTGGGGCTGAGTGCCCTTGTTTTATGATTTCAGAACTAAACTTGATTTCTCTCTGATTCTTTTGTATCTTTGGTAACGCTGGCGTAAAGCGGCATTTTCAGAAACTTTTTTTATAGAGGATAGATATTATGGCAAAACAGCTACAGTTCAGTGAGGAAGCCAGAAAATCTCTGGTTTCCGGTGTTGAGCAGATTGCCAAGGCTGTCATGACAACCTTGGGTCCCAAGGGACGCACAGTCCTTCTGGACAAGAAGTACGGCGCTCCGATGATTACAAAGGACGGCGTTACGGTTGCACGTGAGGTGGAGCTCGAGGATCCGTTCGAGAACATGGGTGCACAGCTTGTCAAGGAAGTCGCTTCCAAGACCAACGATGTGGCCGGAGACGGAACAACCACAGCAACGGTTCTTGCATGGTCGATCACCAAGGAAGGCATGAAGAGTGTCGCAGCCGGAGTCAATCCCATGGGAATCAGACGCGGTATCGACAAGGCCGTAGCTGATGCAGTTGCAGAAATCAAGAGCCAGTCCAAGACAGTCTCCGACAAGGAGGAGATCACACAGGTCGCATCCATTTCCGCAAACAACGACAGAACCATCGGCGAAGAGATTGCCAACGCAATGGAGAAGGTCGGAATGGACGGAGTCATCACTGTCGAGGAGTCCAAGAACATCGAGACAACAACCGATTTCGTCGAAGGAATGCAGTTCGACAGAGGTTACATCTCTGCTTACTTTGCAAGCAACAGAGAGACCATGACAAGCGTCATGGAGGATCCGTACATCCTCATCTATGACAAGAAGATTTCTTCAATGAAGGAACTTCTGCCTGTTCTCGAGAAGGTCGTCCAGACCTCGAAGCCGCTTCTCATCATCGCAGAGGATGTGGACGGCGAAGCTCTGACAACACTGGTCGTCAACTCTCTCAGAGGTACCCTGAATGTCTGTGCCATCAAGGCTCCGGGCTTCGGTGACAGGAGAAAGGCAATGCTCGAGGATATCGCAATCCTCACCGGCGGACAGGTCATCAGCGAAGAGCTCGGAATGAAGCTCGAGAACGCTGAGCTTACACAGCTCGGAAGAGCAAAGAGCGTCAAGGTCGAGAAAGAGAACACGACAATCATCAACGGTCTCGGAAACGCAGCAGACATCAAGGACAGAATCGGTCAGATCAAGAAGCAGATTGCAGAGACAACAAGCGACTATGACCGCGAGAAGCTCCAGGAAAGACTTGCCAAGCTGGCAGGCGGCGTCGCAGTCATCAACGTCGGTGCCCCGACAGAAGTCGAGCTCAAGGAGCGCAAGCACAGAGTCGAGGATGCAGTCAACGCAACACGTGCCGCAATCGAAGAGGGTGTTATCCCCGGCGGTGGAGTCGCTCTTGCACAGGCTGCCAGAAAGATGGAGTCCAAGGATCTCTCTTCTCTCACCGATGAGGAGCAGATCGGTTACAAGATCGTCCGCAGAGCCCTCGAAGAGCCGATGCGCCAGATTGCCGAGAATGCAGGTGAAGACGGTGCTATCATCGCCGACAAGTGCAAGAACAGCGCAGCCGGCGTCGGTTACGATGCAAACAACAACAAGTGGGTCAACATGGTCGAAGCCGGAATCATCGATCCGGTCAAGGTCACGAGAAGCGCACTTCAGAACGCAGCAAGCATTGCAGCACTCATTCTCACAAGCGAGTGTGCAATTGCCGATATCCCCGCTCCGGAGCCGGCAGCACCTGCCGGAGGAAACCCGGGAATGGGTATGATGTAATCGCCTCTTAATCATTTGATTGTTTGAGCAAATAAGGCCCGAGGGAAACCGCGGGCCTTTTGTTTGACAATATACAGATATATGTGTATTTTTATAAAAGCATTTGCAAACAATCCAATAAGTGAGGAAATAGCATGTATTCATTGATTCTTGCTCTCGGAGCATCGACAACAACTTCTGACGGAGCATCCGCAGGCGGTTCCATGGTCACGACACTGATTACCTTCGGTGTCATCATCCTGATTTTCTACTTCCTGATCATCAGACCTCAGAGAAAGAGGGACAAGGAAGCCAAGAACATGCTCGCTGCCATCAAGAAGGGCGACAAGATCGTCACAATCGGCGGTATCAGAGGAACAGTTGCTGTCGTAAAGGAGAGCACTGTCATCGTCAAGGTCGACGACAACACCAGAATCGAGTTCAGCAAGAACGCCATCTCCGCAGTCCTGAACAAGAAGGAAGAGAGCTCTTCCGAGAAGCCTGCAAAGAAGGAGAAGGAAGAGAAGATCGAGAAAGTCGAGAAGCCTGCAGTAGAAGCTCCCGCAGAGGAGACTCCGGCTGTTGAAGCTCCGGCAGAACCGGCAGAAGGGGAAAAGGCCGAGAACTGATTCCGGCCGGACAGTAGCATGAAAAAGACTGAACGCATACTGATTGCGGCCGTTGTGCTTGCAATCTGTGTTTGGTTCCTTTTCCCGACAATCAAGTGGTACTTTTTCGTACCGGCGGAGGACAAGGCCCTGACAACGGGCAGCAGCCTCCAGGTCAAGGAATACTCCCAGGGACAGGCCCAGGAAGTACTCGGATATCTTCAGGATAACCCGAGTGCAGGCATCCCGAAGGAGTATTCTTTTGTAATTGAGCTTGCAAAGGGAAACGGCGGCACAGATGTAAAGACATGCGCCGATGTACTTGCGGCATTCTCTGCTTCTGCAGATGACGGCCAGGCGCTTATGTCGGCTGTCGAGCAGCACTGCAGGGAGCACATTCAGGACCTGAAGGAGCTTTCCTCGAAGGCTCTGCAGCTGGGTCTGGATCTCAAGGGCGGAATGAGCATCCTTCTGGATGTGGATCCGTCATCGCTTGAGCAGAGGCTGGGGCATGAGCCGTCCGAGAGCGAGATTTCAGCAGCCATTGACGAGGATATCGAGATTCTGAAGAACAGGATCGACCAGTTCGGAATGGCAGAACCTGAAATCAGACGCCAGGGCGAAGACCAGATCCTCATCGAGCTCGCGGGAACTCCGGATCCGGAGAGGGTGGATGCATTCCTCAAGGGCAAAGGTTCTTTGGCTTTCCATCTTGCCGATACCCTCAATACCCAGAGGATGAGTGCATATCTGGAAGGGAATCCGGAAGAAAGCAAGAAGATTGAAGAAGCCATCCGCAATGACCTCCCGTTTACGGCCCCGTCATTCCTGCCTGAGGACAGGGTGGCGGCAGGACTGTTCGCCACGGACGAGTACGGTCTGGAGCAGCTTGTCGGAATCGTTGTCATATACAGGCAGCCTGCGCTTGACGGAGGCTACCTGCTGTCGGCAGAGAAGAGCAAGGACAGTACGAGCAACCAGCCTTCGGTTTCCGTCAAGCTAAGCGATGAGGGCGGCTCGCTTTTCTATGATTTCACCAAGAAACACATCGGACAGCCGCTTGCCATAGTCATGGACGGGCACGTCAAGAGCGTAGCGACAATCCGTGACGCACTGTCTACGAATGTGCAGATTACCGGTTTCTCCGATGAGGAGGCCGAGAACCTCACGATTATACTCAAGACGGCATCGCTTCCGATTTCCGTCACGGTTTCCAGCCAGCAGACGGTCGGAGCATCATTGGGTGAGGATTCCGTGCGCATAGGACTGCGTGCAATCATATTCGGATTCCTTCTGGTGGTGGTCTTCATGCTCGTGTTTTACAGCTTCTGCGGGCTGATTGCCGATGTTGCCCTGATAATGAACCTGCTGATGATGGTTGCAACCCTCGGTGGTTTCGGATCCACGCTGACGCTTACGGGCATTGCCGGACTGATTCTTTCCGTCGGAATGGCAGTCGATGCCAACGTAATCATCTTCGAGAGAATCAAGGATGAACTGCGGGCCCTTACTCCGCCCAAGAAAGCGGTATCGGCAGGTTTTGCCAAGGCTTTCTGGACCATCCTGGATTCCAACATCACAACGATAATCGCTGCCCTGGTGCTGATGTTCTTCGGCTCAAGCGCCGTAAAGGGATTTGCCACCACGCTGGCCATAGGAATCGTGAGCTCGCTGTTCACATCGCTTTTCCTGAGCCATCTGCTCATGGACCTCACCGTCGGTGAGCGCATTGCCATCACATGGAGAAGGAGGAGCATGGTATGAAGATCTCGTTTCATGTGATCAAGAGAAGAACCCTTTACCTCGCCCTCGCATGTGCGCTGGTTCTTGCAAGCATCGCGCTTCTGGTCTTCAAGGGCTTCAATCTGGGAATCGACTTCGAGAGCGGTCTGTCCATCTCGGTCAGGATCGAGGATCCGGATGTTGATATCGCGGAAGTGCGCTCTGCCGTTTCCTCCATAGAAGGAGTCAGGGTCCAGAACGTGGGAGCCTCCGACGACGGGCGATACCAGATCAGGGTGAAGCTTCCGGAGGGCACGACCCAGAGGGATGCCGAGAACAGGATCAATGCGCTTCTGTCTTCTTCCTTCAAGTCGTTCTCGATGCTGGAGAGCAGCTATATAGGCGCAAAGTTCTCCTCCAGTCTGATAACCGGGTCCATCAAGGCGGTAGCCATCGCACTGGCCCTGATTCTGGTCTATGTCTGGATCAGGTTCAAGGTTGCCTATGCAATCGGCTCGATCATAGCCCTCATGCATGATGTGCTTCTGATGCTGGGATTCATAAGCCTGGTGGGGTTTGAAATCTCCTCCACGACGATTGCCGCAATCCTGACGATCATCGGTTATTCGCTGAACAACACCATCGTCATCTTCGACAGGGTGCGTGAAAGCATCAACAACAACCACAGGCAGGAGCTTTCGGACGTCATGGATTACGGTGTAAACAGCTCACTGTCCAGAACCACGTTCAGCAGCGTGACGACACTCCTTGCCGTCATTCCGTTGGCAATCCTGTCCACGGGAGATGTCAGGAGCTTCGCGATCTGCATGATTTTCGGCGTCATAGTCGGAACCTATTCTTCCAACTTCCTGGCCACCAACATTCTCTATTCGCTCGGAAAGCTCGAGGTCTTCGATATCCTGAAAGAGGAAGAGAAGGAAGACCTTTCGGATGCTGCCCTTGCCAGGAGCATGCTCGCTGAAGACGAGAAGAAGCCCGGAAAGAAGAAGAACGATGGCGGGGATCCGAAGATCTTGGTCTGACGGTTCTGCGGGGGCATTATGAAGGTTGTCAGAAGCAAGGTCATCGGATACTGCTTCGGTGTTTCCAACACCATTGAGAAGGCAGGCCTCTGTATCGACAAGGCAAGGGAGGAGAATCTCCCTTGCTACAGTATCGGGCAGATAATCCACAACAAGGATGTGGTGAAATACTTCACGGACCTCGGCATGAAGGTGACGGAGTGGTGCGAGGGCTTCGAGCCCGGCGTGGCGCTGATAAGGGCCCACGGGATTCCCGACAGTCTGCGCAGAAGCTATCAGGAAGCCGGTTTCATCCTTATCGATTCCACGTGCCCGATTGTAGCCAAAGGGGCATCGGCATTGCGAAAAGCAGCCCAGAACGGCAAAAAGACCATTATAATCGGCGTCAAAGGCCATGCTGAGACTATCGGTCTTCAGGGAGTTGAGATTTCTGAGGGCCCTGTGGATTCCCTGCTCATATGCAGCATGGAGGATGCCCAGGCGATTGTGAAAGAAGGAAAATTCTCCAAGAACGATGAAATAGTCGTTGTCGTACAGACGACCTTCCCGGAAAAGGAGTTCAACTCCATAAGGCGTTATCTGAAGACCTACTTCAAGAACATCCGATTCTCGACAACCCCGTGCGGAGCTACATCGTCAAGGATCCGTGCGGCAAAGGAGCTGGCAGAGCAGTGCGATGCCGTATTCGTGATAGGCGGACGCAACAGCGAGAACACCAAGGACCTGGCCAGGGCTCTGGAGGAAACCGGAAAGCCCGTATACTGCATAGAGAACCAGAAAGATCTGGACAATGATCTGCTGGAGAAGGTTTCCGGGTTCTCGACCGTGGGGATATGCAGCGGATCTTCCACTCCGACTTCAGTGATCAGGGCGGTGGAAGACAAACTTGAGAAACTGTGAGGGCAGAATGACACAGAAACAGCAGCAAGCTTACGAAAGACTTCTGGAGATAGACAGAAAGCTTACCATGATCGGCCATATCAGCGCCGTGCTGGAATATGACTTCGAGACGGTGATGAGCAAGAAGGGCGGGGAGGAGAGATCGCAGCAGCTGTCCTATCTCTCGTCCGTGATGCATGAGCTTTCGACAGGAAAGGAGATCGGGGAGCTTCTCGATGTTCTCGAAGGAGCGACGGAATCTACCGATGAGCAGAAGGCTCTTGTCCGTGTCTGGAAAAAGCAGTATGAGGATGAGGTCCTTATTCCTGCGAAGCTGGTCGAAGACCTCAGCGAGGCGGCCAACACCTGCCAGAACAAATGGTTCGAGGCCAGACAGGACGGCAACTACGGGGATTTCTATCCGTATCTCGAGCGTCTTGTGGACCTGAAGAAGGAAAGTGCTTCGATAATCTCCCGCGGAATGTCGCTCTACGACACTATGCTGGACAAGAACGATGCCGGTTTTACCGGAGACCAGATCGCACAGCTCTTCGACGGCATGCAGAAAACCATCCTGGATGTTGTTTCCCAGGTCGAGAATTCAGGGTCTCAGGTGACCAAGGAGGAGGAAGCCTTCCTCTATCTGGATTATGACATCGAAAAGCAGAAGGCCTTCTCCCATAGGATCCTCGAGGATATGGGCTTCGAGTTCGACAGAAGCTCGATCGGTGTCGTGGCCCATCCGTTCACGAACATCCTCGGCGGAGACGACATAAGGATAACCACAAGGTTCGAGGATCCGAATGTCACGAGCCAGATCTATACCATCGTCCATGAGGGAGGGCACGCCATCTACGAGATGGGCGCCAACAACGGGACCATCAAGGGAACCAGCCTGGGACAGGGCGAGAGCAACACCTTCCACGAGTCGCAGAGCAGACTTTGGGAGAACCTTGTTGCAAGAAGCCCGCTGTTCTGGGAGCACTATTTCCCCATTTTCTGCGATTGTTTCCCGGAGCAGACGAAGGGTGTGGACCTGCAGACCTTCCTCCGTGCAGTCAACAGGGTCCAGCGTGATGATATCCGCGTGAACGCAGATGAGGTCACTTACGGTCTGCACATCATCCTCCGTTTCCTTCTCGAAAGGGAGCTGGTGGACGGTTCCCTGAAGGTCAGGGATCTTCCCGAGGCCTGGGATGCCATGTCATTGAAGCTTCTTGGAAAGAAACCCGACAGCATCAAGAGCGGTGTCCTTCAGGATGTGCACTGGATGTGCGGGCTGTACGGCTACTTCCCGTCATATGCCCTCGGAAACCTCATCAATGCCCAGGTGTGGGATTCCATGGCAAAGGATATTGATGTAAACGATGCCCTGAGAACCGGCAATCTTGTAAGAATCAAGGATTACCTTACTGAAAAATACTACCGTTACGGAGCAATCTATCCGCTTGCCCGGCTTCTTGAGAGAGGCACAGGCAAGAAGCTCGACAGCTCTCATTTCGACACATACCTAAGAGACAAATACAGGAGACTCTTCGCATGAATCTTCCAAACAGACTGACCGTTACACGCCTTGTGATGGCGCCGCTTTTCTTCCTGATCTTCTTTCTCGTGGATCTTTTCCCCGGTTTCAGCCCGGCCGTCTATGCCGTTCTGCTGGGGCTTTTCTACATAGTGATGGAGCTTACCGACCTTCTGGACGGCAAGATCGCCAGAAATAGGAATCTCGTGACGGACCTCGGAAAGGTTCTCGACCCGTTTGCGGATGTCATCTGCCATCTGACGTTCTTTACCTGCTTGCTTGCAGTGCACATCATGCCCGTCTGGGCTTTTGTCCTGATACTGTGGCGTGAGTTCGCCCAGAGCTTCACGCGCATGCTGATGATGGGGAAGGGCAAGGCCATGGCCGCAAACATATTCGGAAAGGCAAAGACCTGTCTCTATGCCCTGACCTGCGTGTGCGGATTCGGACTCAGGATGTTCCTGGTCCTTTCCTTCGATGAGAGTTTCACATCGGTATTCTCGACAGTCCTTACCGTACTGTTTGCCCTTGCCGCATTCTCTTCCGTTGCCTCGTATCTGATCTACGTGAAGGCAATCGTAAAGAGCAAGGCTTTAAGCGGAATGACCCGCTAGATAGGGCAGAACCTCGGCAGGAACCAGTTTTTCCACCGTTTCCATATCTCCTGACGCAAGGGCCTTCCGGACCATTGACGAGGAGATGTACTTATCCCCATCCGTTCTCTTTCTTTCCGCAACCCTGAGCGTTATTCCGCTCTGGGCGCACAGCTGGCGCAGCGTGTTCAGGTGGATTTCCGACATTTCGTCCCTGGGTTCATCGCCTGCATAGGCGCTCCTGATACCCAGAGCCCTGCAGATATGGCAGAAGGCCATGCAGTCCAGATAGGCATGTGCAGAAGCAGCCCCCAGGGTTTCTGAAAGATACCCTTTGGGGAAATCATCCCTGCCTATCAGATAGGGCCCTGAAGGCATTACGACCACGTTTCCCAGATCCGACAGAGCCTTCTGCGTCATGGCAAGCCTGTCGGCGAACGGAAGCTCCAAGACCGTGTCCTCGTGGTTGCCGTGCGAGCCGGAATCGGTCTTGCCCTGGATCACAAGGACGATGAGCCTTCGGCTTCTTCCTGAGGCGATCTGTGCCAGATAACGGCCCCCGACGGTAAGCGGATTGGAATTGAAGACCACGACGGCGGTTTCAGTGCAGTCTCCGAGCTGAGTGCGGAGGCTGGTTTCCCAGTTTTCAAGGCCTGTAATGCCGTCTGAAATCAGTGACAGGTATTCGTGGAAAGTCCTTTCGTCAATCGGATTCTGTGCCATGATTCGAGTCTATCACCGCCCTCGGATTATTGGAATATGCCATGGAAATGGATTTTTATTCATTAATTCTTTTGACATGGAAAAACATCTGCCTTAGTATTAATATCAAGGTTCCATGCGTGCGTTGGGCCCCAGACAGGTTTTTCAAATCAAAAAGGAGAGACGATATGAAGAAATTACTAGCCATTGTACTTCTCGTTGCCCTGGCAGTCGGAGCTGTCTTTGCACAGTCCATTTCAGAGAATCCGCAGGGAATGAAGCGCATCATTATCCTGAACAATGCATTCGATGGTCTTGAGGAGACCCGCCAGTGCTACAATGCCAAGGAGTGGCACAAGAGCTACAACCTCGGCGAGATCATCGATCAGAACCTCTGGTTCACACCCGCAGATGATGCAACAGTCTCAACGGTTGCCTATGCAGACCTCTATACCGACACCTGCAACCTCTCAACCTTCCGCGGCAAGTATGTTTCCTTCATCAAGGACAACACAGGTTATGACTATGATCTGTTTGTCGGCCCCAACCAGAAAGAGTCCTCCGATGTCTGGTACAAGGGATGGTGTGTCATCGGTAACGAAGCCCTTGTCTTCATGCCGAACGAGGGAATCGAGGATCTGCTCTATGTCGCAGAGAACGTAGGTCTCGTTCCTGCCACGGGATTTGTATTCACTTCTGTTTCCGGCGAGTCCGTGACTCTCACGGCAGACAAGCTTGCAGATGCAAAGATCGTCTATGATGGCGGCAAGATCACACTGGTATGCGGAAGCACCAAGCTTGCCGATGTCCAGTCCGTTGCTGTCGAAGGCATCACTCCCGAATCGAAGATCGAGGGCGATGGCGTCTACAGAATGGTAATGCTGCTCAACGCAAAGGGCGTCTACGGAGTTGAGCCTCCATATGAGCAGAACAGAGCCGGCACATGGTATCCGACAGCAGCAACATCATCACACAAGTATGCAGGCTGCTATTCCGTCGCCGAGATGTTCGACAAGTTCGATGTCAAGCCGACAGCCACCGTTAAGGTGATTTCCTATGCAGACGGTTTTGCAAGAGACGAGGCATACGATGCATTCGTAAAGAAGTACATCGGATGGCATGCAAGCGCAGAGTACATCACGATGGGCCAGTATCAGTCCAGAAAGGAAGATGCAGTATGGAACGTCGGTTACTACATCCTCGAGGATGAGTCTTTCGTCTACATCCCGGAGGCAGGCGTCAAGCTCGCTGATGCATTCGCAAAGATCGGCATGGCTGACGTAGTTCAGTACAGGTTCACATATGCAGACGGCAGGATCGAGCTGAAGTATGCAGAGGATCTTGCAGGCATCGTGCTTGCTGCAGACAGCGATCTGGTATCAATCGAAGCCCTTTGAGCCGGTTCCCGGTAGTTCTCTACTGAGATAACAAATGCGCCCCCGCTCATGGGGGCGTATTTTGTAGATATGACGTTATTTTTCAAGGTGATTGCGATGAAAAGAAGCATCATGTTCATTGTCCTGGCAGTCCTGTGCGCAATAGCGCTCGTAGGCTGCTCCAAGGAAAGCGCAACTACAAGTGCAGCAGCCCCGGCTGCAGCTCCCGCACAAACAACCCAGACTGCTTCCGCACCCACGCAGGAAGTGAAGGCCGAGGAGAAGCCGGCAGCGGCCGCAGCTCCCGTGGTCTACGAATTCCCGAGCGACATCTTCGGCACCGGAGCGGTC
>CAKJZO010000034.1 GCA_918298275.1 Spirochaetota bacterium | reverse complement strand
GGTTCTCGATTATCTGCATGGTGGCGGCGGTTCCCATCATGGGGTCCTGGAAGACCCTTCCGAGCCAGGGCGCTCTCTGGTGCTCGCTCAGCGAGGTGACGTCATTGCCGTCGATGATGACTTTGCCGTCATCGATCGGCCAGACGCCTGCGATTGCATTGAGCAGTGTGGATTTACCGGCTCCGTTTCCGCCGATCATGGTTACGAAGTCTCCGTCGTCCAGATGAAGCGATACTCCGTCCAAGGCTATCTTCTGGTTGATCGTATTCGGGTTGAATGTCTTGCGGAGGTTCACAAGGTCAAGCATTGCGCACCTCCTTTGATGACTTGGATTTAGATAGCTTTCCCTTCCAGTAGGGGATTGCAAGGAAGATTGCAACGACCAGGGCGGAGAGAAGCTTGAGCATGTTGGTGTTGAGTCCAAGCCAAAGGACGATCTGGATTACTATGTAATAGATTACAGCTCCCAGCGAGACACCCAGAAGCTTGAGTGCAAAGTTATGGAATATCTTTCCGAAGATAACGGAACTGATGATGACGGCAGCCAGACCGATTACGATTCCACCACGGCCCATGTTGACATCCACTGCGCCCTGATACTGGGCATAGAGTGCAGAAGCAAGGGCAACGATTCCGTTTGAAATCATAAGTCCGATGATCTTGCATCTGTTGACGTTGATGCCCTGGGCCCTGGCCATGTGCTCGTTCGAACCCGTGGCTCTGAGAGCGGCTCCGATTTCACGGCCGAAATACCAGTAGAGCACTCCGATCAGAATCGCAGTCACGATTATCATCACCAGAATCGGGTTGTTCAGGCCGAGCACCTTGACGTTTCTGGATGTTACCAGAAGGTGGTAGTTCCGGACATTTATTCCCTGGTTTGCCTTGAAGCCCATGATTGCAAGGTTTATCGAGTACAGCGAAAGCTGCGTGAGGATACCTGCAAGAATGGCGGGAATTCCCATTGTGGTGTGGAACAGTCCGGTAACAAGGCCGGCGATCATGCCTGCCAGTACGGCACAGAGAAGGGCGAGCCAGAGGTTCGCCCCGTTGAGCATCATCATGACGCAGACGGCACCGCCTGTGGCCATTGTGCCGTCTACAGTCAGATCTGCTATATCAAGTACTTTGTATGTCAGATACACTCCTATGGCCATTACGCCCCAGATAAGGCCCTGTGCGATGGCTCCCGGAAGTGCACTCAGCAACGAAGAAATATTCACGACAGATCTCCAGAATCAAGAATCAGATTGCAGTATAGTCACTCGGAACGGTAATGCCAAGCATTGCACAGAGCTCAGCATTGTACTCCTTGATGGGGTTTGCTGCGTACTCGATCTTCATCTTGGAGATATCCTCACCCTGGAGGACCTTTACTGCCATCTTTCCGGTTGTGTATCCGAGGTCGTAGTAGCTGATCGTAAGGGTAGCGACTCCGCAGCCCTTGCAGATTCCTTCCTCACCGGCGATGACGGGGACCTTTGCAGGTTCTACGACGTTTCTGATGGCTTCGGTACAGGAGGCGGCTGTGTTGTCGGTCGGGATGTAGATCACATCGCAGCCTTCGCATGCGCTTGCCGTAACCGATGCGACATCGTTGGAATCCGTGAATGCATATCTGGTGTGCTTGATTCCCATGTTGTCGAGGTACTTCTCCATCTCTACGATCTGATAGACCGAGTTCGGCTCGCCGGAGCAGTAGAGAAGGCCTACGTTCTGTACGTTGGGACAGATTTCCCTGATCATCTCGGCCTGCCTGTCAAGCGGAGCAAGGTCGGAAGCTCCGGATACGTTGATTCCGGTGCATCCGTCAGTAAGCTTGAGATCCAGAGCTGTTTCGTAATCGGTGACCGATGTTCCGAGGATGGGGATGTCTCCGGTTGCAGCTGCAGCGACCTGAAGCGGCGGGGTGGCATTGGCCATGATCAGATCCACGTTGTTGGAAACAAGGCCGTTGATGATCGTAGTGACGGTGGACATGTCTCCGGAAGCGTTCTGATAATCGAATTTGACGTTTTCTTCCCCGAGGGCATCCTTGATGGCATCCATGAAGCCCTGTGAAGCGGAATCAAGAGCAACATGCTGAACAAGCTGGCAGATTCCGACATTGTAAACCTTCTTAGTCTCAGCCTTTTCGGAAGAGGCTCCTGCATAAACCAGTGCCATGGCAACAATGAGCACCATAACCAAAACGATGACTTTCTTCATGTTATCCTCCTATGAAAACGTCAGTTCAAAATAAAAAAAGCCCTCCGTCTGAGGAGGGCCTACATTCAAACAACTGGCAATCACCCAGACACGACGGAAGAGGTTCTAAAAAAGAAGAAAAAATAGAAACCCTTCATAGTATCCTCCGTGCGCCAAAAGCGATTGTTGTATTTTTATTAGCTCAAAACGTCCTGTTTGTCAATCAGTTTGCATAAAAAACTAGAAATCGGTTATAAAAAAAGAAAAGGCAGCTCCGCGTGAAGCTGCCATTTTTTAAATATAGTATCAGAGATTCGAGAAGATCCTCGAGCCCTTTCCCCTGAGCCAGATGTTCAGAAGAGCTGCAAGGGCAATGATGACCGCAAACCAGATCCAGAACATCAGCGTTGCGTTCAGGAATATTCCCGATACGATGATGAGAGCCGAGAGGATCCAGCCCGAGAACATTGCCACGGCTACGCTCAGGCTCTGCTTTATGACAACCATCTCGCTCGTCCATTTGAGGTTCGGCTTGAGAAGGTTGATGAACAGTCCTAATTCAGCCTGAAGCAGGACCATGACCGATACGATGATCAGAATCGGGAGATACATTGCAAGGCTGACCTTGAACGCCACCATCAGGCTGAGTGTGAGAAGGAGGGCAGGGATGAGTGTGAATACAAGATGCATGCCGATCTTTGCCCTGAGGACCTGCCAGCTCTTTACGGGCAGTGTCTGGGAAATCCAGATATCCTTTCCTTCGATGGAAACCGCAGGAGCCGTGATGCAGTTGGTGGAGGTCGTCATGCAGACTCCTCCTGCAATCAGAATCGGCAGCATGGGAACAATGGCATCGCCGAATGTCTCGAAGACCAGCGATCCCATCATATCGCCCTTGATCAGAAGGAATACTGCAAGAGCCACCATTATCAGCGAGCCGAGGGAACTGTTCAGAAGATAGGAGGAACTGGATGTCAGATGCTTGATCTCCTTGAACAGAAGGGCCTTGTTGACGCTTCTGCTCTTTGCTTCCTTTTCCCTGTATTTGATCTTTGCAGCTCCGGTTTTGGTGGTGACGATTCTGATGAATGATCTGTCAAGGATGATGTAGACTGCGGCCATCAGGGCAAGGATGACTGCACATACCGCAAGAAGCGGAAGCCCGCTTCCCGCTGCAGCTGCTCCGATTCCGTACAGGATCTTCATGCCGCCCTTGATCTCGATCTCCATCGTGGAAATGTTTGCAAGGAATGTCTGGATCAGATTCACCGCCTTGAAATACACGAAATAGTAGATTCCTATACCTGCCAGTGCGATTATGGCGGTTGCGATGCTCTTGTTCTTCATCTTCAGGCTCAGCCTTGCAACCACCCAGCCCAGTCCGGTGGACAGGATGAGAACGAGAAGGGTGACCATGAGTGACATCACTATCGGGCTGATGATTGTCATGAAGCTGATTTCAGCCACAAGATAGTACATCACGGTCATCGGGATGAGTACGATCAGCGTGTACAGGAGGTCCATCAGATAGACGCCCATCAGGCGTGCGATCATTATGTACCTAATAGGTATGGGCATTGACAGCAGAAGGTCGTTGTCAGTGGAAAGATACAGGCTTGAGTAGGTGGTGAAAACACTTCCGAATATTCCCAGCACCAGGGCAATGCCCATCATGATGAGGAAATACAGCCAGCCGAAGCCTGCACTTACGAGCGGACCTGCAAGAGTATAGGCGAGGAATGAAAACAGTCCCCCGAGAAGGCCGACAAGAATCAGAACATAGAAGAGGATATAGAGGATGGCCCCTTTCTTGGTCCTGTTTTTGCCTTTCTTCGAATCAAAGAAGAAGCCCTTGTTTATCTCGATAAACTGCTTCTTCAGCAATGTTTTAAGCATACTCAGTCCTCCGATCGGTCATCTTCGGGCTTTTCTTCCAGCTCGAGGAACACGTTCTCGAGAGAGGAATCTCCCTTGACCTCTTCCATCGTGCCTGACTTGATGAGCTTGCCGTTCTTGATGATTGCGACCTTGTCGCAGAGCTTCTCGGCAACTTCAAGGACGTGGGTGGAGAAGAAGATTGCACCGCCCTGGTCACAGAGCTCGCGCATCATCTGCTTGAGAAGGTGTGAGGCCTTAGGATCAAGACCTACGAAAGGCTCGTCCATGATGATGAGCTTGGGCTGGTGGATCCATGCTGCGATGATTGCCAGCTTCTGCTTCATTCCGTGGGAGTAGGCATTGATGGGCTGTGCAAGATCATCCGTGAGCTCCAGAAGATCCGCATATTTGCGGATGCGCTCCTGTCTGTCGGAGGCGCTGACGCCATAGACGTCTGCAATGAAATTGAGGTACTTGATTCCCGACATGTAGTCGAAAAGATCGGGATTGTCCGGAATATAGGCTATTTTCCTCTTGCACTCCAGAGGCTGATCTTTGATTGAAAGACCGTCAATCTTTATCTCTCCGTCGTCGAAGGCGAGTATGCCTACAACCGCCTTGATGGTTGTTGTCTTTCCGGCTCCGTTGTGGCCGATGAATCCGTAGATTTCACCGCCGTTGATTGTGAGAGTGAGGTCGTCTACAGCGACCTTGTCTCCGTACTTCTTTGTAAGGTGCGAAATGCTGAGCATGATGCATCCTCCTTGTTTTAACCTGAAGCAAATATACTACATTTGTTACATATCTATCAATTCCACAGGCTATCGGCTATAATCGTCTGCATGGTCTCGCTGCTGTTGGCAATCATATATCTCTCATTCATCAGTCTCGGTCTTCCGGATGGCATACTCGGATCGGCATGGCCGGTGATGTATCCCCAGCTCTCAGTACCGGTATCCTATATGGGAATAGTGACCATGATCATAGCCGCGGGAACCATAGTATCCAGCCTTCTGAGCGACAGGCTCACCAAGGCCCTCGGGGTGGGGATGGTCACAGCCGTAAGTGTTGCCATGACTGCAGGTTCATTGTTTCTGTTCTCGGTTACCGACAGCTTCACGCTCATCTGCATCTGGGCAATTCCCTATGGACTGGGGGCCGGAAGCGTGGATGCGGCCCTGAACAATTACGTTGCACTGCACTTCAAGAGCCGTCACATGTCCTGGCTGCACTGCTTCTGGGGCATCGGTGCATCCCTGGGGCCGTACATCATGGGATACACTCTTTCAATGGGACAGAGCTGGGCAATAGGCTACCGCAAGATATCCGCCCTTCAGGTGGTTCTGACGGTCATCCTGATAATGGGCCTTCCGCTGTGGAAGAAGGCATTCAGTCCTAAGGCCGATACCTCTGAGACCGGCAGGGAGAAGAAAAGACCTGTTCCGCTGAGGGAAATAGTATCGATTCCCGGAGCCAAGAGCATAATGCTGACATTCCTGTGCTACTGCGCAGTCGAAATAACCGCAGGCTCCTGGTCTGCAAGTTATCTTGTAATGGTAAAAGGACTTGACGAGGCAACAGCCGCAAGCTTCGCAAGCCTCTTCTATTTGGGAATCACCGTAGGGAGGTTTCTCAACGGCTTCGTGTCCATGAAACTGTCCGACCATCAGATGGTGCGTACAGGTCAGGTAATCGCATCCATAGGCATTGCAGTGATGCTGATTCCGGTCAACACCCGATGGGTTTCGCTTGCGGCCTTCCTGCTTGTGGGTCTGGGATGTGCACCGATCTATCCCAGCCTGATACACTGTACTCCCAAGCTCTTCGGAGAAGACCTGTCACAGGCGCTGATCGGGGTGCAGATGGCAAGCGCCTATATCGGAAGCTGCCTTTCACCGACGTTCTTCGGCTTACTTGCAAAGCCCTTGGGCATGGGCTTTCTTCCGATCTACATCGGTATCTTCATGGCCGTCATGATTTTAATGCATATGCGGCTAGTGAGGCAGAAAGGGGAATAATCGGAATCAGTCC
>CAKJZO010000033.1 GCA_918298275.1 Spirochaetota bacterium | reverse complement strand
AAGTTAACAATGCCGGAACAAGCATGGTTCTTGACCATATCTTTGAGCAGGATCTGGAGGACATGATAAGCCTTACCGCTTCCTGCATCCTTTCTCTCACGCGAAGAAAGGTCTGCTGTACGCTAGTACTTCCGGCATTCGGAGGAAAAGAGCTCCGCATAGTGGAAGGCAACGGGCGGGAAGAGCAGGTTCCCCTGCTTCTGACAGAACTGGCAGGTCTTGAATACAACGGTGAGGAATGCTTCTTTCAGGGCCTCGGCCGTTCATCCTTCGGCATGGGGCAGATCTGGCTTGTCTGCAGAAGCGCAGAGCCATCCAAATCCCTTGACTGTGAAGTTCCCGGGGCATCGGTACTTGTTCGTTCTGCATCCACGGACGATGCCGGCAGGCGCATGATCACATTCGATCAGGTCAGGAGGTCCCATGAAGGAAGCTGACAGATGGAGTGTCCTCTGCTCCCATGAAGTCATTCTCCTGAGCATCTGGTGCATGCTTCAGACCAGAAACCTTGTGATGTCTGTCCCCCTGCTGCCTGTCTCAATTGCCATGACATTGCTGCTGCTTGCAGACACGATACTGATAGGGAAAAAGGTTCTTCTCCCTGTCTTTGCGGTTTTCAATGCACTCTATACAGCCATTGCAACCTTCCTGATTCAGAGAAACCTTGTCCTGTCAGACAGATCGATCGTCACGCATATCATTTTCAGCGCCATGCTCCTTATTCTCTTTGCGGACTGTGCAATCACATCAAACAGAAATCCAAAGAGATCCGAAGTGCTGTTCATGTTCGACCTGTCGATAATCCTGGAAGGTACTCTGATGGCCCTGTCCGGCACCGATATGTTCAGGAATCCGGCACAGTTCATCATCTGGGGCTTTGTTTCGTCACTTTCCTTGCTTGTAGCCCTGACGTTGCAACGCCTCAGGCCCCAAAAGGATTCCCAGGGAAAATCGATTGCCGGAATAACGGTGCTGGGTGCCATCATCGCAGTTCTGGGGCTTCTGGCATTCCTGTCTCTGAGAGACATGGAAGCCGTCTCTTCATCACTGGTGACTTTCCTCTCCGGGCTCTTCGGAAAGATTACCTCTTTCCTCGGAAGAATCGCGGAAGCCTTCTTCAGATGGCTGTCTTCGCTATTCGGCGTCAGCTATGTCTATGACTTCGATGCATCCGTATACAGCCAGCGTGTGGGCTCGGAGATTTTCAGGGAATACAAGGATGTCTCCTGGCTTATTCCGCTTGTGATTGCGCTGCTTGTAATCGTGGGAGTTGCAATCCTGATAAAGTACAGGAAAAGAAGGATGGGGAAAGCCAAGGCAAGCGAAAGCGGAGAAACCAGAACCCGAATCCGCACCGGCAGGCTCGCCGGATTCAGAAGGAAACTGTTCGGCCCCCTTCTCTTCTATTTCCGTTATCTGAAAAACCGGAATACTGCGGCAGGCCGGTTCATACGCTTCGAACGCAGGATGAGGAGAACCGGAATAAGAAGACCGGCCTACGAGACCCCGCATGCCTTCCTCCGTCGTCTCTCGCCGGCCCATCCGCAGGACAATCTCCTGAGCCTGGCAGATGAGCTGGAAATGCAGTTCTACTCAGAAAACAAATAAGCCTGAGAGCCGGCACTTCCGGCATCCCAGGCTTACACTTGATCAGAGGCCTGATCTTCACGCTGCCCAAATCAGTATAAATGTTTACTTGCCTGCCGTTTTCGATATAAAGTTTGAATAAAGTTGCAGACTTCAGGCATATTTATTTCGGGAGGTTTTCCGTGCAGAACATCGTCATATTCATAATCTTCGGCATAATCGGGGTGCTCTGCATCTACAATCTCACGGTAGGTAAGAAAATCCGTGCAAAAGCCAGCCAGAAGAACAAGGACATTTTCGGTGCGCTGAAGGACAAGGCAGTAGAGCATTTCGGAAGCCACAAGTGCGAGACCATGCAGTTCGTTCCCTACATGACCGATGGCAACAACGGCTATCTGCTCTGCATGAGCAAGGAAAAGGATATCATGACAATAATATCCTATGAAGACATCATTGACATGAAATATCAATCAAAGAAGTCATGCGAGGTCATTATTGATGGTGACGGCAAATACTTCGACAGCATAAAATGCGTCATCAGCTGCGCCGATCCTCAGGTTAATTACACAATCAATCTGGCGGGCAAGAAACATAGGGCAAAAGGCTTCATGGGAAAGTTCATTCTAAGTGATGCCAACGAACTGAAGGCCTACATCGAGGGGGGAGAATAATGGATTACGCCACACTCGGGAGTACGGGAATAAAAGTCTGCAAGAACGGATTCGGAGCCTTGCCGATCCAGAGGATATCCGAGGAAGCTGCAGTCAGACTCGTTAGGCGGGCATTCGATGCGGGCTTCAGGTTCTTCGACACATCACGCAAGTATACCGATAGCGAGAAGAAGCTGGGCATTGCCTTCGAGGGCATCCCCCGGGACAGCTATTACATCGCGACCAAGACAGGAGCCCAGACCGGAGACCAGCTCAGGGAAGACCTGAAAACCACACTCGAGATGCTTAAGACCGACTATGTGGACATCTATCAGTTCCACAATCCGACCTTCTGCCCTCTTCCGGGTGACGGAACCGGTCTCTACGAGGCCATCCTTGAGGCAAAGCAGAGCGGCAAGGTGAGGCACATCGGAATAACCAATCACCGCCTGCATGTGGCTCACAAGGCAATAGACAGCGGCCTTTACGAAACACTGCAGTTCCCCTTCAGCTATGTCAGCGGAAAGCAGGAGCTGGAGCTTGTGGAGAAATGCCGTCAGCAAAAAATGGGATTCATAGCCATGAAGGGCCTTTCCGGCGGACTTCTGACGAACTACAAGGCCTGCTACGCCTTCGAAGCCCAGTTCGACAACGTGATTCCCATCTGGGGCATCCAGAGGGAGGAAGAGCTGGATCAGTGGATCAGCTGCATAGACAATCCTCCGGCAATGACAGCGGAGATGCAGCAGATAATCAACAAGGACCGCGAGGAACTGTGCGGCGAGTTCTGCAGAAGCTGCGGTTACTGCATGCCCTGCACCGTCGGCATAGACATCAAGGACTGCGCCCGCATGATCCAGCTGATAAGAAGAAATCCCAGCGCCAAGTTCCTGACGGAGGAATGGATTGCCAAGATGCGCAAGATCAATGACTGCGTGGACTGCGGCCTCTGCAAATCCAAATGCCCGTATGAGCTCAACACTCCTGTCCTTCTGAGGAAGAACCTCGAGGACTACGAGATGATTCTTTCGGGAGAAAGGTCCGTCAATCGCCGTCCGTAATCATTGAAACATTTACCTAGATTGTTTTAGTATAATCCTCATGGAACTTAGAGAACTCAAACCCGGACAGAGTGCCCTGATAGAAGCCGTCGGCGGACATGGTGAGCTGCGACAGCATTTCCTGGACATGGGCATGATTCCGGGCGCAGAAGTAACATTGGTCAAACTGGCTCCCATGGGAGACCCGATGGAACTGCGCATCCACGGCTACGAGCTCACACTCAGGCTTGAAGACGCAGCAAATATCGATGTCCGGATAATCGACAGGAAGCAGGAAATCAACCGGAATCCGAAGAAAAAGACAATAGAACACCCCGGTTTGGGAGAGAAAGGAAAGTATCACGATCCGACCAACGAAAATCCCCTTCCCGAGAACACGAAGCTCAGATTCGCCCTGGTAGGCAACCAGAACAGCGGAAAGACCACCCTGTTCAATCAGCTTACCGGTTCGAATCAGCATGTAGGCAACTTCCCGGGCGTTACTGTAGACAGGAAGGACGGCATCCTCAGAGGTCATGCAAATGCCACGGTCACGGATCTGCCGGGAATCTATTCCATGTCCCCCTACTCAAGCGAGGAAATCGTCTCCAGGAACTTCGTCCTGCACCATAAGCCGCACTGCATAATCAACATCGTAGATGTCACCAGCATAGACAGGAGCCTTTATCTCACGATGCAGCTTCTGGAGCTCGGAATGCCAATGGTCGTTGCCCTGAACATGATGGACGAGATGACCTCAAACGGCGGAAGCGTCGACATCAACGCAATGGAAAACATGCTCGGTGTCCCGGTAGTCCCGATTTCAGCGGCAAAGAATCAGGGAGTCGACGAGCTCGTAAAGCATGCGATGCATGTGGCCATCTATCAGGAAGGCCCGCTGAGACAGGACTTCTGCGATGAGAATGCCCACGGCGGTGCAGTCCACAGATGTCTTCACGCGGTCATTCACCTCATCGATGACCATGCAAAGGCCGCCGGCCTTCCGGTCAGATTCGCCGCAAGCAAGATAATCGGAGGCGACAAGCTCATACTGGACCAGCTGCATCTGGATCAGAACGAGACAGAGATGCTGGAGCACATCGTCATTCAGATGGAGACAGAACGCGGTCTTGACCGCAGCGCCGCCATGGCGGACATGCGTTTTGCATACATCAACAAAGTCAGTTCCGAATGCGTCACCAAGCCGCATCAGAGCGAGCAACGTATCCGCAGCCAGCGTCTGGACTCCGTACTTACCGGAAAGTTCACTGCAATCCCCGTGTTCATTCTGATAATGGGTGTGGTTTTCTACCTTACGTTCAGTCTCATCGGTCCGTTCCTGCAGAGAATCCTTGCAATGGGCATAGATGCCCTGAAGGACGTCGTACAGAACGCAATGATAAATGGAGGAGTCAACCCTGCCATAAGGAGTCTGGTAATAAACGGAATATTCGAGGGAGTCGGAAGCGTGCTGAGCTTCATGCCCATCATCGTCACCATGTTCCTCTTCCTGTCCCTGCTTGAAGACAGCGGCTACATCGCACGCGTTGCTTTCGTCATGGACAAGCTTCTGCGCAAGATCGGCCTTTCGGGAAGAAGCATTGTCCCGATGCTCATAGGTTTCGGATGCACGGTCCCTGCAGTCATGTCCACCAGGACGCTTCCCAGCGCACGCGACAGGAAGATGACAATCCTCCTCACTCCGTTCATGTCCTGTACGGCAAAGCTTCCCATCTACGGATTCTTCGTTGCCGCTTTCTTCCCCAAAATCAGCTGGATTCTGATTACCGCCCTGTACCTGCTGGGAATCCTGACCGCAATTCTCATGGCCATGCTGTTCAAGAAGACGATCTTCAAGGGAGAGGCCGTGCCGTTCGTCATGGAGCTCCCGAACTATCGTTTCCCCAATGCCAGAAACGTACTGCAACTTCTGTGGGAAAAGGCAAAGGACTTCCTGCAGAGAGCTTTCTCCGTGATTCTGATTGCAACGATAGTGGTATGGTTCCTGAAGAGTTTCGACTTCGACTTCAATCTGGTCACGAATTCCCATGACAGCATCCTGGCAGCCATTGCAGGTCTGCTGGTACCGATTATGAAACCCGCCGGACTGGGAGACTGGCGTCTGGTGACATCGCTGATAAGCGGCTTCATGGCCAAGGAAAGCGTTGTTTCAATCATGGAGCTTCTGTTCACTTCAAGAAAAGGCATTTCAACCATGATCAGCAGCCTGACTGCAGTCTGCATGCTTGTCTTCAGCCTCCTGTACACCCCGTGCGTAGCCTCGGTTGCCGCAATCAAGCGGGAACTCGGCAGATGGTGGGCCCTTGCGGTCGTTCTGTGGCAGTGCAGCGTTGCCTGGCTCTTCGCCGTGCTTGTAAATGTCATTGGTTCGCTGCTCTGAGGTCTGAAGAATGAACGTCTGGGATTTTCTGATCATAGCTGCGGTTCTTGTCCTCATCTTCTTTGCATTCAGGCTTGCAAGGGGCCGGAAGAAGAAAGGCGGATGCGGTTGCGGCTGTGAAGGCTGTACCAGGGAATGTGACGGCAGAAACAAGTGAATGAAAAAGGCAGCCTGCAATGCAAGCTGCCTTTCCATTAATCAGCGGTATCGGCCTATGCCCTATTTGATGCCGTTGGCCTCGAAATAGGCCTTCTTTTCCTTGACGACCTCGTTGCTCAGAATCAGAAGTCCTATCAGGTTCGGGATGATCATCAGTCCGTTGAAGGTGTCCGCAAGGTCCCAGACGAAGCCCAGTGTCGTCTGGCTTCCTACGACGATGGCAACTACCCACAGGATCTTGACGATGATCTTGCTCTTCTCGCCGAACAGATATTCGGCGGCCTGCGTTGCATAGTCGAAGTAGCTGATGAGGCAGCTGAAACCGAACAGGATGACCGATCCGATGGCAATCCAATAGCCGATATTGCCGGGAAGCATGACCTTGAAAGCGTTGACCGTAAGTGTTGCTCCGTCAAGACCTGTAGTCCAGAGTCCCGACATTACGATTGCCAGAGCCGTGATGGTACATACGACGATAGTATCCAGGAAGACCTCGATCGGACCCCAGACACCCTGCTCCGACGGAGTGTCGACCTTGGCCGGAGAATGAACCATGGCTGCAGTTCCGAGTCCTGCCTCGTTGGAGTACATGCCTCTTGCAACACCCATCTTCATGGTAACCAGAATGGATCCGATTACACCTCCGGTCGCGGCAGCAGGATTGAATGCGGCCTTGATGATTGTTCCCAGGGCTGAAGGAACCTGTCCGATGTTCAGGATGATGATGCACAGACCTGCAAGCAGATATGCGCCGCCCATGAACGGGGCGATGACGGCACAGACATAACCTACTCTCTTTGCACCGCCGAGAACGATGATTCCGGTAATCACCGCAAGCACTATTCCGGTTGCGATTGTCGGAATCTTGAACTCATCGAACAGCGTGGTTGCGATTGTATTTGTATCTACGATGCCGCTAATGACGAATGCAAACGGAATGACTAGGATGGAGAAAAGGATTCCGAGCCATTTCTGCTTCAGGCCGTCTGCCAGGTAGTACATGGCACCGCCGCGGACGGAACCGTCTTCATTGAATTTGCGGTACTTGATTCCGAGGGTAATCTCGGCGAACTTGGATGCCATGCCGAAGATGGCTGCTATGATCATCCAGAAAAGTGCGCCCGGACCTCCGACGACTATGGCTGTCGCAACACCGGCGATGTTTCCTGAACCGACGATGGCGGAAACGCTGGTCATTGCAGCCTGGAAGGATGTAAGCTCTCCCTTTGCCGGTTTCTCCTCATCCTTCTTCTTGAACGCCTTGACGATGGTATCCTTGAACAGAAACCCGAAATGCGTGAACTGGAAGAATCCCAACCTGATGGTGAAGAACAATCCAGTAGCGAGAATCAGTACCAGAATCGGTACTCCCCAAACAATGCCATTGACAAAATCATTGACCTTTACAATGAAATCCATAGCCGTACCCCCTTTACCTCGGTAAACCAAGATGAACCGTGTGATCGTGCATCTTCAAGCCCCACTATAAAGGCATATAAGGCAGGGGTCAAACAAAAAAATATATTTTTGTGGCCCCCTCGGGAAATAACTGCTATCATCTATCTTGCATCAGGTTGCAGAACAGTCCAAAAAGGAGTTGACGGCATGGGAAAAACACCTGTTATCCTGTCAGCTGACGCTGAAACCAAGGAAGTATTCCGCAGGATGATTGCAGAAACGGCGGATGCAATCATCAGATCCTACGACGACAATACTGCCTATTCGGGCAAGGACGTCTACAAACTCAGGGAAGACCTGAACAATCTGGGATTTCTCCCGGAGAAAGGCACGGGGTTCGATGAGACCCTGAGCACCGTCGAGAAGGACATCATGCCCCACCTTCTGAGGACATGGTCCACCATGTACATGCCCCATCTGCATGCCCCTGCCCTCACCGAGACAATCGCCTCAGAGCTGATCATCGGCACCTTCAACGACAGCATGGACAGCTGGGACCAGGGCCCCGCGGCTACCGAGATCGAAGAGAACATGATCCATGGTCTGGTCAGACTTTTCGGATTCGGCCCCGAGGCTGACGGAACCTTCACATCCGGAGGAACCCAGTCCAACATGGCAGCCATAATCGCCGGCCGCGACTGGTTCTGCAA
>CAKJZO010000032.1 GCA_918298275.1 Spirochaetota bacterium | reverse complement strand
GCAACGCCCTGGGATTCATTACCTTGGGCGTTGCACTGATTCATTTTCTGTTTCCGAATATCGTTATTGTTTAAAGAACGGTACCGTTCGGTATTGTCGATCCCTTTGTTATCACGATGATTCCGTCATGGATCGAGTAGTCGCCGTAGTCTCCGTCGTTTCTGGGAATATTGTCTATTCCTATGCGGCATCCTTCACCGATTCTGGCATTCATGTCGATGATGGCCCTCTTGATGATGGAGCCCTTTCCGATTCCGAGGTTGGGGATTCCGTGCTCGGCGTTGTACTTCTTCTGCTTCTCGGTCTCATAGTAGGTGGCGCCCATGCAGTAGACACCGTCGAGGGAAGCTCCGCTTTCGATGATGGTGCGGACACCGATGATGGAATTCACGATGTAGGCGTTGGTGATTATCGAACCTTCGGATGTCAGAGAGCTGGTGATGTTGCTGAAGTTGACCTTGGTGGCAGGAAGATGTCTTCTGTGTGTGTAGATCGGCATCTTCTCGTCATAGAAGTTGAACTTCGGGTTTATGCTGGCAAGATCGAGGTTGGTATCGTAGAAGGCCTTGATTGTTCCGATGTCCTCCCAGAAACCGTTGAAGAGATAGGATGCGACGGGCTTCTTCTTGGTCAGATCCGGGATGATCTCCTTTCCGAAATCGGTCTTGTCATTGTCCAGGGCCTCTTCCATGGTCTTTGCGGTGAAGATGTAGATGCCCATTGATGCAAGATACTCGTTGGACTCGTTGACCTCTTCTCCGAGTGAATTCCTGAGATAATTGGCATTGACCTTGTAATTGGAGATATCCAGATCCGGAGCAGGTTTCTCGAGGAACTGGGTGATCATGCCCTTGGCATTGGTCTTCATGATTCCGAGTCCGGTTGCTTCCTTCCTGGATATGGTCTTTGCGGCAACGGTGAGCTCGGCACCCGAGTCGATGTGTCTCTGCAGCATCTTGGAGAAGTCCATTCTGTACAGCTGGTCTCCGCTGAGAATCAGATAGTAGTCGGCTTCCTGATCATGGAAGTGCTTGAGGTTCTTGCGGACGGCATCCGCGGTACCCTGATACCAGGACTCGCTGCTGTAGGTCTGCTCAGCAGACAGGATCTGTACGAAACCTGAATGGAACTGGTCGAAGACATATGTGCTGGCAATATGGTTGTGAAGCGAGGCCGAGTTGAACTGGGTCAGAAGATATATCTTCGTGTATCCGCTGTTGATACAGTTCGAAATCGGGATATCGACCAGCCTGTACTTTCCCGCAAACGGGACTGCCGGTTTTGCTCTGTCAGCTGTCAAAGGGAACAGCCTGGTTCCTTTTCCTCCACCCAGAATGATTGCAACTACTTTTGGTTTGCCCATTCATATCCTCCTATGTTTTTCACTTTATGTTTTTCTCTATCAACTTGCTGAAGACAGCAAGGTATTCATCTGCCGATGCACTCCAGGAGAAGTCCTGGTCCATTGCCCTGCGGCGTATGTTTGCCATACTGTCCGGACCGTCCGTCTGATGGTACAGCTGTGTGGCACGGTGCACGCTTCTGACTATCTCATACGGATTGAGTTCATCGAACAGGATTCCTGTTCCTTCCTTGGGATTTCTGTCCACATCTATGATGGTATCTGCAAGGCCGCCGGTCCTGTGCGCAATTGGGATTGTTCCGTAGCGCAGGGAGTAGAGCTGGTTCAGGCCGCAGGGTTCGTAGCGGCTGGGCATGAGGAAGAAGTCGCTTCCTGCCTCGACAAGGTGCGCGACCTTGTTGGAGAAGAGGATGTTCACCGAGAGGTTCTCATGCTTTTGCGCAAGCTGCTTAAGCCCGTTCTCCAGATTGCTGTCTCCGGTTCCGACTATCACGAACTGTACATCCATCTCGGTCAGAATCTGCTCAAGACACATCAGAAGGCTGTCGAAACCCTTCTGGGCTGCAAGACGACTGATCATCGCAAACAGGGGAACATCATCTCTGACGGGGAGATTAAGCTGCTGTTGGATTTCCTTCTTGAGCTTGGCCTTTCCGCCCATCTTGTCAATCGAGAAATGGTAGGGGATGAGCTTGTCCTTCTGCGGATTCCACTCATCGATGTCTATGCCGTTGACAATGCCCTTGAGCTTTGCCTTACGCTTCTGAAGTATGTGGTCCAGCCCGCAACCCTGTTCGGGTGTCTGAATTTCCTTGGAGTAGGTCGGACTTACGGTAGTGATGTAGTCGCTGAATACCAAACCTGCCTGCAGCATGTTGACCTGACCGTTTGAGAAGAGGGCCTCGTCGGGTCTGATATTGGCATACAGGAAATCCATCCTGGGGAAGGTTCCCTGATAGGCCAGGTTGTGGATTGTGAATACGGTCTCGGTTCCCATGAAGAACTCGCGGCGGTTGACCTTGAGAAAATAGGGGACAAGACCTGCAGTCCAGTCATGGCAATGAAGGATGTCCGGTTTCCAGCCTATTGCCTCGCAGAGCTGAAGCGAAGCCTTCGAGAGTAGTGCGAAGCGGAAGAAGTTGTCGGTATAAGGGGCAAAGCTCGTATCGCCGTAGATTCCGAGCCTGTCGTTGAAGACCTTGTGGCAGACGAAGTAGTAGATTACCTTGCCGAGGGTTTTCCTGCGGATCTGGACACTTTCGGTTCCGTTGAGCATATCCAGATCGAGGTTACAGACCGGATCTCCGGAGTCTTCCACCTTTGTGTTGTATGACGGAACGATGATCCTTGCGTCATGTCCCCGATCTATGAGAGCCGGAGGAAGTGCTCCGACCACATCGGCCAAGCCCCCTGATTTTGAGAAGGGCACGGCCTCGCTGGTAATCATGAGTATCTTCATACTTCAATCATACAACAGAAAAACCTATAAGAGAAGTTAAATAATGAGGGTTTGTAACGTTGCAGAGGACTGGAATCAGTACTTCATTCCGGCTCTTGCATCGATGTATTCGCTGGCGTAATGGGCTGCGATTGCACCGTCGGAAGCAGCGGTTACCACCTGTCTGAACGGGGTGTCCCTCACATCTCCGATGGCAAAGATTCCGGGGATGCTGGTCATCATGTTCCTGTCGGTCTTTATGAAGCCGGCCTCGTCCTTTTCGCAATCGGGAACAAGCTGGGTCTGGGGAAGGTTTCCTACAAATACGAAAACACCATCGAATTCCTCGGTATATGTCTCTCCGGAGGTCTTGTTCACGAAAGAAACCGATTTGACTTTACCGTTCTCGTTGTTGATGGACTGCACCGTAGTGTTCATCTTGGTCTTGATTCCGGCATCTTCCATTGCCTTTACGATGGAAGCCTGTGCGCGGAAGCGATCGCGTCTGTGAACTACGGTAACGTCATCGGAAAGCTTCTTCAGATAGAGGGCTTCCTGACAGGCACTGTCTCCGCCGCCGCAGACAAGGATCTTCTTGTTCCTGAAGAAGGGACCGTCGCATGTTGCGCAGTAGCTTACTCCGTGGCCGATCATTTCCTTCTCTCCGGGCACTTCAAGGTTCCTGTGCTTTGCACCTGTGGCGATGACGACTACGGGACTAAGATAAGCGCCGTCGGTAGTATCGAGCTCGAAAGATCCGTCTTCCAGCCTTTTGATGGAGTTTACGGTCGCATAGACGAAATCACATCCGAAACCGGTTGCCTGCTGTTCGAATGCAGCAGCCAGTTCGTAACCCGAGATCTTTCCCAGTCCGGGGTAGTTCTCGATTTCATCGATTATCATTGTCTGTCCGCCGGCTGCCATCTCTTCGATGATTGCAGTCTTTCTTCCGGCTCTGGCACTGTACTGTCCGCAGGAAAGGCCGCCCGGGCCGCCGCCTACGATAAGGACATCATAATTCTTGCTCATTGTTCTCCTCCCTGCAGCTGGCGCTGCTTCTCCTCCAATGCAATCTCGGCGTCACTCTTTCTGAGATAGACAGGACCCTGTCCTATGTCATCCGGACCGTCTTTCTCGAATTTTGCTATGGCACATGAAATCAGGGAAGTTGCCCTGGCTTCTCTTGTACTCTTGTCCACCAATATGGCTTTATCACTGAACATCTTTTCCAGACATGGCCTGAAAGCCTCCGCATCGGGTCCTGTGACAAGGATCCTGGAGTAGGGGCTCAGTATCTCGGCAAGATCCGCCTCCGTTCCGTCGGTATCAGGCATGAGTCTTCTTGCACAACCTGTGTCCGGTTTCTCGAAAGCAGACAGATACCAGCGCTGTTTTTTTGCATCCATGACAGTGACGATTGCTCCGTCAAAGCAGGGGATGCAGTTTGCAAGCACTTCCATTGTGGAAACCGAAACCAGAGGCTTTGCCGAGGCATAGGCCATGCCCTTGAGTGCTGCCATACCGATCCTGAGTCCGGTGAAAGAACCCGGTCCCCTAGTGCAGGCAAAGAGGTCTATGTCCTTGCTTTCAATACCTGCATTCCTGCAGAGCTCGAGGACGGTTACCATGAGTTTCTCCGAATGCTGGAGGCTTCTTCCCTCTGAAGTCCTGGACTCGAAATACGAGTCTGTCCTGATGGCCACCGTGAGGGCCTGTGATGATGTGTCAGTTGCCAGGATGTTCATTTTCAGTCCTCCCAACCGCCTGCAAGATGCACGGTGCGGCTTTGGTCTTCATTGACCTTGATATACACAAACAATGTCTTCTTCGGCAGGATTGAGTCTATGATTTCGCTCCATTCGACCAGACATACGCCATCGCTGTAGAGCATGTCCTCTCCGCCGATCATCTGGAAATCCTCTTCGCTGGTGATCCTGTATAGGTCCATATGGTACATCGGAAGATTTCCGTCATACTCCTGGACCAAAGTGAAGGTTGGGCTGACGATCGCTTCCTCAATGCCCAGGCTTCTTGCAACTCCCTTTGCAAAGACCGTCTTGCCGGCTCCGAGGCTTCCGCGCAGTGAAATCACGCTTGAGCTTTTGCAGGTCTTGCCGATTTCGCGGCCGAGGTTCTCCATGTCTTCTGCTGTTCTGCAGGTAACTGTTCTGTCCATTTGATGCCTCAGATTTCCTTGAACGGGATGCCCTTGCTGTTGGCTTTGCTCTTGAGCTCCTCGAAGGCTTCGTCATCGTAGATCTCTTCGCTGATGACTTCTCCGATCTTGTCTCCGGTATGCTTCTCATATTCATCGATCAGATACTTGAGCTGAGGGTCTTCCTCGTCGATCTGCCTTGCTTTCTCCAGAAGTTCCCTGGATTCCTCGAATTCTCCGTCGGCCAGATGCAGGAATGCAAGGTTTGTCAGATAGATTACATCCTCGCCGTCAAGGTCCACTGCGATCTGCAGGTAGCTCTTGGCCAGTTCGGTGTCTCCGCTTTCCCTGGCGCAGATGGAAAGCTCGTTGTAGACCTCTGCGTTCTTGCCGTCGATTCTCAGGCTCTCGAGGAGGTCTTCCTGAGCTCCCTTGTAGTTCTCCAGGACTCTCTTGGCCCAACCTCTGAGGAAGTAGGATTCCCAGCGCTTCTCGTTGCCGGCAATGTATTTGTCCATGGCCTCGAGGGCATCGTCCGGACAACCCATCATCATCTTGTCGTAGGCATACATGATCTCATCCTTGGAGGAGAGCATCTTGTCGATGTCCTTGAGGGTCTTCTGGGCATTGGCCTTCTTCTTGGGGTCTGTTTCCAGCTCGGTATAGCGGGCAAGATAATCGCGTGCGCTTTCGACGTCCCCGTGCCTCATGTGGAAGGCGGAAATCTCGCTGTAGGTTGCGGCGTGGTTCTCGTGTTTTGCCTTGCATTCGTTGAGGACCTCGAGGATCCTGTCGTCGTACATGTCGGCTTCCGTGTCCTTGCCGTCCTTATGGAGCTGGACGGTCATCTGGGCATAGAGGACAGCCAGGTTGATGTAGCTTTCGGGTGCATCGGACAGATGGTTGACTGCAAGCATGAGCTCCTCGGCAAAGGCGTAGTCCTTCTTGTTGCTCTGTGCAATTGCTGCGACGTTGAGCTCCTTGACCACGTCCGGCTGGAGGTCCAGAAGCAGGTTCTTGTAATAATTGAAGTTGGCGTTCTCGGTATCCCATGCCACGACTTTGATCAGACCGGCCACGATGCTGTTGAAGTCGATGTCTTCGGTGAGACTTCCCTCCGGAAACTGGATGGGGAGGGGGATATCCTTGCTGATTGTGACTTCTCCCAGTCTGCGATCCTCCGGGAGCGTAATGAACCTAATGTCTTTCATCTGTTTCTGCATATAACGGAATATAACAAAAATATAGGGAAATAGAAAGAGAAGACAGGGAATGAAGACAGAAAGAAAACGCTGCGGTTACTAGGACTGGAATCTCTTGAACCGGAGTTCAAGGGGGATCCCCAGTTAAGTTGCCGATTCTGTTCCTTGAAACGTCCGCAAGTGCAGGAGGTAGGAGCAATGCACAGCTTCTATGCCGGGATCCGTTCTGTAAGTTTGAGCAAGAGAATTACGTCTCTTCGCCGCAACTACAGATATGTTAACACACGCAAAACCGCATTGGAAGCTTTTATTTCAAGTTTTTGATTATGCAAGGGCAACCTGAACCGCAATCTGGGCATAGGTTGCCCAGGCGTCCGAACCGATGCCTTTTCCGAGCTTGCCGCGCTTCCAGCTGTCGCCTTCTAGACTGTCTGCACCGAACATCATCTGATAGCAATGGACATTGCGCATCTGGGAGACCGCCATGTTCGCGGCACACTCCATGTCCACGCAGAGGCAGTTCTGCTCCTTCATCATTTTTACCGCAGACGGGGTTTCCCTGTAGAAGGCATCGGTAGTCCAGACTCTGCCGCAGATATGGGGAATATCCAGTTCGGTCAGGATGTCATCAAGCTTTTTTGCGGTGTTCACGTTGATCCACGGACTGTCGTGCGGGGCATAGTGCCAGCTGGTTCCTTCATCCCTGTAGGCCTGGGTCGGAACGATGATCTTGCCTTTTGCGCCGGGCAAGAGGGTTCCGGCATAGCCGATGCACACGAACTGCATTACGCCGCGGATGATATATTCCTCCATGAAGCCTGCTGCAACCGGAGCTCCGATGGGGAGGTTGACTATGCCGAGTTTTTCCTTGTTCGCCTTGAATTCGTACACGGGACAGGGAAGCCCGCACTTGAAGGTGGAAACCTGCTTGAGTCCGTAGAGCCTGTCGACGGCCTGAAGTATGCTGCGTTGCCAGGTGACGATCATGGAGAAGGGCATCTCCGTCTTGTCCCTGATGATGTCCGTAGGTTTGAGCATTCCTTCTTCTCTGAAAAACGGCAGCATTGAGAACCCCCTGTGCCTTAATTATCCTATTGATGAGCCTTGCTTGCAAGATGCAGGATGTTGGTTTAGTATTGGTGCATGAGTGAAATCTTCATTACCGGCCACAGAAATCCCGATATGGACAGTCTCTGCGCCGCATATGCATATGCGCAGCTCAAGAACTCAATCGACAGGGTCAATCACTACACTGCAGTACGATGCGGGCATATCTCTGATAACATCAAGGCCCAGTTCAGCATCACCGGAGTAGAACCCCCGCCATACAAGAGGGACATCAGGGCGAAGGTCGTTGATGTGATGAGAACCGATGTAAAGGCTATCCAGTGCTCTCTTCCGGTCTATGACCTTATGAAGGTTATGAAGAGATATCAGAAGAGACCTTCCGTCGTTCCTCTCTTTGACAAGGAAGCTTTCAAGGGCCTTCTGAGCATAGATGCAATCACTGATTGGTTTCTCAATGACCAGATCGGAGAGTATCCCAGATATGAGATAACTGTCGAGAATATCGAGCGAGTACTGAAATGCAAGACATTGAAAGAGGGTAATCCCAAGGTCTTCAATGCTCCTATTCTTTCCGGAGCAGCTCATGTTCAGGAGCATCCCGATGCATTGATAGTCATGCCCTACGGAGAGAAGTACGTCAAGCTTGCCATGTCCTACAATGTCCCTGCAATCGTTCTTACTGATGTGAAGGGGGATATCGGAAAGCTGGATTTCTCAGGGTATGAAGGAAGCATCTTCATCTCGGATATCGAGACCACGGAGACAATCCGAAGGCTCCGTCTGGCCCAGTCAATCGAGAGCCTTCTCGGTCAGCAGGGTGATGTCCTTCAGACTACGGATCTCTTCGATGATGCAAAGGAGAGGCTATCTTCTTCAAATCTCAGAGGTCTTGCCGTAATGGATGGAGAAAACTATGTCGGCTTTGTTACAAGAAGATGCTTTCTGCGCAAGCCGAGGCACGATGTCATCCTTGTCGACCACAACGAGCCGGATCAGAGCATAAGGGGAGTGGAAGAGGCGGTAGTCAGGGAAATCATAGATCACCATCGTCTGGATGCACCCAAGACGGATCTGCCGATTTTCATCGATGCAGAGCCTGTGGGAAGTACATGCACTATAATCTACCAGCTCTATCTGCGGAACAGCATCATACCTGATCTCACCACGGCAAAGGTTCTGCTTGCGGGAATCCTTGCAGATACGATTCTCCTCAAGAGCCCGACCACGACCGGTCTGGATGTCCTTTCTGTCGAGAAGCTTGCCCCTCTTGCAGGTGTTTCGGATTACAGGTCCTTCGGCAAGGCAATGTTCGAGAAGGTAGAGGGGCTGGGTACAAGGGTTCCGGAGCAGGTGATTCTGGAGGATATGAAGACATACAGGGAAAACGGACTTGTTATCGGCGTATCCCAGTGCGAGGTTCCGACTCTGGAGGATCTTCCGGAATACAGCTCCAAGTACATGGCTGCACTTGAGAAAATCAGAAAAGCCAACAGCATGGACTGGGCGCTTCTGATGATCACCGATGTTATGAAATACCGGAGCATGCTGATTTCCAGCGGACATAAGCTTGAGAAGCGTCTTTCCTATGAGTCTGTCGCCGACCATGTGTTCGATATGAAGGATGCAGTTTCCAGAAAGAAGCAGCTTCTGCCTGAGATAATCTTCGCTATAAATGGATAATAATGCAGTTTTAGTAAAGCCAATTTGTTACAATAACAACAACTAAAGAATTTAATCTGCATTTATATATAATATTCTTGCATAAATTTCCGCGATGGTGTTAGTATTGGCACAAAATTGTTTCTATGCACCATTACGGAGATATGTAAGTTGCTTAAGTATATTATTAAAAGGATACTGCTAGCCGCATTGACAGTGCTGATCATCTGTCTGATCACGTTCTTTGTCATGCATGCCGTTCCGGGAGGTCCTTTCAACAGGGAGAAGGCCCTCTCACAGGCAACAATCGATGCGCTCAATGCCAGATATGGTCTGGACAAGCCGCTGTTCACACAGTTCGTCAACTACATGAAGGCTCTGCTTCACGGCGATTTCGGCGTGTCCCTCAAGAACGGAAGGGAAATCAGCACCATGATTGCCGAGTCCTTCCCGATATCCGCAAGGCTGGGTTTGACGGCGATGTTCTTCGCCCTGACTCTGGGAATAATCCTGGGATCCTTTGCCGCCATCATGCGCAACAAGCTTCCTGACAGGATCATTGTCTTCTTCTCGACTTTGTTCACTGCGGTTCCCAGCTTTGTCCTTGCGACCCTGCTTCTGCTGGTGTTCTCCATCAAACTCGGATGGGTCCCGGTCTGGAGCGCCAACGATACTCACTATGTCCTTCCCGTAATGGCTCTTGCCGCATATCCTCTTGCATACACCACAAGGTTGGCCAAGACCAGCATGCTTGACGCCTTGGGACAGGATTACATCCGCACCGCAAGATCCAAGGGCGTTGCAAAGTGGAAGGTCATCTTCAAGCATGCCCTCAAGAATTCACTGATTCCGGTCATCACCTATGCCGGCCCTCAGATCGCATACATCATCACCGGTTCGATGGTCGTAGAGACGGTCTTCACGGTAGGCGGAATCGGAACCAAGTTCGTCAGCGGAATCAACAACCGCGACTATACGCTGATTATGGCGACCACAATCTTCCTCGCGACATTGATGGTCATCGCAACTATGATCTGCGACATCCTCTACAAGATAGTGGATCCGCGAATCAAGTACGATTGAGGAGGGTTCCATGGACTTCAAGATAAGAAGAGACGAGAACGGCAATCCCAGGAAGGCGCCCTTCAGCATCCAGATGGATCTCTCCAAGTTCAATGCATCGATGTTCGAGAAGGCAACAGAGGAGGAGAAGAGCCAGCAGGATGTCATGAGCGAGAGCACGACCTTCTTCAAGGACGGAATGCGCAAGCTCTTCAAGAACCCGCTTGCCGTCGGAAGCATCATCGTGCTGGGTCTGGTTCTGCTGATCATAATCTTCGCCCCGCTGGTCGTCCCGTACAGCTATGAGGAGATTCTCTCCGTCAACGGCGTCAGGGACAAGGGCGCAAAGAACCTCGCTCCGTTCGAGTACAGCAAGATGGAGCAGCAGTACATCGAAGCCGGAGGAACAAGATTCCCCCATATCTTCGGTACCGACGAGCAATGCCGCGACTACTTCATAAGAGTCGTGTACGGAACTAGGGTATCGCTGGTAGTAGGTTTCTTCGCCAGCATCATCGTTCTTGTCATAGGAATGATCTACGGAAGCATCTCCGGTTATCTCGGTGGCAGGGTGGACCTGATCATGATGCGAATAGTCGACATCATCTATTCGCTTCCGGATATGCTCATAATAATCCTGCTTTCAGTCGTCCTCCAGTCGGTCCTGAACTTCAAGCCGGGTTCGTTCCTGGATTCACTCGGAAGCAACATGATTTCGCTGTTCATTGTCTTCGGACTGCTTTACTGGGTCGGTATGGCCAGACTTATCAGAGGTCAGATCCTTTCCATCAAGCAGAACGAATACATCCTTGCGGCCAAGTCGATCGGTGCTCCGACAGGAAGGATCATCAGAAGGCACATCCTTCCGAACTGCCTGTCCGTCATCATCATCTCCACCGCACTGCAGATCCCGTCTGCAATATTCACCGAGAGCTACCTCAGCTTCGTAGGTCTGGGAGTACAGGCTCCCATGCCGTCTCTGGGTTCTTTGGCCAACTCCGCAAGAGGAGGCCTTCAGAGCTATCCGTACAAGCTTCTTTTCCCGGCTCTCACAATCTGTCTGATAGTTCTGAGCTTCAACCTTCTGGGTGACGGCCTCAGAGATGCGTTCGATCCCAAGCTGAAGAGGTGATGTCATGGAAAGCACGAACACTTTTGAGAAACAGCATCTTCTCAGCGTACAGGACCTTCATACTTCCTTCTTCACCGATTCCGGAGAAGTACATGCCGTCAACGGCGTGTCCTTCAACCTGGATGAGGGAGAGATCCTCGGAATAGTCGGAGAATCCGGTTCGGGAAAGAGCGTCACCGCTTATTCCATCATGCAGATCCTTGCATCCACCGGAAAGGTTGTCGGCGGAAAGATTCTCTACAAGGGCGATGACCTTACGAAATGGAACGAGAGCAAGCTGGACAAGTTCCGCGGCAAATGCGTCTCGATCATCTTCCAGGATCCGATGACCAGCCTGAACCCGGTCTTCACGATCGGTAACCAGCTCATAGAGGCAATTACGCTCCATACGGACAAGAGGGGAGCAGAGGCGAAGGCAAGGGCGATTGAGCTTCTTTCCCTCGTTGGAATCAACGAGCCCGAGCGTAGGCTCAAACAGTATCCGCACGAGCACTCCGGCGGAATGAGACAGCGTGTCATGATTGCCATGGCCCTGGCCTGTGAGCCCGATATCCTCATTGCGGATGAGCCGACAACCGCTCTGGACGTTACCATCCAGGCACAGATACTTGAGCTGATCCAGAGCCTTCAGAAGAAACTGGGCATGGCGGTTATCCTTGTGACACATGACCTCGGTGTCATCGCCGAGATGTGTGACAACATCATAGTCATGTACGGCGGACGTATCTGCGAGAGGGGTACAGCCAGCGAGATCTTCTACAATCCGAAGCATGAATACACCAAGGGTCTTCTGAGATCTATTCCGAACGTCAAGGACATGAAGCAGCGTCTGGTGCCGATCTCCGGTACCCCCATTAATATCCTGAATCTGCCCAAGGGTTGTCCCTTCTGCGCAAGGTGCGAGAACTGCATGAAGATATGCCTGCAGGAGCCTCCCTTGGAAATAGATATCAATGAGAACCACAAGGCATCCTGCTGGATGAACATCAAGGCTGCATTCGAAGGAGGCTGTGTATGAGTACCCCTCTGATTGATGTAAGAAACCTCAAGCAGTACTTCCCGGTCAAGACCGGACTGTTCAAGACGGAGTTCCTCAAGGCCGTTGATGATGTCTCATTCTCGATCAATGAAGGCGAAACACTTGGCCTTGTCGGAGAATCAGGCTGTGGCAAGACCACTGTCGGACGCTCGATACTTCGCCTTTACGAGCCCACCGCAGGTGAGGTCCTCTACGACGGAGTCCCGGTCACGGCCAAGAACATCGGCCGCATGAGGCAGAACATGCAGATGGTTTTCCAGGATCCTTATTCCTCCCTCGATCCGAGAATGACGGTCGAGGACATAATCGGAGAACCCCTGGATGTCCACAAGCTTTATGAGAACAGAGCAGAGAGGCGAGAGAAAATCCTGACCCTTATGGACTATGTCGGACTGAACGCAGAGCATGCGACACGCTATGCCCATGAGTTCTCAGGCGGACAGAGACAGAGAATCGGAATAGCCCGCGCCCTTGCCGTGAACCCGAAGTTCATCGTCTGTGATGAACCGGTATCGGCCCTCGATGTTTCCATTCAGGCTCAGGTCATCAACATGTTCGAGGACCTGCAGGTAAAACTCGGTGTCGCATATCTGTTCATCGCACATGACCTTCTGGTCGTGCACCACATCTCCCAGAGGATCGCCGTGATGTATCTGGGCAAGATCGTGGAGATGGGCAAGGCCGATGATGTTAACTACACATCGATTCATCCCTATACCCAGAGCCTGATGTCTGCAGTGCCGATTCCGGATCCGGACTACACCCGCCAGAGGCACAGAATCGTGCTTCAGGGCGATGTTCCCAGTCCGCTTCATATGCCGACGGGGTGTCCCTTCAGGACAAGGTGCCGTTACGCCTGCGAGCAGTGCGCACAAGAGATGCCGCCGCTTACCGACAGAGGTGGCGGACATATGGTTGCCTGCTGGGTCAAATGATAAGCGAATAAGTGGCGTATGCCATGTAAAATAAGGAGAGAAAAAGAAATGAAGAGAACAATTGCTATTCTTTTGGTACTTGTTGCATTCTGTTCAGCCGTTTTCGCCGGCGGAGCAAAGGAAGCTCCGGCAGCAGCCCCTGCTGCAGAAAGCACAATCAACGCTGAGGAGTACAAGGGTGCAGACTATGTCGATCCTGTCAAGGGTTGGGCAAAGTACGATGCACTGATTGCAGCCATCAAGTCTGAGACAGATACTGCAAAGAGAACCCAGATGATGCACGATGCCGAGGATATCCTCATGAGCAACTGGTGTGTCATTCCAATTTACTACTACAACGACCTGTACATGCAGAAGGGCTATGTCAGCGGTGTCTATTCCAACCCGTTCGCAACAAAGTTCTTCCAGTATGCAAGCCTTTCTAACGGCTCATCCACACTGAGAATCAACCTTGCTTCAGAGCCCGATTACCTCGATCCGGCACTCAACAGCTCAGTTGACGGTGCATGTCTCGCCGCAGCCTCGTTCGCAGGTCTCTACACCTACAACGCACAGGGCGTCACAGCTCCTGCTCTTGCCGAGGGTTACAAGGTTTCCGCCGACGGACTGACCTACACAGTCACTCTCAAGAAGGACCTCAAGTGGTCGGACGGTTCTGCTCTGACGGCCAATGACTTCGTCTACTCTTGGAAGCGTGCAGTTGCTCCCGAGACAGCTGCAGACTACGAGTACATGTTCAGCGGTTTCGCAGGCTACGAAGAGGGTGACCTTGCAGTCAAGGCAATTGATGACAGCACTCTCGAGTTCAAGCTCATCGCACCGTGTGCATACATCGAGGACCTCATGGCATTCCCGACATTCTTCCCTGTCAAGCAGAGTGCAGTCGAGTCCTATGCCGACTGGCTCACAAGCCCGGGCGGATGGTGTCAGGAAGCCGGTTTCATCTCCAACGGACCGTTTGTCTGTACGGCATGGAACCACGATGTCTCAATGACATATGAGAAGAACCCGTACTACTGGGATGCTGCCAACGTCAAGATCGAGAAGCTTGAGTTCATGCTTTCGGCAGACGACAATGCAATCTATGCAGCTTACAACGCAGGCGATCTGGATCTCATCGACTCCGTTCCTACTGACGAAGTCGCCAAGCTCATCGAGTCCAAGAACCCCGAGTTCTATGTCGTTGACGAGCTCGGAACATACTATGTCGCATTTAATGCAAAGAGCTCTCTGTTCGACGGCAAGACTCCTGCACAGGCAGCCTGCATCAGAGAAGCTTTCTCAATCCTGATCGACCGTGACTACATCGTCGACAACATCGGACAGACCGGACAGGTTGCAGCAAACGCCTACATTCCTCTCGGAATGGCAGACGGAAACGGCGGTATCTTCAAGGAGACAGCCGAGGCCGGTTACTACGATGCATATGCAATCAACAAGGATCCCGCAGGCACAGTCAAGAAGGCTGTCGATCTTCTCAAGGCTGCCGGATACAAGTTCGATGCAAACAATAAGCTCTCTTCCGAGACACCGATCAGCCTGACATACCTGACCAACCAGAGCTCCGGACACATTGCAATCGCAGAGTCCATCCAGCAGGACCTTGCAGCTGTCGGAATCAGCCTCTCGATCCAGGTTCAGGACTGGAACGTCTTCCTCGAGGAGAGAAAGAAGGGCAACTTCGACTTCGCCCGCGAAGGTTGGATTGCAGACTTTAACGACCCGATCAACATGCTCGAGATGTGGACAACCACATCGGGAAACAACGACTGCCAGTTCGGCCGCTGATTTCCTCCATAAACCGAAAAGGCTGTCACAAACGTGGCAGCCTTTTCCTTTTCTTCAGCTTCTGAAGTATCCTTCTTCAATCAGTTTTTCCAGTACTCGCGTTTCGCGTTCTATCTGGACCCCGATGAAACGGTTCTTGCAATAATCGGAAGCCCTTGATGTCCTGATCGCTTCATGCGGATCGACAAAAACAAGCCTGTATCCGCTTTCAGACTCTGATTGTGTCAGTTCCTGCGGAACGATCCTGTCTTCGGCTTCACAAAGATAATAGAAGTTGTCCTGGTAGTAACGGTCTCCGATTCTGCTCAGCTGGGTTCTTGTGACAATGCCGTAGGGCCGTGCTGTTTCAGGCTTCACGACAAGGCCGGCTTCCTCCCTTACTTCGCGTATCAGGGTTTCTATCTTGGTCTCATCTCCTTCCGAACCTCCGCCGGGGAACTTGTAGCATCCGTGTTTCTGAACATAGTCCATTGCGATCTTTCCGTCGCGGATGATTATGCCTCTTACCGAATGCCTGCAGTGGATGGGGCCTTTTTCATCATAGTCCTTCTTGTCCAGATCGAAGAGCTTTCTCATGTCATGCAGCAGGACCTTGTAGATCCTGACTCTCTTGGAACCTTTCCGATACTGTTCGTAGTCCTCAGGAACATCCTGCTCGGCTATAAACATGCCTCCGGCAAGCTGGATGGACCGCTCCGAAGCGGCATTGCTCACATTGCAGGTAATAATCAGATAGTCCAGATTGTGCCTAATGGCAAGCGGGTAGAGGAGCCTGCATGCCTTTGAAGCATAGCGGTGACCTCTATAGGGCTCATAGACTTCATAGCCTATGTTCCCCGCAAACCAGATGACCGGAGTATGCCAGATCTTGAGGCTGCAGTTTCCTACCACTGTTCCGTCCAGTAGAGCGATATCGAAGCAGTATGCAGGCACATGCTTTCTCTCCGGGATGGCCTCTTTGGTTTCCCTGAGCACAAGTTTCAGCTCGTCGTCATGAAGGTCAATGTCCTTGAAAAACATGGCCATATTATAAACAAATGGGATTATTTATTGCAATTTGTTACATAAGTTATAAAATATAACTAGCAAACCTAACGCAAAGGAGTTTATCAAGATGAAGAGATTTCTTATTTTGGTTTTGGCAATCTTCATGGTTTTCGCCATGGTGGCATGTAAGAGTGAGCCCGAGGAAAAGGGCGGAGATGCACTTCCCGTCGAGAAGGAAGCCGGAAAGGATGCTCTGATGGAACAGGGCGAGAGCGGAGCAAAGGCTGTAGATCATACAGGTTTCAAGATTGTGGCATCGCTGAACGATGGCAATACTCCCGTTTCGGTAAATATCGGCGGAAAGGATGGCGTCTACTGGCTCGATTATTCGGTAGGTAGTTTCCTGTTCACAGAGCATGAAGGCAGCACCTATATGTTTATGAAATCTGCAACTTCTGTCTGGGTTAAGGTTGCTGACAAATCACTCAAGGAAGAAGTTTTCAATGAAATCGTAGATTCACTGCTTTATAACGCCTACGAGTATAAGGATGACCTCAGCTATGTCGGTGAAGTGACACAGTTCGGAAGAAAGTGCTCCAAGTATTCAGTTTCCGCCTCAGTGGAAGGAAAAGACTACAGCTTCTCCATCGTTGTTGACAATGAGTTCGGAATCACAATGGGAATGGAAGCAGCTGCCGGAGCAGAGAAGGTCAACTTCACGATCGAGCCCAAGCTCAGCAACATAACTGCTGATGATGTCCCGGCAAATTATGCCGATGCAAAAGCATGCGATACTTATGTTGACCTCCCGAATGCTTGAGCATACATAATCAGTATCAATAGGCCGTTGCAACCGCAGCGGCCTTTTTTCTTGTTCGGTATTCTGAATGATGTTAACATGATTCCAAGGAGAGTGTATTGATATGAAAAAGCATTTGCTGCGCCTGATGGTGGCGCTTGTGTTGCTGATTGCCATGGCGGCTCCGGTTTTTGCCTACAGTAGCTTTCAGGATTTCCTGAAGCAGACGAACAGGCTGCAGGGTGTGAATTATAACCGCATAAAGCAGGATACCCGTAAGTATATCAGACTTACCTTTGAAATCGGTAACCGGTCTTTTCACGGCATGTTGAAAAAAGGCTATCGGCTGGAAGATCAGGAAGCTGATTCCATCATCAGAAGCGTCATGCTTGAGTTCGGGCTGAATACGACAACTCTGACTCTGCATGAAATGGCGATTGCAGAAGCTGAAAAGATTGATCCTGCATTCCAGACACAGTTCTGGGTTGAACTGCTCGGTCAGGCTCTGGGTGCAGGCGATGCCATGGCCTATAATGATCTGATTTCAGGCAAGATCAGCGGAACAGAGTATGTCGTAGGTCAGATGAAAAGCGAATTGGTTTCGCAGGGCGCAAGCGCTTTTGCAGAGGCTACAGCACTCAGTCCTGCCGGAGCTTTTATCCTCAACGTGGTTACAAACTGTGCTGAGCCTGCTGCCAAAGAAGCGCTTAAAGCTGTCAGAAATGATCAGATCAAACAGAAGGCCATTGCGAGCGCCGCAATCCTGGATGCCTTTTACCAGCGCTGCAACCAGAGGCTGAAGGAAGAAGCAGAGAAGAAGGACGACACCAGCTGGCACCTTACCGGTAACAGCACTGAAAAGGTTAAGCGCATGTTCATGGGTGCAGAAGTTGTTCAGACCTGGGAATTCACATGCGATCTCAAGATTAAGACGCCCCTCAGTGATGATCCTGATTCGCCGGGAGGTATCTATTCCGGAATAATGTGCATTGACATCACCCACGACATGACTAAATTCGATGGAAAGTATCTTTGGGATGTGGTGAACACCTTTCCCATCCTGCCGGAACTCCATCAGAAGTGCCCGTGGCAGAGTTTCTACGACTGCTGGCAGGGGGAATCCAAACTTGTAAAACAGCTGTTTGCCCAGAATGTGCAGTTCGTAATACCTGATAATGTGGAAAAGTATGCCAAGGATGCTGAGATTGATGAAATCAACATCAGTGCATTTTTCAAATCAAGGGAAGACTTCTTCAGTATGCATCCGATCTGGCTCGTGCCTGACGGAGTGATTCCTTTGCTTGATAAAAACGGACACTACTCGCTTCCGTACACGGAAGGGCAGTTGGCAACGGTCATCTATCTTATGGGTGAGTTCGGAGAAGACAATATGAGTCCGCAGATCTATGTGATGTCCAGCAATATGCAGGCCTGGCAGACGACCAATGCACCGAATTTCAATAAGACCATCGACCTCGGTATTCTCAATACCGGAGGTGTTATCAAGATCAACCACGATATCTTCAGTGATCTGCAATCCGGAGTTATCAAGCTTAAAATGGGTTGGAAGGAGGAAAACGTATGAAAAAACTGGTTTTGATTCTTCTGATAGTGGCTTTGGTTCTTATCCTAGGTGCTTGTAATTCCTCTCCTGATAAAAAACAACCTTCCGGAAGCGAAGACAAACAGTCACTTATCTGGCATGGGGGCGTACTCGATGCCGATGACCCGTACTACGCAGATGGACTGAATGATTTCGGGCTTCCCGATCTCTCTCGCTATTCCATTGAACAGATCTGGAACATGTATGAACAACCGGAAAAATGGGATGTATCAGTCCTGGATATGGCAGATACCAGCTTCGATTTCGATGAGTCGGAGCCTTATTCGGATCCCGAATACCCGGATTATGTTTTCGATCTCGGTGATTGGCATGACTATAACACCGGCGATTGGACTCCAGGACCTGACTGGACCGCCGAGTTCGACATCGACTGGTCTGCTTTCGATGAAGAGATGGGAGAGTATGATCCTTCAGTCCTTGTTTTGCCCGAAGAATATGCCTTCCTGGTTCCCGGAGGTGTCCGCTCCGGTGATATGGTCATTAATGACGAAGATGGGCTCAATATTTCTCTTCAGAACCGCACTGCAGAAGAGTATGCTGCGGTTGTACAGGCTGCCCAAGGCGGTGGTTATACCATAAATGCCAATTCCCAGAACTTGCCGATGATGGGCGGTCTTCAGACTTACTCTGCAAATAATGGAATCGAGACAATTAACATTGTTTACCAGAACAACTGCGTCATGATTTCTTTTGACGATATTGATTCGGAAGTAGAAGATTTTGATGAAGGAGCTGACGAAGATTAGTCTATAGATGAGAACAACAGAAAAGGGCCGTTGCATTGCAGCGGCCTTTTTCATGCCTTGTTGCCGGTGTAGAGGGTGTAGTACTTGCCTTTCTGCTCCAGCAGCTCCTCGTGTGTTCCGCGCTCGATTATGCGTCCCTGTTCCATTACCATGATGCAGTTGGCATTCTTGACGGTCGAGAGCCTGTGTGCGATGACAAAGCTTGTACGGCCGGCCATAAGGGCATCCATGCCGCGCTGGACGAGGACCTCCGTTCTTGTGTCGATGGAGGATGTAGCCTCATCTAGAATCAGGGCAGGGGGATCCGCGACAGCGGCTCTTGCGATGGCAAGAAGCTGCCTCTGTCCCTGGCTGAGGTTGGCTCCGTCATTCTTGAGGACCGTATCATATCCGTTGGGAAGCCTTCTGATGAAGCCGTCTGCATTTGCAAGCTGGGCAGCCCTGATGCACTGCTCGTCGGTAGCATCAAGTTTTCCGTAGCGGATGTTTTCCATTACAGTGCCGGTAAAGAGGTGTGTGTCCTGAAGAACCACGCCGAGGCTTCGTCTGAGGTCGGTCTTCTTGATCTTGTTGACGTTGATCTCATCGAAGCGTATCTTGCCGTCCTGAATGTCGTAGAAACGGTTGATCAGGTTCACCACTGTGGTTTTGCCAGCACCCGTGCTTCCTACGAATGCAAGCTTCTGGCCGGGCTTCGCATACATCTTTATGTCATGCAGAACCATCTTCTCCGGATTGTATCCGAAATCAACACCGTCGAAGGTCACGGCACCTTCAAGCCTGCGGTATGTCACTGTTCCGTCTGCCTGATGAGGATGCTTCCATGCCCAGATATGTGTGTTCTCATCTGTCTCAGTAATTGTTCCGTCTTCGGCAACCTTTGCTTTGACAAGTTCGACATAGCCATTGTCTTCCTCGGGTTGCTGATCCATCATCTCGAAGACCCTGTTGGCTCCGGCACTGGCCATTACGATGCTGGAGAACTGCTGGCTGACCTGTGTTACGGGCATCGAGAAGCTTCTGTTGAGGGACATGAAAGTAACAAGAGCGCCGAGTGTCAGGCCTCCGAATCCGTGGATTGCAAGGATGGCACCTACAATTGCGATGACCACATAACTTATGTTTCCGATATTGCCGTTGACGGGCATGATGATGTTTACGATCGAGTTTGCGTTCTTGGAGCTTTCGCGGAGCTTGTCGTTGAGCTTCTTGAACTCCTCGGTGCTCTTCTGCTCATGACAGAATACCTTGACTACCTTCTGGCCCTGCATCATCTCCTCAATGTATCCGTTGACTGCACCGAGGTCCCTCTGCCTCTCTACGAAGTATTTGCCGGAGAGGGAACTGAGCTTTGCGGTTACCTTGATTGCAATGAAGATCATCAGAACCGAAAGGATTGTTAAAGGCACATTGAGAACCAGCATGCTCACGAAAGTGGAGACTAGCGTTATGGAGGAGCTGAACAGCTGCGGGATGCTCTGGCTGATCACCTGCCTGAGCGTATCTATGTCGTTCGTGTACACGCTCATGATATCACCGCGCGAGTGGGTGTCGAAGTACTTCAGGGGCAGGCTCTCCATCTTGTTGAAAAGCTGAACCCTCAGTTTCTTCAGCGATCCCTGGCTGACGGTTACCATTATCCTGTTCATGCCGTAGTTGCACAGAATTCCCACGAGCATGATTCCCGCAAGTCTCAGAAGCCTCTGGGCAAGGGGGGAGAAGTCCGGATTCACCGTTCCGATCAGCGGAGTGATGTAGGTGTCGATCAGGGTCTTGGTAAACAGCGTCATGGTGAGTGTCGCAATGGCTGCGAACGCAATGCAGGCGAGGACCGCCAGGAATGCAAACTTGTAGTCCTTCAGGACATACTTCATGACACGGATGATGGGCTTGAATGCTCCTTTCTGAGGCTTGACCATCATTCCTCTGGGAGGTCTCTCGGGTCTCTGCGGTTTCTTGTATGTGCTGTTATCGTTGTTTTCGCTCATCTTCCGCTCCTCAGTTCATCTTCTCATCGAAGTCGCCGTTGCCCTGCATCTGCACCTCGCAGATTTCCTGATAGATGCTGTTGCTCTTCAGCAGGTTCTCATGTGTATCGAAACCGTCGATTCTTCCGTTGTCCAGGACTATGATTCGGTCGGCATCCTGGACGCTGGAGATTCTCTGGGAGATTATCAGCTTGGTTGTGTCGGGGATATCCTCGCGGAAGGCCTTGCGGATGCGTGCATCCGTTGCCGTATCCACGGCGCTGGTGGAATCGTCGAGGATAAGTATCTTGGGTTTCTTCAGAAGTGCACGCGCAATGCAGAGGCGCTGCTTCTGTCCTCCCGAGACATTGGTTCCGCCTTGTTCTATCCTCGTGTTGTATTTCTCCGGCATCTGGTCTATGAAGTCCGCGGCACAGGCAAGAGTGCAGGCATGGATGCATTCCTCTTCGGTTGCATTCTCGTTTCCCCATCTGAGGTTCTCAAGAATCGTTCCGCTGAAGAGCTCGTTCTTCTGAAGAACCACCGATACCTGGTTTCTCAGCGCTTCCATGTCATAGTCGCGGACATCGATGCCTCCGACTTTCACGGAGCCTTCGCTGACGTCGTAGAGCCTTGAAATCAGGCTGACCAGAGTTGACTTTCCGCTTCCTGTTCCACCGATGATTCCTATGGTTTCACCTGACTTGATGTGAAGGTCGATATTGTTGAGAGTATTCTCTCCGGTGCCCTTTCTGTAGGAGAAACTTACATTTTCAAAGTCTATCGAGCCATTCTGGACATCCGTTACCGGGTTTTCGGGGTTGGTCATGTCTGCCTTTTCATCCAGGACCTCGGCTATTCTCTTTGCCGCTGCAAGGCTCATCGAAAGCATGACGAAGACCATGGATACCATCATCATGGACATGAGCATGCTCAGCACATAGCTGAACAGGGACGTGAGGTTTCCTGTGGTCATCGAGCCGCCCACTATGAAGTGGGCTCCGAGCCAGGCAAGAAGGATCATGCTGGTGTAGATGACACCCATCATGATCGGACCGTTGAAGGCCAGGATGCTCTCGGCCTTGACCGAAAGGGAGTAGAGGGCATAGGCTGCCTTGCCGAATTTCTCTTTCTCGAAGTCTTCTCTGACAAAGGCCTTCACGACTCTGATTCCGGTGACGTTCTCCTGCACGCTTGCATTGAGGTCGTCATACTTCTCGAACAGTTTCTTGAACACCGGCATGACCAGATGCATTATGGTGAAAAGTCCGATTGCAAGGACCACCAGTCCCGCCATGAAGATCAGTGTCAGCTTCACGTTGATCAGGAAGCACATAACCATGCTCAGGATCATCATCATGGGGGCGCGGACGGCAATTCTCATGGTCATCTGGAACGCATTCTGGACGTTCGTGACATCCGTTGTCATTCTGGTGACAAGTCCTGCGGTGCTGAACTTGTCGATATTGGAGAACGAGAATGTCTGGATGTTCCTGTAGATCGCCTCACGGAGGTTGGTTGAGAATCCCGTGGCGGCAATCGCAGCGGTTTTTCCGGCCTTGACGCCGAAAAACAGGCTGATGAAGGCCAGAGCCAGCATGATTCCGCCGTAGAGGAAGATATTTGACAGATTGCCCGCCTGAATTCCCCTGTCGATTATCATTGCCGTGACAAAGGGAATCAGTATCTCCATGAATACTTCGCATGCAGTCAGAATGGGCGTCAGAATCGCATATTTCTTGTATTGCCCAATGTGTTTGAGAAGCGTTTTAATCATAATAGAGAAATATACAGACAAATAGATTAATATACAATTGCGAATATGTTACAATGCCTGCAGTACTGTCTGTTTGGAGGGCTGAATGTCAATCCTTTTCAAGAATGCCAAGATAATCGCCACTGAAAAAGACCGCCTCAAGGTGCTTGAGAACGCCTATCTCGGTGTAGATGGAAAATACATCAACTATATCGGCACCGAGCGTCCAAAGGCCGAATATGGCTGTGAAAGGGACATGTACGGCAAGCTTCTGATGCCCGGTCTGGTGAACTGCCATGCGCACAGCGCCATGAACCTGCTCAAGGGCTTGGGGAATGATCTGCCGCTCATGGATTGGCTTCATACGGTCTGGCCGATAGAAGACCGCATGCGGGATGAGGATTTCACTTCCGGAATGGAAATGGTCATTCTGGAGATGCTTGCAGGCGGAACCACCAGTTTCTCCGATATGTACTGGAGACCGATCATCACCCAGAAATGCATCGGCGAGAGCGGAATCAAGGCCGACCTCACCAGGGTAATGATGGGAGGAAGTCCGGATACGGATTACCTGACATATCCCAACAGGGTCGAATCCCTAGAGTTCTTCAAGCAGTTCGACGGTGCCTTTGACGACCGGCTCCATGCAGATTGGTCGGTGCATGGCGAGTACACGATAGACGAAAGATTTGCCGCAAAGTGGGCAGAGGAGATCCAGAATCTGGGCGGAAGGCTGCACATCCATCTTTCAGAGACAAAGAGCGAGCATGAGAATTGCATTGCAAAGTACGGAGTCACCCCGGCCAGATGGTTCTATGAAAAAGGATTCTTCAATGTCCCCACCTATGCGGCTCACTGCGTTTGGGCAACGGAAGAGGATATGGACCTGTTCCTTGAAAAGGGTGTGACCCCTGTCCACAATCCGACAAGCAACCTCAAGCTCGGAAGCGGATTCGCTCCGGTGCCGAGAATGCTTGACAAGGGCATCAGGGTTGCCCTGGGTACCGACGGCAGTGCAAGCAACAACAACGTGAACATGTTCGAGGAGATGCATCTTGCCTCGGTGATCCACAACGGCTATCTAAACGATCCGACGCTGATGAAGCCGGAGACCATCATAAGGATGGCCACGGTAAACGGTGCGCTGGCTCAGGGAAGACCCGATACCGGAAGCATCGAGGTGGGGAAGAAAGCGGATATAATCGCCCTGAATCTGGATGCTCCGCATCTGGTGCCGGACCATGATACCCTTGCACTGGTGACATACTCCGCACAGGCAAGCGATGTGTGTATGACTATGGTTGACGGAAAGATTCTCTATGAGAACGGTGAATACCTGACTATGGATAGAGAGCGCATTTTCCGTGAGTATAGTAAGTCTTTGGGCTATCTTTTCTGATTTTGTTGGAGGATGACCATGGGAATCGGAACGTTGATCTACAAGAAGGCTTTTGTCAATCGCTTCGATGATGACAAGATTATATTCTACTATTCCTACAAGGATTTCCCGGGCCTCAGAGCAGAGCCTGTTGAGTTCAGGACTCCCCAGGGACTTCTGATCAAGGGCAACATCTACAGCTACGAGAACCCAAGCAAGAAAGACCTTGTCGTCTTCTGCCACGGAATGGGCGGAGGGCATCGCTCCTACATGCGTGAGATAGAGACCCTCTGCCGGCAGGGCTATGAGGTTCTGTCATACGACAACGTCGGATGCTGGGAATCAGAAGGCGAGAACGTCAGGGGTCTTACCGAATCCATCAACGATCTGGTGTCCTGCCTGGATTTCATCTACGGTTCCGACAACCTCAAGGACCGCGGCCTTCATATCATCGGCCACTCATGGGGCGGATATGCTGCAGGCAATATCCTGAATTTCCGCAAGAAGAACATCAGGTCCGTTACCGTCATTTCCGGTTTTGCAAGTGTCGAGAGCGTAATCTGGGGTGGATTCGGCGGAAAGCTCAAGATGTTCAAGAAGGCAATCCTTGCCTACGAGCGCAAGGTCAATCCCCAGTATGTAGACAGCTGCAGCGTTGATGCATTCAGGAATACCGACGCAAAGGTACTTCTGATCCACTCCAAGGATGATGCAGTCTGTGACATTGCCTCGGGTCTCGGTTATGTCCGTTCACAGATCTCCAATCCGAATGTCCGTTACCTGGAGGTGGAGGGCAAGTTCCATAACCCCAACTACACCGCAGATGCAGTGACCTATATGCAGCAGACCTTCGGCGAGTACCAGAGCCTTCTGAAGCAGAAGAAGCTGAAGACCTTCGAAGAGAAGAAGGCCTTCATGGATCTGAGGGACTTCAGCCGCATGACCGCCCAGGATCCTGAAATCTGGGCAGAGATCTTCAGGAATATGGAGTAATCGATGGACGACCAGCTTGAGCGACTGAGAAGAATCGTCGGTTATGCCAGGATAGAAAGACTTCGAAACAGCAGGGTGATAGTATTCGGCCTCGGTGGGGTGGGCGGCTATGTCGTCGAGGCTCTTGCCAGATCCGGGGTTGGTGAGCTGGCGATAGTGGATTCCGACAGGATCTGTCTTTCGAATCTCAACCGTCAGATCTATGCACTACATTCGACCATGGATGAGCTCAAGGTCGATGTAGCAGAGAAGAGAATCCACGACATCAACCCGGACTGCAAGGTCATGAAGTATCCCATCTTCTATCTGCCCGATACTGCCGATACAATCGACCTCTCTCACTACGATTACATAGTGGACTGCATCGATACCATCACAGCCAAACTGGAGCTTGTCTCAAGAGCAGATGAAAATAAACTGAACATCATCAGCTGCATGGGAACGGGAAACAAACTCGACCCTTCCAAGCTACAGATTGCCGACATCTCCAAGACCTCGGTCTGCCCGCTTGCAAGGGTGATGAGGCTTGAGCTGAGAAAGAGGGGAATATATCACCTCAAGTGTGTCTTCTCTACGGAAGAGCCCATAAAGACCGGCATGTCTGAGCCCGGAAGCACGGCGTTTGTCCCGTCCGTAGCGGGGCTTATGATAGCATCAGAGGTTGTAAGGAATCTGATTTCAGATAAGTGAGATATATATCTCGTGGTCCCTTCCGAAGGTCCTTAGGACAAACATCTCTGAAGGTTCCAAAATAGTATCTGCAATGTAGCAATTATTAATAATCTTGAAGTATCTATAGCCTTCGGAGCCATCGTTCTTGATTCTATAGATCTTCATATCTGTTCTTGCTTCTTCATCGCCGAAGTCAATTACGGTACACGGGACATCGCCTGCGCAGTCGGACTGGATGCACATCCATACGATGGAGATGTCATCCGGAAGTCTCTCTCCGGTGTAGGTGAATGACTTGAATCCGCTTTCGGGATAGACTTTTTCCCTGTAGATTTTCTGAACGTAGATCTCATGTGCTCCGTCATCGGATTTGAAGACGAAGACTTCACCGGCAGTGAGGTCGTGGTCCGTTATATAGGTTCCGTCCTCATAAACGAAGTACCTGCCAAGAACGGTTCCGTCGGTCATGATTCGGTAGATCTTGAAATCCATGTACTTGGTGTTCCTGGCATCCGAGAAAACGAATGCCGTGCACGGAAAGTATCCGACGCACTCGGAGACTATGCACATATCCGCAGTGTAGATTTCATCCGGAAGGTTCCTGTCCGTGAAGGACCATGCCTCGAAACCTGTTTCGGGATACGACCGATAAGATAGTGCCCCTTCGGGTTTCTGTGCAAATGCAGAAAGAGCCAGACAGAACATCAGCAGCAACAGAACTGTTCTTTT
>CAKJZO010000031.1 GCA_918298275.1 Spirochaetota bacterium | reverse complement strand
CTATCAGCGCGAATGGAAGAACGGCAACAGCCGCTGGGACATCATCGACCTGGTGCGGGCCTGCCACGATTTCAGACCCCAGGGGATAAACTGGCCCAGTCCCAGCGACAGGGGCAATCCGGTCTTCAAGCTCACAGAGCTCACCGCAGCCAACAACATCGATCAGACCGGCGCCCACGATGCAATGGTGGATGTCAATGCAACCATCGCAGTGGCCAGACTCATCAGGAAGACCAACCCCAAGCTCTTCGACTACTACCTCAAGCTCAGAAGCAAATCAAAGGTCAGGGACCTTCTCAATCCGCAGGATACACCCCGGCCGATGCTCCATACCTGTGCCGCATTCACCAACCCCAACGGTTGTACCTCGATGATCGTTCCGATAACCCCACACGTGAAGAATGAGAACCAAATCATAAGTTTCGACCTGAATCAGGACATCACTCCTCTTCTCTGCGCCAAGTCGGAAGACGTATTCAGAGTCCCCGGAGTCATGAGGATCGCCATCAACCGCGTACCGTTCCTTGCAGAAACCAACACCCTTCAGGAAGACGGTTACGAGCGCCTCGGAATAGACAGGAAGCTCTGCCTTTCCAGATATGACGAGATAATAAGACACCGCACCGAGCTGATCCTGAAGATCCGCTCCAACGACAAGGACGAGTTCGACAATCCGGACGACGTGGATTTCCAGATCTATTCCAAGTTCTTCAGCGACTATGACAAGCGCCTGTTCTCCGCAGTCCGCAAGACCCCGCCCGAGCAGAGACTCAACCTGAAGCTCGACTTCGAGGATCCCAGATGCCCGCAGATGCTCTGGCGCCACGTCTGCCGCAACTATCCAAGGACCCTTGATCCGGAGAACCTCAAGAAGTGGAAGTCCTTCTCCTCCACCCGGCTGCTCTGCCCTCCGGGAAACCCCATCAACGACATAAACTTCGTTTCGAGGAAGATCGAGGAGAGACTTTCTGATACCTCGCTGGAGCCCAGACAGAAGCAGGTTCTGGCAGAACTCAAGGATTATCTGTTGCAACTGAAACACTATGTTGGCCTGAATTGAAACTTTTGTTGTATTCAATCCCGCTTTGCAACATCTATATACGATTTTTGTTGCATTTTCCGTTGCAATCTTTTTAAAATGTATTGTTTGTCCTCTCCGAAATCAATATGATATAATCATAAATACACTGAGGGAGCCCGGTGGCTCTTATCCGGGCCCCAAAACCAAACAGGAGACGGAAAATGAAGAAAACACTGGTTATCGTTCTTCTCGCACTGCTCGCAATGGGCATGGTCTTTGCAGCCGGTTCAAAGGAAGCTGCAGCACCCAAGGCAAAGGAAATCAAAGTTGCTCTGATCATCGCCAACACCATCGATGACAAGGGCTGGTGTCAGGCAATGCACGACGGAATCAATGAGGCTATGGCAGAACTTCCCGCCGGTACAGTCGCAGCATACAAGCCGGTCGAAAACACAGACCCGGCAGATGCAAAGACAGCTATCGCAACCTATGTCGCACAGGGCTTCAACATCATCATCCTGCACGGATCACAGTACAGATCAGTCGTCGAGGATGTCTACAAGGATTATCCCGATGTCATGTTCGCTTTCGGAACAACCACTGACATCATCGGCAGCAACGTATTCAGCTACATGCCCCAGTCAGAGGAAACAGGTTACCTCTCGGGTATTGTCGCAGGTCTGACAACAAAGGCCAACAAGATCGGTCTTGTCGGTCCTATCGACGGCGGTGACTCAGCCCGCTACAACAGAGGTTTCGTCCTCGGCGTCCAGGCAGTCAACCCCAATGCAAAGATCACAGTAACCCACATCGGAAGCTTCGGCGATACAGTCAAGTCCGGTGAGTTCGCAGAGTCCCTCATCGCAGCAGGCAACGATGTTCTCACAGGATCCTCACAGCAGGCTCTCGGTGCTCTCAGAGCTGTTGCAAGCTACCCCGACAAGGACATCTGGTGGGTCGGACAGGATATTGCACAGATCGGTCTCGATGAAGGCTACAAGTGCATTGCAGCATCCTCCTATAATTACAAGGCTGTCCTGATCGGACTGGTCGATGCCTTCAAGGCCGGCAAGCTCGGCGGAGACCTCATCCCGATGAACTTCAGCAACGGCGGCTTCATCTGGGCATGGAACGACAAGTGCGCAGACAAGATCACTCCGGAGATCAAGAAGGCAGTCGAAGACAAGATGGCAGAGTTCAAGGGCAAGGCCGACCTCCTGTCCAACTGGGCGGATGTCGATTACTCAAAGCTCTGAGTTCTTCAGCAATCACAGATGTGCAGGTCCCGGTGGCCTGCACAATTTTTAATAAGACATTACCAACGGAATCAGATGGCAAGATTCGAAAAAATCACAGAGCTCCGCGTGGAGCACATCACAAAGCGCTTTCCGGGTGTTTTGGCAAGCGATGACATCTCCCTGAGCGTGGGAGAGCATCAGATTCTGGCCCTTGTGGGCGAGAACGGAGCCGGAAAGACAACTCTGATGAACATAATCATGGGACTGTACCAGCCTGATGAAGGCAAAATCTTCATCAACGGACAGGAGGTTCAGCTCAGGACCCCCAATGACGCATTCGACTGCGGCATAGGAATGGTCCACCAGCAGTACATGCTGGTTCCCAACATGACCGTCCTTGAAAACATCGCCCTTGGCATGAAGAACAGCTGGAAAGGCCTCAAGGTAGACCTCCAGATGGTCAGGGAAAAGGTCACCGAAATATCTGAAAAATACGGGCTCAAGGTAGATCCCGATGCATATATCTGGCAGCTGGCAGTCGGCGAGCAGCAGCGCGTCGAGCTGGTCAAGACCCTTTGTCTGGGTGCCAAGTTCCTGATTCTGGACGAGCCCACCAGCGCCCTCACCCCCCAGGAAACGGACGAACTCATAGCCCTTCTCAAGAACATGAGCAAGGAGCTCTCCATAATCTTCATCAGCCACAAGCTCAACGAGGTCAAGGCCCTCTCGGACAAGGTCAGCATCCTCCGTCACGGCAGGGTCGTCTTCGAAGGCAGCACCGCCGACTACACACCCAAGCAGATAGCGGCATTGATGACAGGCCACGAGGTCGAGATCAACGCCAATACGGACGATCCCTCCGACGGGGATCCGGCCCTGGTGATCAAGGATCTCTGCGTGAGAAGCGACAGAGGCTTCCTGGCCCTGGACCATTTCAATCTCACGGTCAAAGCCGGAGAGATAATCGGTCTGGCCGGTGTCTCCGGTAACGGCCAGAGGGAACTGGCCGAGGCCATAAACGGAATAAGGAAAACCGAAAGCGGAACCATAGAGTTCTTCGGAAAACAGATACAGAACCAAACTCCCGGTCAGGTCATCCAGACCGGAATGGGATACATCCCCGAGGAAAGGAATACCGAGGGAATAGTCCCCTCCATGTCCGTCAAGGAGAACATAATCCTCAAGGACAGCGAAAGCGAGCGTTTCTCCAGAAAGCACATACTCAGGAACAAGGTCATCGAACAGGCCTCCAACAAGGCGAAGGAGGATTTCGACATCAGGTGTCCGGGCATCCATACGGCAGCCGGTTCCCTCTCCGGAGGAAACATCCAGAAGGTCATCCTGGCAAGGGAGATTTCCAGAAACCCGAAGTTCCTGGTCTGCGTCTACCCCATCAGGGGAC
>CAKJZO010000030.1 GCA_918298275.1 Spirochaetota bacterium | reverse complement strand
TACCGGCGATTGTCAGCTCGTCATCCGCATCCTTGAGAACATAGCGCCATGCTTCCTCGTCGACGATGGACTTGTCTTCCATGAGCATCGGGTTGAACACGCTGTCGGTGTAGTAGTCCGAAAGGGAGAAGAGCTGCTCTTCGGAAAGACTGGCCACCGGGTAGATGGTCATGAACGGATAGGTGCTGGCGTTCATGTAGGTGTTGTAGGTCTGGTAGCTCAGGTTGAACCACAGGGCCTTTGAGGGATACTTGGCGGAACCGTCGAGAGTGGAGTGCTCGAAAACATGAGGGATACCTGTATCCTGCTCAGTGGGAGTCCTGAATGCAATCTCGAATGTCCTGTTCGTATCATCGTTGGCGACATAGAGCACCGTTGCACCGGTCTTGTCGTGCTCGAAGCGATAAACGGTAGCTCCGAACATGTCGAAGCCTCTGATTTCCTCAACGGTGAATCCGTTGATCTTCTGTCCCAGTTCGGGCATCTCGGGTCCGCGCGTGATTTCGTAAGCGGTCTGAGCAAAGACCGATGCGCACAGAACAAAGAGCACCATTGCCAGGGTGAGAATCTTCTTTGTCATCAATAGGTTCCTCCTATTTATAGTTTTTGATGCATTTGTGGCTAATCATAACTCTTGTAGTCAATATTCTTCAAGAGTACCCAACTATTGAATATTCATTCATTTTTGGTCATCATATCCGTATGCCGATACTGCTTCCGAAGAATTATCCGTATTCAGACAAGCTCAGGAGAAAGGGCGTTTTCGTCATGTCCAACACGCGTGGACGCGAGCAGAAAATCCGTCCCCTGAAGATTGGAATCCTGAACCTCATGCCTACGCTCGAGGCGACAGAGGTCCAGCTGATGGGCATGCTTGCCAACACGCCGCTTCAGGTGAACCTTGTCCTGATAATGATGCAGACCGATCACCGCAAGGTCGAGGACCTGCCGCATCTGAGGGAGTTCTATGCCCGCTTCGAGGATGTGAAGGACGAGAAGTTCGACGGAATGATAATCACCGGAGCCCCTGTGGAGAAGCTTCCCTTCGAGCAGGTGGATTATTGGAAGGACCTGGCCGACTTCATGGACCACACCAAGCGCAATGTGTTCTCCACCGTGCACATCTGCTGGGGAGCCCAGGCCGGACTGTATCATCACTACGGCATCCAGAAGACGGTCATGGACCACAAGCTTTCCGGAGTCTTCCCGCACACGCTGCTTCACAAGAGCTATGACAACCCGTTTACCAGAGGCTTCGACGACAGGTTCCTGGTCCCGCATTCCAGATATACCATGCTGGATATCGATGCCATCAAGGCCAACGAAAACCTCGAGATCCTGGACGATTCCTACTTCGCCGGTCCCCACATCATCACTTCCAAGGACGGCAGACAGGTGTTCCTGAACGGTCACTGGGAATATGACCGCGGCACCCTGATGAAGGAGTACGAGAGGGACAAGGCCATAAAGAACACGACGCCTCCGTACAACTATTTCGTGGCCGACAAGCCGGAGTTCGGGGTAGAGGTCACATGGAAATCCCATGCGAACCTTTTCTATTCCAACTGGCTGAACTTCGTCTATCAGGGCACCACCTATGACCTCGAGGAAATCCCGAACCTTTGATTCGCGTCAAAACATGTTGACTAGGAAAAAAAGTTTGTGGTATGATATAACCAAGTAAACCAGTAGGTTTAGTATAAAATGAAAAAGGATGTCAGGGAGGACATATGAGCAACTACAGATTCGAAACCCTTCAGCTTCATGTCGGACAGGAAAATGCTGACCCCGCAACCGATGCAAGGGCAGTGCCGATTTATCAGACGACATCCTACGTCTTTCCCAATTCGGAAAACGCGGCAGACCGTTTTGCGCTAAAGGCGGGCGGAAACATCTACGGCAGGCTGACCAATCCCACCGAGGATGTGCTTGAGAGACGCATCGCCGCGCTCGAAGGTGGAGTGGGGGCCCTTGCCCTTGCCTCTGGAGCCGCTGCCGTCACCTATACCATCCAGGCCCTGACGAAACAGGGGGACCATGTGGTCGCCCAGACAACCATCTACGGGGGCAGCTACAACCTTCTGGCACATACGCTTCCGGACTACGGAGTGGAGACCACTTTCGTGGATATCCATGATCTTGATGCTGTCCGTGCCGCTGTAAGGCCGAATACAAAACTGCTCTACATCGAGACACTCGGCAACCCCAACAGCGATATCCCCGACATCGATGCATGCGCAAAGATCGCCCATGAGCACGGAATCCCGCTCGTGATCGACAATACTTTCGGAACTCCCTATCTCATCCGTCCGGCAGAGCACGGAGCCGACATCATCGTCCATTCAGCCACCAAGTTCATCGGCGGACACGGTACGACCTTGGGCGGAATAATCGTGGATTCCGGCAATTTCGATTGGAAGAAGAGCGGAAAGTTCCCGCAGATCGCAGATCCGAATCCCAGCTATCACGGGGTATCCTTCATGGATGTCGCCGGAAAAGCCGCATTCGTTACTTTTGTTCGCTGCGTAATTCTTAGGGATATGGGGGCTGCGATTTCTCCGTTCAACGCATTCCTCCTTCTGCAGGGAGTCGAGACCCTGTCCCTCAGGCTCGAACGCCACGCATACAATACGAAGAGGATTGTCGATTACCTGTCAAAGCATCCTCTGGTTGAAAAAGTCAATCATCCTTCACTTCCGGGCCATCCTCAGCACAATCTGTATGAGAGATACTTCCCCAATGGAGGCGGCAGCATCTTCACCTTCGACATCAAGGGCGGACAGGCGGAAGCACACAAGTTCATCGACAACCTCAAGATCTTCTCACTGCTTGCCAATGTTGCAGACGTGAAGTCCCTGGTGATCCATCCTGCGACCACCACCCACGGGCAGCTGACCGATGCGGAACTGGAACAGCAGAACATCCACCGAAACACCATCAGGCTCTCTATCGGAACCGAGCATGTGGATGACCTGATCGAGGATCTGGAGAGAGGTTTCTCTGCGCTTTCTGATAGACAATAATCTACCTTTGCCTTATCATTGAGGCATGAGAAAAAGACAAATCAAGAAAATCATCAACAGTTACTATTGGGACACGGATGAAGACATCCTTCTTCCGCCGTCGGTCATGAGAGAACAGTTCAGGGCAGAAGAGGTCTACTTCAGCAAGGCCTTCATGATTTCATACCCCGAGCAGGCTGCGGAAATGCAGAAGAAACTTGAGGAGCGCATCGAGGCCGAATACAAGAAGGCCCAGGAGCTGGCTCAGGCTTCGGAGGCCAAGTGATGTCCAAAAACCTCAAGGTCGTCCAGACCACTTCCCGTGTCCTTGAAATCATCTGCAAAGTCCTCATGATTCTGTGCATGGTCGGAGCCATCGCCTCTATTGTAGGCGTGGTGCTTCTCAGCCTTTCCTACATCTTCCCCAAGCTTGTGGACAAGATAGAGGACGGAAGCGGCCGCACGGTCTTCCAGCTGATCGGCGAGTGCCTCATCGGAGTCTTCGTCAGCATCGAAGGCATCATCGTTTCCAAGGCACACAAGGACTACTTCGCAATGGAGCAGAAAGACGGCACCCCGTTCACCTTCGAGGGAGCAAAGGCTTTCAGGACATTGGGAATCATGAACATCGTCGCACCGATCGTTGCCTCGATCATTGCTGCGATCATCGGCGCCATCTTCAAGTGCTGGGATGATGTCAGATTCGACTTCAGCCTCGGTCTGGGTCTTTCCATGATCCTGCTTTCCTTCGTTTTCGCATACGGAGCAGAGAAGGAGCAGGGCGTTGAAGAGCCTGAAAAGGGTGAGTGCTGCTGCAAGAAAGAAGGCGAGCAGAAGTGCTGCTGCAGGGAAGACAAGGCAGAAGAGCCGGCACAGATCGAAGAAAAATAAAGGAAAAGCAATTTAAAAGGAGATAATTATGAGCAAGTACGCAGGAACACAGACAGAGAAGAATCTTCAGGCTGCATTCGCAGGCGAGTCACAGGCAAGAAACAAGTACACCTATTTCGCATCGGTTGCAAAGAAGGAAGGCTATGAGCAGATTTCCGCAATCTTCCTCGAGACAGCTGAGAACGAGAAAGAGCACGCAAAGATGTGGTTCAAGGAACTCGAGGGAATCGGAAAGACAGCCGACAACCTCAAGGCTGCAGCAGACGGAGAGAACTTCGAGTGGACGGACATGTATGAGGACTTCGCAAAGACAGCCGAGGCAGAAGGTTTCAAGGCTCTTGCAGTCAAGTTCCGCATGGTCGGTGCAATCGAGAAGCATCATGAGGAGCGCTACAGAGCTCTTCTCGAGAACGTCGAGACAGCAGCTGTCTTCGCAAAGAGCGAGGTCAAGGTCTGGAAGTGCCGCAACTGCGGTCACATCGTAGTCGGAACAAAGGCTCCGGAGATCTGCCCGGTCTGCGCTCATCCGCAGGCTTATTTCGAGATCAACGCAGAGAACTACTGAGAATTCCGATAAGCACGTCATGTCTGCCGGGCCGGGTTTTCCGGCCCTGCAGTGTATTTACAGCCGTTTGAAGAATGAAACATAGCACGGACAAGAGCGATTTCACTCAGGGCAGCATACCCCAGAACATCATCAGGATGGCGGTTCCCATGACTGCAGCCGTGCTCATCAATGCCCTGTACAGCATTGTCGACAGAATCTATCTGGGACATATCCCGGGTGCGGGTTCCTATGCGCTTACCGGAATAGGGCTTGCCTTTCCCATAATCACGATAATCACCGCCTTCCAGAACCTCTTCGGCAACGGGGGAGCTCCGCTCTTTGCAATGGCGAGCGGGAAGGGGGACAAGGAGCTTGCGGCCAGATACATGCAGAATGCGGCCTTCATGCTCATTGCGGTGGGCCTTGCCCTGACAGGTATTGCATATGCCGTCAAACAGCCCGTGCTGTGGCTCATCGGAGCTTCAGAAGTCACGTTCCCTTATGCCGATGACTACCTGAATGTCTACCTGATAGGCACCATCTTCGTGATGATCTCCGTCGGACTGAATCCGTACATAAATGCCCAGGGCTATGCGCGAACCGGCATGATGACGGTCATGATCGGAGCTGTGATCAATATTGTCCTGGACCCTCTGTTCATCTTCGTGTTCAAGCTTGGGGTCCGTGGTGCTGCAATTGCGACAATCATAGCCCAGTTCGTGAGTGCCGCCTGGGTTCTGAAGTTCCTGTTCGGAAAGCATGCCCCCATAAGGCTCACTTTCAGAGGCTTCAGACCGAATCTCGGAATCATCGGCAAGATTATGGCCCTGGGAGTGACAGACTTCTGTTTCGCTCTTACCAACAGCGCTGTTTCCATGTTCAGCAATGCCCGTCTCCAGGTCCTGGGCGGAGATTCCTGGGTAGGGGCCATGACGGTGATCTCCTCAATCAGGGAAGTGCTTCTGACCGTCATGCACGGAGTCTCGGGCGCTGCCAAACCCATTATGAGCTACAACTACGGTGCCAAGCAGTTCAAGAGGGTAAAGAGCGCCAGCAACTACATGCTGGTGATAGTCCTTGCGTATTTCGTGCTGATGTGGGCGCTGCTGATGTTCGTCCCCGGCTTCTTTGCCGGACTTTTTACCGAGGAGAGCGGGGTCTATCAGTGCAGCATCACGGCCATCAGGGTGTTCTTCTGCCTGCAGTTCTTCATGGCATTGCAGACCACGGGTCAGAGTACATTCACTTCCCTGGGAATGGCGCGCCATGCGCTCTTCTTCTCGCTGTTCCGCAAGGCAATTCTCGTAATACCTCTTGTATACATCCTTCCGAATATGTTTAATTTGGGTGTTCTCGGAGTTTTTGCCGCCGAGCCGGTATCCGATGTTATCGGAGCTACCGCGTGCTTTGTTACCATGAAGGCCGCAACGGCAAAGAAGCTCCGCGAAGGTGCGGAGATAAGGGCGCTGTAAGGGGATGCAGATGACCAGGAAAGAGGCTTTTCTCAAGGGAATGAGAGCGGGAATCCCGATTGCATTGGGTTATCTTGCAGTCTCTTTCTCCCTGGGCATTGCCGCAAAGGCAGTAGGCCTTACCGCTTTCCAGGGCTTTCTTGCAAGCCTGCTAAACAGCGCGTCTGCAGGCGAATATGCCATGTTCTCCCTCATCGGGGCAGGGGCCTCGATAGTAGAACTGATCTTTGTTTCCATAGTAGCCAACGGCAGATACCTTCTGATGAGCTGTGCCCTGGGCCAGAGGTTCTCGGAGGACACCCCGCTGATCCACAGGTTCGGAGTAGGTCTCTACATCACCGATGAAATCTTCAGCCTTTCGGTTTCCATCCCCGGAAAGCTCAATCCGTACATCAACTACGGAGCCATAGCTGTTGCCGTCCCGTCCTGGGCAATCGGCACTGCCCTGGGAATAATCGCGGGCAATATTCTCCCTGCAAGAATCGTCAGCGCCCTGAGCGTTGCTCTGTACGGCATGTTCATTGCATGCTTCATTCCGCCTGCAAAGAAAGACAAGGTGCTTCTCTTTGCAATTCCCGTGTGTTTTCTGCTCAGTTACCTTGCCTTCAGGCTGCCGTATATCGGAGAACTGTCTGAAGGAACCAGGGCTGTGATCCTGACCGTGGTAATTGCATCGGTCCTTGCCGTCGCATTTCCCGTGAAGGACGAAGAAGAGGAGGTGCAGTCATGAATGCTTATGTCTACATCCTCGGAATGTGGCTGATTACGGCCGTAATCAGGGTACTGCCTCTTCTGGTCCTCAGACATCCGATAAAAAACAGGTTCCTGAAGTCGTTTTTCCACTATGTGCCCTATGTGACCCTGGCCGTGATGACATTCCCTGCCATCGTCCATGCCACGGACAGCACCCTTGCAGGTGCAGTCGCCCTGATAGCAGGCATAATCCTTGCATGGATAGGCGCAAACATGATTACCGTTTCCGCTGCCTGCTGCGTAGTAGTGCTTGTCCTTGAACTGATTGTCTAAGCCAGTATTCCGACCAGCTTCTCGAGCGGAAGTCCGATGATGTTGGAGAAGCTTCCGCTTATGTCCTCTATGAGCTTGTATCCGTGGCTCTGTATCTTGTATGCCCCTGCGGCTCCGATGGGGTCTCCGGTTCCCACATACCATGCGATGTCCTCATCCGAGAACTCCCTGAAGCGTACAAGAGATGTGTCGCATATGACAGTCACATCTCCGGAAGCAGGGTTGTACACGCTCATTCCGGAAAGAACCTCGTGGGTGCGTCCCGAAAGTCTTCTGAGCATCCTTGCCGCATCGTCCTTGTCGGATGGCTTTCCGAGCAATGATCCATCAAGACATACCAGGGTATCGACTGCGATTGCGGGAATCGTTCTATCGAAAAGAGGGGAAATCAGGTAGCTGTCCAGCTTCTGCCGTGATAAGGTTCTGACCACGGAGGAGGGCTCCGTCAGGCCGCAGATTTCATTGATGTCCTGGGGCCTGACAATTACCTTCACGTCGCAGTCTTCGAGCAGTGCCCTGCGGTTGGGTGACGCGGATGCCAGAACCAGGGTGGGGCAGACGGATTTGACCGAAGCCTTCAGATCCTGTGAAACGACCGGACAGCTTGTCATGACTTATTTTCTCCTGATTGAACCGACGATGATCCTGAATACTCCGAAGAGCACACCTGCTATCGGCCAGATGACCCATGCGTTGGTCCATGTTCCGGGAATCGCAAGCTGGAAGACGAGGAAGACCGCCGTCACCGTGAGCCAGTAGATTGTGGAGAACGAACCCATGATCGAACTTTTGGATTTCTCATTGCGGGTGTAATCGCCTTCCTCGAGAAGCTTGTTGTAGCTTCCCATGATTGTACCGACATACACGAACCCGTAGCATGCGATTGCCGTCATCAGCAGGATGAAGCACACATCGAGCACGAACACGAAATCGGCGGCATTGAAGCAGATCGACAAGAACAGCGGAACCACCGAAAGGATGCACATAACCGTGCAGATTGTGTTGATTCTCGTGTACTGCTCCTTGAACTCGTCCTTGCGTTTCTTGACCGCACCCGAGACCCCGTATTCCGTCTCGAAGGCCTCCTTCTCCAGGAATTCATATTCCGATGATGCCGAGGATGCCTTGATGAATCCGATTACGCCGATGGCCACCAGGATAATCATGAAACTCAGCCCGATTCCTGCAGCTCCGTCCTCCGTGAGCTTGATCCAGCCTGAAAGCGAGAGGGCGATGAAAAGCAGAAGCATCATGGGGGCCAGGACGCAGAGCAATGTGGAGAGAGCGAGCCTCGGGGCGTTCTTTGCCCTTATTTCCATATATTCGGATGCCTGCTCCATGCTCACGTGCCTGAGGGCGGGATTGTCGTCATCCTGAACCTGAGGCTGCACATCGGCTTCCCCGAGTTCGTCCTTGAGAAGGTAATCGGTGGAAACGCCGAAGAGGCGGCTCATCTTCAGTATCTTATCCATGTCGGGGATGGACTGCGAGCTTTCCCATTTGGAAACCGACTGTCTTGAAACATCAAGCTTGTCCGCAAGTTCTTCCTGCGACCAGAGCATCTTTTTTCTGAGGTTGATAATCTTGTCTGCCAAAATCATTTTCTTCTCCTTTTCCGGAACCGGCTGTCCTGCCGTGCTCCAGATGCTCCTATCCTACGAATAATCGCGGTTGCACACTACAAACCGCACTTGGAAATGTGTCAACCGGCGGTTGCTTTTGCGCATCTACGCGTTTGCAATGCGTATCTGTGCAAGCAACGAGGGTCTTCCGTCCTCGAAACAGAGGCCGCAGTTCAGGATGTCTCCTTCCTTTCTGTACAGCATCGAAAGAACATCACCTTCGTGTGCCGATGTCTTGAAGATCACGCTGATTTCCCGGATGTCCATATCCTTGAGTTCCTGCACCGAGAACATTCCCATAAGGGCTCTGACATAGGCCACGTTGTTCATATGCTGGCCCATATCGATGTCCGATGAGATTACTGTATACTTGCTTTTCAGGGTATAAGTTTCATCACAGGCTGCTATTCTCGGGAAGTCCTCAATAGAGAAGGGCTCCTCATTGAATACAAGCTCCTGCGGGAACATATCCTTCATGTTCGCAAGACGGCCCGTGTTCATGTCCATGATTGCCCATTCGGTCCGGCCTTCCGCAAGAAGTCCGTCGTCATCAAGGATTCTGTAGCATCTGTCGCTTCTGACGGATGACGGCTTGACGGGCCAGGTCTGGGCCTGGATGCGGTCGCTCATCTTCGGGCGTCTGTGGAAACAGATTCTTGTCTTTACCGTCAGCCAGAAAAGACCCTTGTTCATGAGGGTATTCTGGTCTATGCCCAGGATCTCGGCATGTCTGTTTGCAAGATTCATGAAGACATTGAAGGTCTCGTGGTATCTGAGCCTGTTTTCATAGTCGACCTGGCTGGGCATGATCTGCAGATCGGTTGTGTACTTGTTTATAAGTTCCATGCCTTTATTCTAGAGAAAAACCTTTGATGTGTCATCAGAGCCGCAGCGGGGCTTCAGTTCTCGGCCCAGAAGATGGCGGTCTTGACGGCCTTCTTCCAGCCTTTGATTCGTGCCTTGCGGTCTTCTGCCGAGATGTTGGCCTCGAAGACCTTGTCCACGCCCCAGTTTTTCCTGATATCTTCCTTGTTCTTCCAGTATCCGGTTGCAAGACCTGCAAGATAGGCTGCACCCAGGGCGGTTGTCTCGATGCACTTGGGGCGCACTACCTCGGATCCGAGGATATCGCTCTGGAACTGCATCAGGAAGTTGTTGGCACAGGCACCGCCGTCTACGCGCAGGCTTGTGATCTCAAGGCCGGAATCCTGCTCCATTGCCTTTGCGATGTCGTAGCTCTGGTAGGCAAGCGACTCCAGTGTTGCGCGGATGAAGTGTGCTCTGCTGCAGCCTCTTGTCAGACCTACGACAATACCTCTGGCATTCTGCTTCCAGTAGGGGGCGCCCAGTCCCGTGAAGGCCGGGACCACATAGCAGTCCGCGGTATCGGGGACCTTCTCGGCCCATTCCTGGCTTTCGGGTGCATTCTCGACAATGGCCATCTGGTCGCGTAGCCACTGGATTGCAGCTCCGGCTACGAAGACGCTTCCTTCGAGAGCATACTCGACGTGATCCTTGTAGCCGACAGCAATCGTGGTGACAAGGCCGTTCTTTGAAGATACCGGCTTCTTTCCGGTATTCATGAGCATGAAGCATCCCGTTCCGTAGGTGTTCTTCATGTCTCCCTGCTCGAAGCAGCACTGGCCGAAGAGGGCGCACTGCTGGTCTCCGGCGGCACCGGCGATGGGGATCTCGCCGCCGTAGTGCTCGAAATCGGTCTTTCCGTAGATGCAGCTGGAGGGCTTCACTTCCGGCAGGATGTTTTTGGGGATGTCCAGAATCTTCAGCAGCTCATCATCCCATTTGAGTGTGTGGATGTTGAAGATCATGGTACGGCTGGCATTGGTGTAGTCCGTCACATGGACCCTTCCGCTCGTAAGGCGCCAGATGAGCCAGGTCTCGATGGTTCCGAACAGAAGGTCTCCGTTCTTTGCTTTCTCGCGTGCACCGGGAACGTTGTCCAGAATCCATTTGATCTTTGAACCCGAGAAGTATGCATCGGGTACAAGGCCTGTCTTCTTGCGGATCATGTCCGAATAGCCTGCACGTACCAGACCGTCGATGATGGGGGCTGTTCTCCTGCACTGCCAGACGATGGCGTTGCAGATCTGCCTGCCCGTGTGCTTGTCCCAGATGACCGTAGTTTCTCTCTGGTTTGTAATTCCGATTGAATCTATGTCTGCGGCCGTCACCCCCAGCTTCTTCATGGCAGCCCTTGAGACTTCCAACGTGGTATCCCAGATTTCCTCTGCATCGTGCTCAACCCAACCGGGGTGGGGGAAGTACTGGGTGAACTCCTTCTGTGCAACCGAGCAGATTCTGCCGCTGTGGTCGAAGAGGATACATCTTGAGCTGGTGGTTCCCTGGTCGAGGGCCATTACATATTTCATGGGAATTCTCCTTTTTATCCTTATTGATTGTAAGACCTGCCGGATTTGCGGTCAAGGAAAGAGTTTTCCGTTTTCTGTTCATTTCGTTCAAAAACATTCAAAAACGTTCATAAAAAGTTGACACCAAGCCGCTATTGGCATACACTTTCAAGTGCCGAAGCGGCATAGAAGAGGGTTTTGAACATGCTTCCATTGGAAAGACAGCAGAGGATTTCGGATATCCTTTCCGAGAACGGTATCGTGCAGGTCTCCAGGCTTGCGGAGGAGTTCGGGGTATCCGAGCTTACGATCAGACGCGACCTGGACCAGATGGAAGCCGACGGTCTTCTCAAGAGGACCCACGGCGGAGCGACGATCCTGCGCAACATGAACGCAGAGCCCCATTACCTTCAGAAAGCCGCCATGTTCGCGGAGGAGAAGCACCGCATAGCGCAGAAGGCTGCAGGGCTTGTCCAGGACGATGACATCGTGATGGTCAACAGCGGCACCACGGCCTCCGCGGTTCTGGGCGCACTTCTAGATTGCGGCAAGACACTGACCATAATTACCAACAACATCGATGTGTTCAATCATCCCGATACAAACGGGAAATGCACCATCGTCCTGGTGGGGGGTACCTACCGCAGCAGATCCCGCTCGCTTTCCGGGTCTCTGGCTACGAAACACCTTGAGGGAATGTTCGCCAACAAATCCTTCATTGGAGTCGACGGCATTTCCGAGAGCGCCGGCCTTACAACCCCGATCTACGAGGAAAGCGTGGTCAGCAACATGATGCTTCGGCACACCACAGGCAATGCATTCGTGATCGCCACTCACAACAAGATCGGGGTCACAAGCAACTACCAGATCGGCAGGGTGGATGAGATCCACGGAATAATTACGGATAAGGAAGGGGCGGAGTACTTCCGCACCGACAGCTCAGTCAAGGCTGAGATAATAGAAGCATAATAAATAAGGATATTGGAGGATTTGGAGATGGAGACAAGACCTTTTGTTCCATGGAAGATGGTCAACGACTTCATGGTCGATGTATTCGAGAAGTACGGTGTTCCCAGAGAGGATGCCGAAATCTGTGCAGATGTTCTGCTTGAGTCCGACAGACGCGGAATCGAGAGCCACGGCTGCAACCGCTTCAAGCCCATTTATCTCGACAGGATCAAGAACGGGACCCTGCTTCCCGTAACCAAGATCGATATCGTAAAGGAAACCCCGACAACAGTCGTCATGGATGCCAACAACGGAATGGGTATGGTCGCATCCTACAAGATGATGCAGATGCTCATCGAGAAGGCCAAGACCTACGGTATGGCCGGCGGTACGATCTTCAATTCCACCCACTACGGAATTGCAGGTTACTGGTCAACGATGGCGGAGAAGGCCGGCATGATCGGCATTACCGGAACCAACGCCAGACCTTCGGTCGCTCCCACCTGGGGAGTAGAGCCCATGATGGGTACCAACCCGCTGACATTCACAATGCCCACCGATGAGGATTTCCCGTTCAACTTCGACTGTGCCACATCCACAATCCAGAACGGAAAGATCGAGTTCTACGAGAGAAGCGGAAAGCCCACTCCCGCAGGCCTTGTCGTCAACCGCCAGGGTGAGACCATGACCGACAGCGGCAAGATCCTCAAGGACATGAGAGCCGGTCAGGCAGCCCTCTGCCCGCTCGGAGGACTCGGAGAGGCAACAGGCGGCTACAAGGGATACGGATTCACCGCCATCGTCGAGATTCTCTCCGCAGCTCTTGCAGGCGGCCCGTACATGAAGGCCCTCAACGGCAAGGACGAGAACGGCAAGCCCCAGATGTACAGACTTGGCCACTTCTTCTTCGTCATCAATCCGGAGTTCTTCATGGGTCTTGAGACCTTCAAGAAGACAGCCGGCGGCATCTGCCGCGACCTCCGCGCATCCGCAAAGGCACCCGGAGCAGATCGCATCTACACTGCAGGCGAGAAGGAGCATCTGGCATGGCTGGACCGCAAGGACAAGGGTGTACCGGTAGGAGAGTCAATCCAGAAGGAATTCATCGCTCTGCGCGACGAGTTCAAGCTTCCGTACAAGTTCCCGTTCGAGAAATAACTCCGGTTTCGGATTTATTCCCAAGAGCGGTAAACACTTAAATCCGGAGAGGAAACGTCATTTGGCGTTTCCTCTTTTTTTATCGTAAAAATTGTAATTTTCCTTCTTGACATAGTTGCGAAGAGCAACTTAATATAGTGTCTAGCGGTTTTGGCACACACTACATTTTGTGTTAATACCGGAATTCATTTAAATCTATATCCGAGTTATATAAGTTGTACTGAAACAGGGGAGGACTGTCATGTATCAGGTACTGAAGAGAACAGGTGAAACCGTCGCATTCGACATCAAGAAGATAGAGAACGCCATCGTTCGCGCATTCGTCGCAACGAATAAGAATTACAACGAAGACGTCATCCAGATGCTGGCTCTCAGGGCAAGCGCACGCTTTGCCGACAAGGTCAAGGATGACAAGGTTTCCATCGAAGACATCCAGGACGGCGTCGAGACCATCCTTGCCCAGGCAGGCTATGAGGATGTCGCCAAAGCATACATCCTCTACAGAAAGCAGCACGAGAACGTCAGACAGGCAGACAAGACCCTGGTCGACTACAAGAAGCTCATCGACAGCTACCTCGGCGCAAAGGACTGGAGAGTCAAGGAGAACAGCACCGTCAACTATTCCATCGGCGGCCTGATTCTCTCCAACAGCGGCGCAGTCACAGCCAACTACTGGCTCTCCGAGATCTATGACAGCGAGATCGGCGAAGCCCACAGGAATGCGGACATCCACCTCCACGACCTCTCCATGCTTTCGGGCTACTGCGCAGGATGGTCACTCAAGCAGCTCATCCGCGAAGGCCTCGGCGGAGTCGACGGCAAGATCAGCTCAGCTCCCGCAAAGCACCTGTCCACACTCTGCAACCAGATGGTCAACTTCATCGGCATCATGCAGAACGAGTGGGCCGGAGCACAGGCATTCTCCAGCTTCGACACCTATCTCTCAGCCTTCGTAAAGGCCGATAACCTCTCATACCGCGAAGTCAAGCAGTGCATCGAGTCCTTCGTCTTCGGCGTGAACACTCCCTCACGCTGGGGCACCCAGGCTCCGTTCAGCAACATCACCCTCGACTGGACAGTCCCCGATGACCTCAAGGACCTTCCGGCAATCATCGGCGGCAAGGACCAGGACTTCACATACGGCGACTGCAAGGCCGAGATGGACATGGTCAACCGTGCATTCCTCGAGATCATGATCAACGGCGATGCCAACGGCCGCGGCTTCCAGTACCCGATCCCCACATACTCCCTGACAAAGGATTTCGACTGGTCAGATACCGAGAACAACCGCCTGCTGTTCGAGATGACCAGCAAGTACGGCACTCCTTACTTCTCAAACTACATCGGCAACACCGAGATGCAGCCGACCGACGTCAGATCAATGTGCTGCCGTCTGAGACTGGACCTCAGGGAGCTGAGAAAGAAGAGCGGCGGATTCTTCGGAAGCGGCGAGTCCACCGGTTCTATCGGTGTCGTCACCATCAACCTGCCCAGGATCGCCTATCTTGCTAAGGACAAGGAAGACTTCTACAAGCGTCTCGATGCCATGATGGATCTGTCAGCCAGAAGCCTCAAGACAAAGAGGGAAGTGGTCACCAAGTATCTCGAGCACGGCCTGTATCCCTACACCAAGCGCTATCTCGGAACCTTCAACAACCACTTCTCCACAATCGGACTTGTCGGCATGAACGAGGCAGCCCTCAACGCCAACTGGCTCAGAATGGATCTCACACACCCCGAAGCACAGAAGTTCGCAGGCGAAGTCCTTGACCACATGAGAGAGAAGCTCTCCGACTATCAGGTCAAGTACGGCGACCTCTACAACCTCGAGGCCACACCCGCAGAGTCCACCGCCTACAGACTTGCCAAGCACGACAAGGAGAAGTATCCCGACATCGTCACCGCCGGAACAGAGGAATCACCTTACTACACCAATTCCTCGAACCTGCCTGTCTGGTTCACGGACGATATCTTCGAGGCCATGGACATCCAGGATCCGCTGCAGGTGAAGTACACCTCCGGAACAGTCTTCCACGTCTTCCTCGGCCAGAAGGTCACCGACTGGAAGGCAACAAGGACTCTGGTCCGCAAGATCGCGGAGAACCACAAGCTTCCGTACTACACCATCAGCCCGACTTATTCGGTCTGCCAGGATCACGGCTACATCGAAGGCGAGCAGTGGGAGTGCCCGATCTGCCACAAGAAGACAGAGGTCTACTCCAGAATCACCGGTTACTATCGCCCGGTCCAGAACTGGAACACCGGAAAGACCCAGGAGTTCAAGGAGCGCAAGGAGTACAAGCCCGAGATCAGCGCTGCAATGCCGATCCTGTTCACCACCAAGACCTGCCCGAACTGCCCGGCAGCCAAGGCAAACCTCGAGAAGCGCGGTATCGCCTACAAGGTCGTCGATGCCATGGAGAACCAGGAGCTTGCCCAGAAGTACGGCGTCATGAGCGTTCCGACACTCGTTCCGGATCCGTACGATCCGACCGTCCTGGTCAGCGGCGTGAACCAGATCATCAGCTGGGCAAACGCCAACGGACAGAGGGCATGATCTTCAGCGGCTTCTTCAAGTCCGACCTCGTCAACTATCCCGGTTATGTTGCATCCACGGTGTTCACCTGTGGATGCAATTTTCGTTGTCCCTACTGTCACAATCCCGAGTTCGTGATCAAGGGCTCCGACGAGACCTATTTCGGCGAGACCTATACGGAAGAGGAGATTCTTCAGCACCTTCAGAAACGCAAGGGCTTTCTGGATGCCCTGGTCGTCTCCGGCGGCGAGCCCACGCTGCATGCAGACCTTGCTCCGTTTCTCCGCAAGGTGAAGGCCTTGGGTCTGAAAATCAAGCTGGACACCAACGGTAGCAGACCCGAAGTCCTCGCATCATTGATCAATGAAAAGCTGGTTGACTACGTTGCCATGGATCTCAAGGCCCCGCTCGAGAAGTATCACAAGGTAGGATTCGATAACCCGGAATTGATTGAGGAATCGATAAAACTATTGAAGACTTCAAAAATAGGCCACGAATTCCGAACCACATGTCCCAAAGGCTTCTTCGAAGAAGGCGATTTCAAGAAGATGGCAGAGCTTGTGGGAACCTCTGCGTGGTTCCTTCAGACCTTCAATCCCGCCAAGACCCTGGATCCGGCATACAATAATGTAAGCTCCTATTCTAAAACCGAACTGTCAGATATAATATCCTCGCTCGGACTGAAGAATGCCGATGTCCGGTAAACAGGATGTGGATATGGATAGAAAGCTTTTCGTGTTTGACGTAGGCGGGGTGGTGGTCTTCCATCCCTCGGTGATGGAAGGGTTCTGCAAGCGCTACGGACTGGACATCGCCAAAGTGAGCGCAGACTGGGCATATTACAGCAAACCCTTCATGGACGGATTCTGCGGTCCCGAGATCATGTACAGGATGTTCGAGCACAAATACAACCTGGACCTTTCGGACGACGATGTGATGATGACTTACTACCATCCCGTGGCCAACCTGCCGATGATCGACATCATCAACGAGCTGAAGGCAAGCGGACACAGGGTCGTTTCAGGTTCCAATACCTACGAAGGCCACTGGGAGTTCTGCAAGGCCATGGACAGCCGGCCGCTTGCATGCTTCGACAAGCTCTACGCCTCGCATGAGATCCACTATACCAAGCCCGATGAGGAGTTCTACCAGTACATCATGAAGGAGGAGGGCTTCAGACCCGAGGATTCCTTCTTCACCGATGATTCGGCAGTGAACCTGCAGACCGCCTCAAGACTCGGGATGACTACGTTCCGATATACCGGCAACAACGAAGAGTTCAGAACTTTCCTTGCACCATACCTTCATTGAGGAGATCCAGATGAATACTACAGCCCTCAAGTTCGGCGGAAGCTCCCTGGCAGACGCCAATCAGTTCAGAAAAGTCGCAGATATCATCCTTTCTCATGAAGGAAGGCTGTTTGTTGTGGCATCGGCACCCGGAAAGCGCAGCAAGGACGATACCAAGGTAACCGACATGCTCTATGCATGCCATGACCTTGCCGCCTCCGGGCAGGATTTCACCGGGGCCCTCGGGAAAATAGAATTGCGTTTCAGCTCCATCGCAGATGAGCTCGGAATAAAGTTCGACCTGAAGAGCGAGTTCGCCGTCATTGCAGAACACCTTGAAAAAGGTCCGCAGCGCGATTACATGGCAAGCCGCGGCGAGTATCTGAACTCCAAGCTTTTGGCTGCGTTTCTGGGCTTTGACTTCGTAGACCCCGCAACCTGCATCTTCTTCAACGAGGACGGCAATCTGGATGCGGAGAGAACCAATACCGCTCTGGGTGCCATCCTGAAGGGAAAGAAGAGGGCGGTGGTCGCCGGTTTCTACGGCACGGGTGCAGACGGAAACGTCAGGACCTTCTCCAGGGGCGGCTCGGATGTCACCGGAGCCATAGTGGCCAGGGCCGCGAAGGCCGATGTCTACGAGAACTGGACCGATGTCTCGGGCATGCTCAGCGCAGACCCCAGAATCGTCACCAATCCCGAGCCCATATCCGAAATCAGCTACAAGGAACTTCGGGAGCTTTCCTACATGGGAGCATCAGTGATGCACGAGGATGCGGTCTTCCCGGTCAGACAGGCCGGCATTCCCATCAACATCCGCAATACCAACAGGCCCGGGGACTCGGGAACCTGGATCGTGCCTCACAGGAAGAACGATGCCGCCGAGGGCAGGGTAGTAACCGGAATTGCCGGAAAGAAGGGCTTCAGCTCCATCCGCGTCGAGAAAGCCATGCTCAACAACGAGGTCGGCTTTGCAGCAAGGCTTCTGGACATAATCGCCAGCGCCGGCGTTTCCTTCGAGCATGTTCCTTCCGGTATCGACACGATGAGCGTGATTGTGGACAGCGAGGATTTCCGTGCCCAGAGAAGCAGGATCCTGGAGGATGTTCAAGATTCGCTTTCCCCGGATGCCCTGATCGTGGATACCTCGATCGCCCTGATTGCGGTCGTAGGACTGGGCATGGTCTACCGCAAGGGAGTTGCCGCGAAGCTGTTCTCCGCCCTTGCACGCGCCGATGTGAACATCAGGATGATCGACCAGGGATCAAGTGAGATAAATATCATTGTCGGTGTTGACGAGGCAGACTACGAGAAGGCGCTAAATGCGCTATACGATGCATTCTTCAAGCTGTCCTGAGAATCAGGAAGGATAGACCTCGAACGTATCCACGAAAGGCAGATTCGTCAGTATCTCGACGTGTTCCATAACCGACAGCTTGTCGCTCAGGACAACATTGGCCTTGACGAAGACTTCGTCGTTCTCGTTTCTGGAGAAGGTGAAATCCCTGAGTTTTGCACCTGCTTTCTCAAGCTCCTGACTGAACTGGGCAAGCGTCATTCCGTGCTTTGTCACATGGCTGGAGATGGTCACAATTGTCTGGAAGGCTATTCTCTGATGGTGGATTCTGAGAAGGATGTTCACCAGTACCAATATCAGGGTTGCGGAGATTCCCAGAATGTACATGCCGCAGCCGAAACACATTCCTATTCCCACGGTTGCCCAGAGACCTGCGGCCGTGGTCAGGCCGATTATGCTTTCCTTTCTTACGAATATGACTCCTGCGCCGAGGAAACCTATGGACTGGATTACACCGGCGGCGATTCTTCCTCCGTCGGATGTGAGCCTTGCATCAGGGATGCTGGCGATATCGATGAATCCGTACTTGGAGACGATCATGAGGATTGCCGCGGAGATTGCAACGATAACGTGGGTCCTGAGTCCCGCGTTCTTATATCTGCGTTCCCTTTCAAGTCCGATTATGGCGCCGCAGACTGCGGAAAGGATGATCCTCAATCCGATATCCAGATAATCGACCAGGGTGAAATAATTGAACATGGGTGCAAGATCGAAATGCATGCAATACGCTCCTTATCAGTCAGTTTATTTACTGACGTAAAGGAAATTATAGCACCGCTATTTTCACAAAGCAAGGAAAAGTGTCAGCAAAAAACAACAGCTGAAAAAACGAAATAACTGCCGATAGTACTGAATATGTCTGTTCATTATGTGTTATTATTAATCAATTGAGAGTTGACCGGAGATTTTGCCGATGAAGAAAACACTGATGATTCTTGGGAATGTGCTGATCGTAGCGATCATCCTGGTTCTTGTCACGGTATATGTGGAAACCGAACAGAAGAGGATCCTTGCATCCCAGACCGAATCTTTCGAGAACATGACGGTCGCCATGGAAAACGTGACCACAAATTACCTGGTAGGTGAGCAGCAGGTCTGCAACGCGTGGGCAAACTACATCAACTCCAACAATCTGACCGCAGAGGAGGCAATCAGCTTCGTCCGCGATTCCAACTCATCTTCGGAAATCATGGCCCATATCCTCGTTTCGGACGGAAGCGGGGTGAAAGGTCTGTCCACCGGAGCAAGTCCCAGAAATCCGGATGATTACTCCGTTTCCTATGAAAACGTCTCGCTTTACAGCCAGGGTTTCGAAGGCCTGCTGGGCGATGAAGCTGCGGTGAACGTAACCAGAATCTACACGAATCCCGTCAACGCCATACAGTCGATTGCCTTCTGCAATCCCATCACGCTGAAGGATTCCAAGACGGGAGACCCCGTGTCCGCAGTGCTTCTGAGGGTAATCCCGGTTTCCTCCTTCGAAAGGAGATGGGAATTCCCCACAGATGAGTACAACGATGCGGAAATCTCGCTGATCGATACCGCCGGTGACTACATCATCAAGGGACATTCCTTCAAGAACTCCAATTTCTTCGAGTTCTTCCAGTCCTACAACAGTCCAAGTACCGCCGCCATGGAACAGATGAAGAAGGATATCGCAGGATACCCCGGAGTCGTTGAAATCAACGATTCTGCCGGAACAAGAAGCCTCATAGCCCATGCCCGGGTTTCCTCCACCGATGACTGGATAATCCTCTCCATGATACCGATGGCGGAGCTGGGTCACCTTGATACCAACTGGACGCTGTTTGCCATAGTATCCGTCGGACTCCTGGCTGTCCTGGCATTCAACCTGGTCATAATCCTTTCTTTCAACCGTCAGCTCAAGGTCGCAGTATCCGATGCCGACAGGGCAAACAGGGCGAAGACGGAGTTCCTTTCGACCATGTCCCATGATATCCGCACGCCGATGAACGCGATCATAGGCTTGACCACGATTACCGGGAAGAAGCTGGAAGATACTGCTACGGTGAAGGAGAACCTGCGGAAGATAAACCTTGCAGGCAACCACCTGCTTACGCTGATAAACGACATCCTCGATATCTCCAAGGTCGAAAGCGGCAAGCTTAACCTGAATTCCATTACATTCTCGATAGTGGAATGTGCGGAGAACCTGGTGAACATTTCCCAGCCGATGGTCAAGGAAAAGAACATCGATTTCAATTTCCGCATAAGCCGCTTCGAGCATGAATTCCTCTATGCCGACCAGCTGAGACTGAACCAGATCTACATAAATCTCCTGTCCAATGCCATCAAATACACTGAGCCAGGCGGTCAGGTCAACGTCGAGATGAGGGAAGAGAGCGGATTGTCGGCCAAGAGCATCCGCCTGGTATACATCGTCTCCGATACAGGCATAGGCATGACGCCGGAATTCATGGCAAGGATGTACCAGCCATTCTCCAGGCAGACCGACAGCCGCGTCAATACCATCCAGGGTACCGGACTGGGCCTTGCAATCACCAAGCAGATGATCGAGATGATGAAGGGAACCATCGATTGCAAGAGCGAGGCAGGGAAGGGAACCACATTTACAGTAACGCTTGATATCCCGATTGCCGACAGACCCATGGAGGAGATGAAGCTTCCTCCGATGAAGGTGCTTCTGGCAGACGATGATCCGGTGATGCTGGAGACGACGGAAGAGACGCTTCGTTCCATCGGAGTTGAGGCCGATACGGTCAACAGCGGTGCACAGGCAGTGGAAAGGATTACCTCGGATTCCGATTACAGGATGGTGCTTCTGGACTGGAAGATGCCCGGCATGAACGGAATAGAGGCTGCACGCAGAATCCGCGCCAAGGTCGGCGAAAGGCTGCCGATAATCCTGATTTCGGCCTACGACAGGTCCGATATGGAGGATGCGGCCAAGAATGCCGGAGTCAACGCCTTCATCAGTAAGCCGCTGTTCAGGTCGACTTTGTTTGAAAAGATGAACGAGATCCTCGGCAACGAGAAGAAGCACTCGGATCAGGAGGATAATGCCGATATCGCCGGCATGAGGATCCTGGTCGTTGAAGACAACGACATCAACTGGGAAATCATTTCGATGATGCTTCAGATGCAGGGCGTCGAGGCAGAGAGGGCGGAAAACGGAAAACTCGGAGTCGAGCGCATTGCCGATTCAAAGGAAGGCGAATTCAATCTGGTCTTCATGGATATCCAGATGCCGGTCATGAACGGCATTGAGGCAACCAAGAGAATCCGCAAGCTGGAAAAACCGTGGCAGGCAAACATTCCCATCATAGCCATGACGGCGGACGCATTCTCGGAGAATGTCACCGAGTGTCTGAATGCCGGAATGAACGGACATATCGCCAAACCCGTTGACATGAAACTTGTCATCAGGGAAATAAAGAGGATCAAGGAGGAGAAAAGATGATCGGAAAGAGAACTGCAATTGCTCTGCTGCTGGTGTTGCTCGTGCTGTCGCTGGGCCTTGTCTCATGCAGCAAAAAGGATGCTTCCATGACCCAGGAAACCGTTGTCGGATATGCTCCCAAGCTTGATCCAAACACCAGTTGCTCGATCACCGTAGCCGGTCATTACAGCAACTTCGAAGCACTTGAGGCCGAGTTCAACCGCTTTGCACAGTATTATCCCAACGTAAAGATGACTTATGTATATATGGATGGATACAGCAAGAGCGGAAGCAGGATCCTTTCCACGGCCCTTGCAGGAAGCGAAGCTCCCGACATCTTCTTTACATATCCGTACATTTACGACTGGGTGGACGGCAAGGAGATTGCAGATGCATCGGAGAACCTGGCAGGTGTCGTAGACCTTTCATGCGTCAGGTCCGCTCTGCTCAGAAAGGAACAGGACGGCAGCATCCTGAGCGTTCCCGTCTACACGACAACCTACGGCATGATGGTCAATGAGGACATCTTTGCAAAGGAGAAGATTGCCGTACCGAGGACCTACAGCGAGCTGATTGCCGCCTGCGAGGCGCTGAAGAAAGCAGGCTATGAATATCCGATTCTCTGCTACAGCAAGGGCTCGGATCTTCTCTATCCGCTCTTCTATCCTTATTTCTGCGCACAGATAAAGGGAAACGAAAAAGCCCTGGAAGACCTGAACGGCATGAAAGACGGAGCTGGCGAATACATGAGAAGCGCAATGGAACTGACTGCAGACTTCATGGGCCGCGGCTTCATCAACCTGGAGGAGTGCAGCAAGCTTGCCAACAACTACGAGGCCGTTATCCTGAGGTTCTTCGAGGGTGATGTCCCGATGATGCTGGCTTCCGGCAATACGGTATCCGGCACGGAGAAGAGGGAAGCCAAGTCAGAGGCCTTCACCGCGCATCCGTTCAGATACAGCTTCCATCCGGTTCCGTCAACGGAGGAGGGCGGATACTTCATCAACACCATCTCAGTTGGCTTCGGCGTAAACAAGAACAGCAGGAACCTCGAGATGGCCAATGAGTTCATGCGCTTTCTGGTCAGTACCGAGGAGCTGAACCTGATGGCCATGGCGAAGCGGATGGTGACCCCGTGCGTGGACATGTCCCTCGACAGCGTGTATGCTCCGTTCCAGAACCTTGACGAAAAGCATTTCATCAACATGTCGGATTTCGGTCTGGAGGACAAACCCGCTTCCCAGGTAAGCAAGGCTGGCCTGCAGGTAGCCCTGGGCAACATGACCGTATCTGAAGCCGTAGCGGCCTTCGGATCAATACAATAGACATAAAACGAAACGGCCACCCTTAGGTGACCGTTTTTGCTTTGAGCGGACAGGGGATCGAACCCTGGACCCGCAGATTAAGAGTCTGCTGCTCTACCAGCTGAGCTATCCGCCCGACGCGAAGTAATGTATAACATTTTTTGGTTTATTGTGCAATACCTGTTGGACAATCTTTTATGTCCATTCAATTGAAGTCCTTACCTTGTTTATGGTATTCTCGATAGAGCGCGAGGATGGTGGAACTGGCAGACACGTAGGATTTAGGTTCCTATTCGCAAGAGTGAGGGTTCAAGTCCCTTTCCTCGCAAAACAAAGCAGCTCCGAAAGGGGCTGTTTTCTTTTGATGGAATCAGTGGGACTTGAAGCCATGCGGTATGAGGACACACTGTGTCCGAAGTATGGCCGGCCCGAAAGGCGGACAACCGGGAGCCGGAGGGCAAGTCCCTTTCCTCGCAAAACAAAGCAGCTCCGCAATTTACGGCGGCACCTTTTGTATTGTATATAGCTGATATAGCTGGTTCAGCTATGACAGCCAAGACGGCTGGTATAGCGAAGATAGCCATCAACAGCTGAATTGCAGGTTAGGAGTAATTGGCTGTTGTTGGCAGGCCTGGCTGTACCTGCTGATTCAGCTTTCCCAGCTGTGTCCGCTAATCTTGAGAAAAAGCATAAAACCATGTAGGATGCTGACTTGGGAATTCCTTTGATATGAACAAGAACGCTAGAAATGTTTTGGATTATGCGGTTATCGTGGTAATCGCCGTGCTGGGGGCATTGAACTATCAGGTCTTTGTCTTTCCCAATGACTTTGCGCCATCGGGACTCAACGGCATACTGACGATCCTCAGGTACGTGTTCGGAATCAACTTCGGTATGATGTACCTGGTTCTGAACCTTCCGCTTCTGCTGTTGGCTCAGCATATTCTCCACGGGCGCTACGCAATCAAGACCCTCATATTCGTCATTGTCTTCTCGGCTGGGACAATCCTGTTCAGGGAGTTGGACCTGTCGGCCATAACATTCTATGGGAAAGATGCAGGGGAGAGGATAATGGCTGCCGTAGCTGCAGGCGTCTTCAACGGATTCAACTACAGCGTGGCAATCCGCCTCGGTGCAAGTACCGGTGGAATGGATATCGTCGGATCGATTGTCAACTACAAGAATCCGGAGCTGAGCCTAATGTGGGTGGTGTTCGGAATAAATCTGGCTGTTGCGTTCTTCTCGTTCTTCGCCTACGGCATGGATTACGTACCGGTCATCCTGTGCATCATCTACAGTTTCGTCACCTCAAGAGTGGGAGATTTCATTCTCAAGGGCGCAAGGTCCGCCTCCAAGTTCGAGATCATAACGTCACACCCGGAAGAGCTGTCGCAGACCCTGATGACAAAACTCCACCATGGATGTACTGTTATTCCTGCCAAGGGAATGTATTCACATACGGATAAGAGTCTCCTGATCTGCGTAGTTAACCGCAGGCAGATTGCAGAGTTCGGCAGAATTATCAAGGAGTTCAAAGATACCTTCGTGATAATGTCCCCGGTAGCCAGAACATACGGGAATTTCAAGCATATCAAGTGAATTCGGGTTCTTGAGAAATAATAAAGAGAAAAAGTATCCTTAGCACGCATGCAGACACTTGACCGGCAGAGCCGCAGAAATATCTTCAGAAGCCTCATCACACTTGCCGTCCCGGTCATCCTCGAAGAGATCCTTACCACGCTGCTTCAGTATGTCGATACCGCTATGGTCGGCCGCCTCGGAGCACAGGCCACGGCATCGGTCAGCCTCACGACCTCGGTCAACTGGCTAATAGGCAGCTGCTTCGGTGCAGTAGGCGTGGCAATGGTGGCCATCATGTCCAGCGCCCTGGGTGCAGGTGATACCGGCAAGATCCGGCGATGTTCCTCGCAGATAGTGAAATACATACTTGCAGTCGGCCTGTTCGTCGAGGTCCTTGCGGTAGGACTAAGTCCGGTGATTCCCATCTGGATGCAGGCGGACAAGGCCATCCAGAAGCAGGCAAGCATCTACTTCTGCATCATATCCCTTCCCATAGTCTTCAGGGCATCTTCTGTAATCTGTGCAAGCGCGATGAGGGCCCTCAAGGACACCCGAACTCCCATGATGGTCAACCTGGCCGCCAACGTGCTGAACGTGATCCTCAATTATCTACTTATATATACTGCAGGCCTGGGAGTCACCGGTGCCGCCATCGCGACGGCCCTGTCCTCGACGCTTGCAGGAATTCTGATGTTCGTACTCATGAGGAGAAAGGAGCTTCTGAGAAATCCCGAGAAGAGCAGGGGCATAGACAGACCTCTCTTGAAAGAAGCTGCCGGCATCTCGCTTCCGGCTCTGGCCACCAGCGTCACAAGCTGCCTCGGCCATATAGTCTTTGCATCTCTGGTCTCCTCGCTCGGAACCACGGTGTTTGCCGCACACGCGATAGCTCTTTCTTCGGAGACCCTGTTCTATCTTCCGGGCTACGGCCTCAGAAGCGCCACATCCACGCTCATAGGAATATCGGTAGGAGAGGATGATAAGGCCAAGTTCAGGGTAGTGGAGAGGCAATCCATAATACTGACGATGGCCATGATGGCATTCACGGGCCTTCTTCTGTTCCTGTTCGCCCGACCCATCATGGGTGTTTTCACCCCGGATCAGGAAGTGATCAGGCAGGGGACAAAGGTCCTCAAGCTCATTGCCGTCTCCGAGCCGCTCTTCGGTCTGATGATAGTTTCCGAGGGCATCTACTACGGACTGGGACAGACAAAGATCACCTTCATAGTCGAGACCATCGGATCCTGGGGCATCAGGATCCTTGCCACCATAGTCTGCATACACGTTCTGAACGCAACACTGTTCGAAATCTGGATCTGCATGTTCGCAGACAACACCTTCAGGGCCCTTGCGATGGCCACGCCGCTGTTTATGGGCAAGGACCTGAAATACTTCGAGGGAAGACGCAGGGCCCTCTGAGGGCAATAAAAAACCCGTCCGCTGTAAACGGACGGGTAAATCAGATCCATTGCAATCAGTCGCTGTACTTCTCGCGCTTCTGATAGTGGGTATGCAGGAGCTCGTGAGCCTTGTGGCTGCCGGGCTTGCCGAGATACTCGGTGTAGAGGGTCTTGATCTCCGTGTTGTCGTGGCTCTTGCGCAGTGCTTTTGCGCTGTCCTCGTTATAGAGGGCCTTTGCACGCTCTACGCGGATATCCTTCTCCATCTTGACCTGTGCTGAAACAATCGGCTGTCCGCCGCCGTTGACACATCCGCCGGGGCATGCCATGACTTCGATGAAGTGATACTGACGCTCACCGCTCTTGACCATGTCAAGCAGTTTCTTGG